>CAIKZE010000340.1 GCA_903831825.1 uncultured Lentisphaeria bacterium | reverse complement strand
GCAAGACACTCGTCCCGCGTCTGCGGGATTGCGATCTTTTGAGTTTGGATTCGCACTCTTCGAGGCCTTCGATACCCCGGTATCGGCAGCCTCTCAGAATACGAACCAATTCTCAAAATCTTCGCAATCTATTTTAAATTTTCAGCCGTGCAGAGTATAACTGTTGAGCAGAAGCTGCTGACAATAAAATTTAACCGGATGGACAAGGTATATGGACAATGAACTTATAAACGCGGTAATTCTTGGAATTATCGAAGGGATTACCGAATTTTTGCCGATAAGCAGCACCGGGCATCTGATTATCGCGGAACAATTTTTCCATTTGCATCCCGGCTTCGAAAAGATGTTCGATGTGGTGATTCAGTTTGGCGCGATTCTGGCGGTGGTAGTGTATTTCCGCGACCGGCTGTTTCCGCCGCTCAGACGGGACACCCCGGAAAAACTGGAGAAATTCAATGAAGTTTTTTCAATCTGGTTCAAAAGCGCCATTGCCGTCATTCCCGCGCTGGTGATCGGCGGACTGTTCGGGAAAAAGATACAAGACCATCTGTTCAATCACTGGGTGGTTGCCTCCGCGCTGTTTATCGGCGGAATAATTCTGATCCTGCTTGAGCGTAAAAAGCATATCGCTAAATTCGATGACGTGGACGGCATGTCGTTTAAAACGGGGTTCCTGGTCGGCGTGATCCAGTGCTTCGCGATGATTCCCGGCACGTCCAGGTCAGCCGCGACAATCATCGGCGGCATGCTGATGGGAGCGTCGCGGAAAGCCGCCGCCGAGTTTTCATTTTTTCTGGCAATTCCGACTATGGCGGCAGCCTCGGTTTATTCGCTGTGGAAATACCGGATAGCCATGACCAAAGAGGAATGGCTGGTACTGGGCATCGGCACCGCAGTGTCTTTTTTCGTCGCCTGGGGCGTGATCGCCTTCTTGATGAACTACATCAAAACGCGGACATTCAGCATATTCGGCTACTACCGGATCGTCCTGGCAATCGTCGTGGTGGATTATTTCATGTTCTTTCACAACGGCGGAATTTTTCAGTAATTTTAAAGTATAACGAAATATGAATTCAGGAGTTTTATAATGAATGAACTGGTAAGACTGAGCATCTCGCTTGAGGACTCTTTATGTAAAACCCTGGAAGAAATGGTTCAAAAATCGAAGTATAAAAACAGGTCCGAATACATCAGGGACCTGATTCGGGATAAAATAGTTGCCGAGCAATGGGAAGAGGCCGCCGAGGTACTGGGGACGATTACCCTGGTCTATAATCATCATCAGCGCGAATTGAGCGAGAAAATCACCCACATTCAGCACCACAGCCATGATGATGTGCTGGCGGCCACGCATGTCCACTTGAGCCATGACATCTGCGCCGAAATGATTATGGTGAAAGGCAGCGCCGAGAACATCCGGCATCTGGCGGATTCCCTCCGCCAGCAACGCGGCGTCCTGCATTGCGACCTGACCATGAGTTCCACCGGCGAAAATCTGCACTGAGTTCCATGCCCCAAGAGGTCTTCCCGCGACTGCGGAATCAGATGTCCACAGCGGCGACAGGAGCCTATGGTAATAATGGGAGCGTCGCCGAAGAATCCGATGAAATTTCTGCTCAAGAACTCTCTAAAATAATATGAGAGATGACTTTGCCTGCATCCTTATTTTAAGCTTAAGTGTATCACCAAAATAACTTAAGCCGCGAAAGCAAGGATCCAAACGCCATTTTTAAGGTGGATACTCCCTTTTCGTGATTTTTAGCATTTTGCGCAGTAAAAAAATTCCCCTTTTTTCTCATTTATTGAACCTGATTCCAGGCTACCTGTTGACAAAACTGCTATATATGTAGGGACAAGTGATAATTGAAAGTGGAAAATTGAAAATGATAAATCATGGAATAAAAGAAAGTGAGAAAAGTTAAAAAATGAAAACCGTTCTGTTCAATGGCGCTATAATGGCTAGGAAATGTTTATAAAACCAGAAGTCAGTAGACAGAAGTCAGTAGTCAGCATGAAAACCAGGAATCCAGAAAACAGGGTGGAAAAACAATGTCCAAAATCAGGGGAATGTTGTCTAAAATGAATAAAAAACAGATTTCTCTGTGTCTCCGTGTCCCGCAGGCGCGGGATTGAAAATGGTTCTGTTCAATGGCTCTCTAATATCTCGGAAATCCCGAAAACCTATGGGGCCTATGAGGCCTATGGGACCTATGGGCAGAAGACCGAGAAAAATGACAATATGTCTGCTCAACGGCTCTCCAGTGTCTCGGAAATATTGAAAGACGATGGGAAGTATGGGAAGTATGGGAATAATGGGAATGTCGCCAGGAAATACGATGGGAGTGTGCTCAAAGCCTCTCTAATCTCTCGGAGTCGGGCGGTTGCCCGCCCGTTGCATCCGGGTCTTGTTGTAAAAACAGTCCTGCTCAACAACTCTCTAATCTCTCGGAAATGTTCCGCAACGCGGCTGTCTCCCGCGGCTGCGGGATGGTTAGGAGATGTCCAAAATGGTTTTGTTGTAGTGCCGTCCGTCTCGGACGGCATTCCCATACTTCCCATACTTCCCATACTTCCCATACTTCCCATACTTCCCATACTTCCCATACTTCCCATACTTCCCATACTTCCCATACTTCCCATACTTCCCAGTCTGACCCCTCCCGTTCAACAGCCCTCTAAGTCCTCGGAAATGGGCAAGTGTCCGGTTGGTTTTACCGGCTGCCGAATCGTATTCCATTATTCCCATTATTCCCAGATAACGCGGCTTGAAAATATTAATTTTTTGAATATTGTAATATTTGTTGTTTTATTTTATTTATACAAGGTGGCTAAAATGCACATGGCAGATGCGCTGATCTCTCCCGCGGTGGGGGCCGGAATGTTGGCGGCAACGACGGGAATCGCGCTGTATTCGATAAAGAAAGTCCAGAATCTGGAGAATCATAAAGTCCCGCTGATGGCGGTGATGGGGGCGTTTGTGTTTGCCGCCCAGATGATCAATTTCTCGATTCCCGGCACCGGCTCCAGCGGGCATCTCGGCGGCGGGCTGCTGCTGGCGATACTGCTCGGACCTTATGCTGGTTTTCTGACGATGGCCAGCGTGCTTATCATCCAGGCGTTATTCTTTGCCGACGGCGGGCTGCTTGCGCTCGGCTGCAATATTTTCAACCTCGGTTTTTATGCATGTTTTATCATCTATCCTTTAATTTACCGGGTTCTCGTCAATAAAAAACCCTCGACTGCCCGGTTGTTCACCGGAACCTTGATTGCCGCCGTCATCGGCTTGCAGCTTGGCGCTTTCAGCGTGGTGCTTGAGACTTTTGTTTCCGGCAGAACGGAACTGCCTTTCAGCTCTTTTGTCCTGCTGATGCAGCCGATACATCTGGTGATCGGCATCGTTGAAGGGCTGGTCACGGCATCCATAATCTCTTTCGTATGGAAAGCCCGCCCTGAAATTATTGAGCATACGAACTCCGCCGGCGGGATATCAGTTTCGCGGGTGCTTGCGGCCTTTGCGCTGGCCGCCATTCTGACCTGCGGGGTGTTGTCATGGTTTGCGTCAAAACAGCCGGACGGGCTTGAATGGTCCATGGCAAAAGTGTCCGGCAGGGAGCAGCTTGAGAGCAATGGCCCCATCCATAAAATGCTGTCAGCGGTTCAGGCAAAAATTGCTTTTCTGCCCGATTATTCTTTTAAAACCAGTTCAGAATCCCCCGCGGTTGAACAGGCGCGGAAATGGCCTGCGGTAAACGGCGGGACCAGTGTTGCCGGCTTGATCGGCGGCATTATGACATTGTTGCTGGCGGGGCTTGCCGGCCTCGGCATTATGTATGTCAAGAAACTCAGAAAAGCCAAAGCGTTTGTTGAGTAAGGAGCTGTAAATAAATAAACTTTACAAGTTTCGTGAAATATCCCGAAGTGATTTTGGGAATTGCCGGAGAGGCGCATACCTGAAGGTATGTAACGAACCGGCAAACCCGAAAGCATTCGGGAGAATCGCGAAGATGTAAAGGTTATTTTTGTACGGCTCCTAAATTCGAATCCATTACTGACAGAGAGTTTTTAAATTTATGCCGACTATCGCGGAATCTTTGAATAATATCAGGCTGCTGGATGAATTATCCGGACAGGCGACCCTTATCCATCGCCTGCATCCTTTAGCCAAATTATTGACGACGCTCTCTTTTCTCATCGTAACAGTTTCCTTCGGCAAATATGACCTGAGCGCGATGCTGCCGCTGATTATTTATCCGGTGGCGCTGATAATTGCAGGGGATATTCCTTTTGCGCCGCTTTTTAAACGGGTACTCATTGTATCGCCGTTGGCAATCGGGCTCGGCATTTTCAATCCGTTCTTTGACCGGACGCCTTTAATCATTCTGCCGTGGCTGCAAATTTCCGGCGGCTGGGTTTCATTTACGGTCATCATGCTTAAATTTGTGCTGACGGTGCTTGCCGCGTTAATCCTGATTGCGACGACCGGCATTACCGGCATTGCTTCCGCGCTCAGGACATTGCGGATACCGAAGATATTTGTCATGCAGCTCATTTTAACCTACCGCTATATTGCGCTGCTGCTGGAGGAAGTTGCCAGGATTCTGCTGGCCTACTCGTTGCGTTCGCCGTTCAGCCAAGGGGTGCATTTCAGCGCCTGGGGGTCGTTGTCCGGACAGTTGCTGATAAAGACTCATCTGCGGGCGCAGCGGGTCTATGAATCAATGCTGTGCAGAGGGTTTACCGGAGAATATAATACCGGCAGCCTGAAAAAGTTTTCCTGGACGGACCTGGCATATTTTACCGGCTTCACGTTGTTTTTCATCACCGTCCGGCAGGCGGACATCCCGGTCAGACTCGGTGCTTTAATTACGGATTTATACTCTATAAGCTTGAAAATTTAACATAGACGAGTCGGATTGTGGATTGGATTTTTTCGATCCGACTGATTGGCGATATGAATATCGCCTGAAGGAGGAACGGAAAAATACGGACGCAAGACACTCGTCCCGCGCCTGCGGGATTACAATCTTTTGAGTTTGGATTCGCACTCTTCGAGGCCTTCGATACCCCGGTATCGGCAGCCTCTCAGAATACGAACCAATTCTCAAAATCTTCGCAATCTATGTTAAATTTTCAACCTTATAGAGTATAATAAAATGAGCCATCATATAATCGAAGTGAAAAATCTGGATTACGTTTATCCTGACGGCAAACAGGCGCTGAAAAATATCTCCTTCAGGGTGACGCACGGCGAATCGGTCGGCATAATCGGCCTTAACGGCGCCGGGAAATCAACCCTGCTGATGCATCTTAACGGAGTATTGTTTCCGACCGGCGGCGAGGTCAGCATCGGAGAAGTCGCGGTGCATAAGAGCACTTTGCCGGTTATCCGGCAGCATGTCGGCTTTATTTTCCAGAACCCGGATGACCAATTGTTCATGTCAACCGTTTATGACGATGTGGCATTCGGTCCGCGCAATTATAAACTTTCTGAAAGTGAAGTGGAGCAAAGGGTTTTGAGCGCGCTGGATACGGTCGGGATCGCCCATTTGCGCAACCGCCCGCCGTACAAACTGTCCGAGGGGGAAAAACGCGCCGCCGCGATAGCCTCGATTCTGTCCATGTCGCCGGACATTCTGGTGATGGATGAACCTTCATCTTCGCTGGACCCCAGTTCCAGGCGGCGTCTGATAAAACTGCTCCATTCCTTCAAGCATACCAGAATAATCGCGTCCCATGACCTCGATATGGTGCTGGAAATATGTGAAAGGACCATTGTCATAAAAAACGGCGAAATCCTGGCTGATGACTCTACGCTTAAAATATTCGAAAATGAAGAACTGCTCGCAATAAGCGGACTTGAAAAACCATTCTGTATGCAGAATTGCCCGGTTTGCGCCGCCGGAGGAAGTGTAAAAAAATCTGTATAAGCTTTATTTTCAGCCAGTTCGGCAAAATATTATTCTTGCTGAGTTCAGGGGGTTTAATTCTTTGAATCCATAGTGTATATTATAACAATGGCTTATTTTTGCCGATAATAATTTTAAGATTATTAAGCCGTTTTTAATATAATTTTACAGGCAGCATACTGAATGTAAATGACTTTACAACGATAACCGGAACTATCACAGGAGATGTTTATGAACCAGGATAATTATCCGGCTGCTCCAATTTTGATCGTGGAAGATGAAAAATATGCCTTAAAGAGTTACGAACTGGCCTTTCTCAGCGCCGGCATCAACAACATCCTGGCCTGCGAAAACGGGATGAGCGCCTTGGAGGTTCTCAGCTCGAAAGAAGTGGAACTGGTCTTGCTGGATATGATTATGCCGAACATGTCCGGCGTCGAATTGCTGCGTCAGATAGTCCATGATTATCCGGAAGTTCCGGTGATTATGGTTACCGGCGTCAACAGCCTTGACAACGTGGTGGAATGCATGCGGCCCGGGGCAATTGACTATCTGTTGAAGCCGGTTGATCCGAAACGGCTGATCGCCCAGGTTAAAAACACCATTGAATTGCGGAAGTTGAAACGGGAAAATTACCTGTTGCAGAAACATTTACTGCTGGAAGAACCCACCGACAGACCGGAAGCCTTTGCCAGAATCAACACTCAAAATAAATGTATGCTCGCGCTGTTTCAATACTGCAAAGCCATTGCCAGAAGCCGTCAACCGGTGCTGATTACCGGGGAAACCGGCGTCGGCAAAGAACTTTTTGCCCAGGCACTGCATAAACTGTCCGGCTGTTCAGGAGAACTGGTTACCGTCAACATCGCCGGCCTGGATGACAACATTCTGTCAGACACGCTCTTCGGGCATCGGAAAGGCGCCTTTACCGGCGCGCTGAATAACCGGCCGGGCATGATCGAAAAAGCGAATGACGGAACTTTGTTCATTGATGAAATCGGCGATCTGAATATTGCTTCTCAGGTAAAATTACTGCGCCTGCTGCAGGAAAGGGAATATTCGCCGCTGGGCTCGGATTCCACTAAAATTTCCACCGCCAGAATCATTCTGGCGACACACCGCGATCTGAGCGAACTGCAGCGGGACGAAAAATTCAGGAAGGACCTTTACTACCGGATTTCGACTCATCACGTCAGCATTCCGCCGCTGCGGGACAGAAAAGATGATATCGCACTGCTGCTGAATTTCATGATAGAACAAATTTCCAGTGAACTGAATAAGAAGCCGCCGCAATATCCGTCGGAACTGCTTACGTTGTTGAAAGCCTACCATTTTCCCGGCAACGTCCGCGAACTTGAAGCCATGGTATATGATGCCATCAGCAGTCATAAATCGAAAATGCTTTCAACCAAAGTCTTTATCGACCATATTTCAAGGAATTCCAAAAACAGCCAGTCAAGTGACGACGCCCAGAAAAATTGCGTGGACCTGGGTAACTGTTTTTCCGGACTTTCCGCTTTGCCTACGCTTAAAGAGGCGGTTAAAATTCTTATCAAGGAGGCCTTAAGGCGGTCTGAAGGCAATCAGAGCATTGCCTCAAGAATGCTCGGAATTACGCCGCAGGCGCTCAGCGCCCGACTGAAAAACAACGGAGATTGAACAAAGGAACATAGATTATGAAAAAAGATCTTACTAAAACATCAGATTTTGACGCATATGAACTGCAACGCAGGATGGAAGACCAACTGAAAACTAGCGAATTGAGCGCCTACACCCCAACGCCCGGACCGGAGTCCGCCAACGAAACCGCCAGCAAACCGGTCACCGGTCAAATCAGAATTTTAGTGGCGGATGACAATACCGTTGACCGCATTGTGGCAAAATCTCTGCTTCATAAACTCGGCTATCATGCGGATTTCGTTTCCAACGGCGAGGAGGCAGTCCGGATCATGGCAAAAAGACATTATGACATGGTGCTGATGGATTGCGTGATGCCGGTAATGGACGGTTTTGAAGCCACCGGGGTGATCCGGGACCCGGCATCGCCGGTACTCGACCATCAGGTGCCGGTGATTGCCATGACCGCTGGTTTTGTCGAAGGCCATGAAGCAAAATACATGGATGCCGGCATGAACGATTACATTGCCAAGCCGATTACGCTCCCCAAACTGGCAGCGACCGTGACAAAACTGGTGACCCTGCACCCCGGCAACAACAGTAATAATACGGCGAAAAATGCCGGGAATCTCATATTTGACCGGCAGGAACTGGCGGAACGCCTGCTGAATGATGAAAGCCTGCTGCACGATGTCATAAGCGATTTTCTGCAAAATCTGCCGCAACAGCTTGAAGACTTGAAAACCTCCATTGATACTCCAATCCTGGCTCACATAATTAAAGATTCGGCAATGGCGATAGGTGCCAATGAGCTTTATCCGCTGGCCATGAAGATCGAAATTGCCGCCAAAAAGCACGATCACGAAGAAGCCGTCAGGCTAATGCCGCAACTCGAAGAAGCAGCCGCGCGCTTAATTGCAATTTTGAAAGATGAAGTGCGGAAACACTGAGACCCGCCGGATTGGCGGAGTGCTATGATTGCTTCAGGCTGAATGAAAAATCTGCCATGCACTTGTTAATCGCAGTTTCTGAAGATGAAAAGACTACGCCGTTGGCTTTCAGTTTCTGATTGCTTATTCTTAAATCCCTCGGCTTGTCCCGAAACTCTTTCAGCAACAACGGCTCAATCCGGTTTTCAAGGCCCATTGCTTTAAAAACTACTTTTGCCAGTTCATGGACGTTCAAATCATTTTCGCTTCCCGCATTGTAGATCCCGCCCGGCAGATGAAACATCTTTTCAATGTTCTCGATCAACTCGTATACATAGGTGACTCCCCGGAGGTCGTTTACCGGAAAACCTGCCGGCTGGTTTCTCATCATGGATTTCGCGATGTTCCATACCAGATTCGAATTTATCTTCTTGTTGCGTTCCGGCAGTCCGAACAGCCAGGTAAGCCTCAGAACTATCGCCCGCGGCATCAATTCAAGAATACCCGCTTCGGCAGTCAGTTTATGCATTCCGTATATATTATATGGATTGACTTCATCATCTTCCTTATATGGTCCCTGCCCCGCATTGCCGATGTAAACCTGATCTGAACTTAAAAATATAAGTTTAGCGTTGCAGGCTTCAGCCGCTTTGGCAACATTTACCGCACCGCGGACATTTACCGATTGCGACAGTTCCGGGTTATTCTGGCACATCGTCGTATCCGAAACGGCGGCGGCATGCACTATGTAATCCGGATTGCTTTCTTTAATAATCTTGACCGTCTGATTGAGGTCGGTAATATCCAGTTGCCGGTGAGCAAACCCGGTTACATCGTAACGGTACCTGTAATAATCAATAAACCTGGAAGCAAAAAATCCATCCGCCCCGGTAATAAGAATCTTTTCCATAAAATTACCCTTCTTTTTGCTATTAACGTACTTCTCCCCGGGTGGCAGAGCAAATATGCCCGATCAGAAATGTGCGTAAAAATCGCATTCTTTATGTCAAAAAACGGAAAAGCGGATTATGTTAAAACACTATGTTATAATTTAAGCGGGTTACATTATATGAGCAAAACAGAAAAAACCGTCATAAAAAAAGTAGTCTGGCCGGGCAGTACGCAGCTTGCCCCGGTTCCGGCGGCGCTGGTGGCCTGCGGGGGAACCGGCGAGTGGAAACCGAACCTGATCACGATTGCGTGGGCCGGCGTCGTGTGCAGCAAGCCGCCCATGGTCTCAATCGCCATCCGCCCAGAACGCTATTCATATGCGATCATCAAAGCCACCGGCGAGTTCTCGATCAATCTGCCCACCGCGAAGATGGTCAAGACCGTAGACTGGTGCGGCGTGGTTTCCGGACGGGACCATGACAAATTTGCCGCAACCGGGCTTACGCCAATGCCCGGCAATAAAATCGCCGCTCCCATTGTCGCGGAGTGTCCGCTGGCGCTGGAATGCAAGGTGACCCAGGTTCTCGAACTTGGGGTTCACCATTTGTTTCTTGCCGAAGTGGTGGCCGTGCAGGCCTCGGAGCATCTGATTGATGCCAACGGGCGATTTGAACTGGAAAAAGACGGCTTGCTGGCTTTTGTGCACGGGCATTATTACAATCTGGGTGAATGCCTCGGACACTTCGGCTTTTCCATCCGCCGCAAACCCGGCGATATCATCAGGAAATAATGAGTCAAGAGTTAAATGTAGAAGTATTCGGGGATTTCAAAAAGCGTGGACAGCGGAAGCGTAGCCGCGCCGATGGCATCGATTAATTCAAGCTTCGAAATGTAAATTTCGGTTTTCTCATAGCTGCCGCGCAAACAGTGTTTCTTCATTTCGCTCTTGATATGGGCAATGAGCGGTTCACCGAAAAAATTTACCACTGAACCAGTAAGAACAATGACTTTGGGACATAAAATATTGACCACCGCCGACAGTCCCATTCCCAGGCGGGCTCCGGTTTCCGCCAGCAGTTCGTTATAATTTTTTTGCGGAATCATTCCCGGACGGAAATAACAAAGGCGGTCAATCGGGTTTTCGCAGACGCCGTTAATGTATTCAAGAATCGTTTTTTCCGAAGCATAAGCTTCCAGACAGCCGCGATTTCCGCAGCGGCATTTTTTACCGCCCGGTTCAATTGCCAAATGTCCGATTTCACCGGCATACTGTCCCGCCCCTTTAAAAAGGCGGCGGTTATTTACAATCCCGGTACCGATACCGCCGGAAACTTCGACACATACAAAATCATTGTAATTCCGGCCGATTCCAAACCATTTTTCAGCCAGCGCGATTGATCTGGATTCTTCCTCGAAATACAACGGCAAATGGATAAATTCAGCAAAAACATCGCGGAAATTAATGCCGTTTAATCCCGGAATGTTGACCGATTCAATAACCGTATTATTCTCAAAGTCAAGAATACCCGGCATACAGATGCCGACGCCATAAAAGGGCTGCTTCCGGGAGGACAGCGCCTTGTAAATATTTTTCACCGCGCCGGTAATTTTATCCAGTCCGGAATAAAAGGGATATTCCTCTTCATGCGAGGCCTCGATTCTGCCGTAAAGGTCCATCAGCACTCCGCGGGAAAAGTGCGGGGCGATGTAGATGCCCATCACATATTTCTCCCGGAATTCCAACATGGTGAAAGGACGACCGGACGCATTGTCTTTTTTGCCGGCTTCTTCAATCAAGCCTTCACTGAGCAATTCATTCACAAAATTCGTAATGCTTTTTTTGTCCAGATCAGTTTTTTCAGCAATCTGTGAACGGGCAATGGGTTTATTTTCCCGGATTGCATTCAAAATTTTTGCCCGGTTGATATTCTTTATCAACGAATGATTTTTAAGCTGCATTTATTCCAACTCTTTTCTTATCTAATAATTTCTAAGCTAAACGATTTATAAATAAATTCAACCGCATATTTCACTTTTAACCAATATACCGCAATATGTTTTTTGCCTGTCCGTCAGATGATTTTCTTGGCCGACTTGGCTTTTATACGGTATTTGGCGGGGGAAACGCCGTAATATTTTTTAAAGAGATGATAGAAACGACTCAAACTCTGGAAATTAAGGTCATAGGAGATCGCGCCGATTTCTTCATTGCTGTCAGCCAACAGCCTGGCGGCATAATTTATCCGCAGTTCATTGATAAATTCAGTAGGCGACTTGTCCAGATAACGGCGGAATGATTTGCACAGGTGCTCCGGAGTGCAGCAAGCCAGTTTCTGCATCCGTTTCAAGCCTTTTATGAAATTTTCCGGGGTGCGCATTTTCTGGCACAGTTCATCCAGCCAATCCGGCACGCGCTGCTCAGTCAACGTATAATTCTCATCAAGAAAATACTGGGTGAACAAATCGGCCAACAGGATTTTTATTTTGATTTTTCTGGCTGAAGGAGTCAAGCCGGCGGCATTGATCGAAAGCATCCTGGTGCTGAGTTCGTTCGCCTCATGGCCGTCGAGCAGGAACGTCGGAGGCAACACCGACGCGGTGAATTTCTGCAAAAAGGCGTCTTCCTCAAGATAGCGGCTTAAAGTCAGGAACAATTCCAACTGGAACGCCAGAAAGATCATTTCACAGGGGGACTCGTCCGCCGGTTCGAAGCCGTGAATATCGGTCGGCCTGACAAACACCAGCGAGTCCTGAGTCAGCAACTGGCGCTCGCCGTTTGCCCGGTGAAATATTTTGCCGTTCAGAACCAGGATTATTTCCGCGAACTCGTGACTGTGCGGCACCGTGCCGGACACGGGCAGCGAGTGATAGTTGATATTGCCGCCCGATGGAATCAGCGCCGGAATGCGGCCCCGGTTCCAGGTGACAGAGTGAAACGAAACGCTTGCTCCGATTGTTTCCTCGATAAAATTATCCAGTTCCAATTCTTTAGCTTTCATTATCCAGTTCCATAAAAAAGGGTATTTTATTCAATAAAATGTTAATATAGAGCAAAAACTAATAAAAGAAAACAAGAATTTCAGAATATTTGAGTTAAACTATATATATATAGTGAATATAATTCTCCCAAAAAATAACAAGGAGTTGAACAAATGACAGATTTCGAAGCTCTGAAAAAAGCCGTTATGTCCGGTAAGAGAAATGATGTGGCCGCTATCGTGCAGGCCGCGATTGACGCCAAAGAAAACATCGGCGATATTCTCGACAAGGGTATGATTCCCGCGATGCGTGAAATCGGCGACCGTTTCTCCAAGAATGAAGTGTACGTTCCCGAACTGCTGATCGCCGCCCGCGCCATGCAGGCCGGTCTGGCTCTGATCGAACCCCTGCTCGCCGCCACCGGCCGCAAATCCATGGGCAAGATCGCTATCGGCACGGTCAAGGGCGACCTCCATGACATCGGCAAGAACCTGGTGGCAATCATGCTCAAGGGTGCCGGCTATGATGTTATCGACCTCGGCGTAAACTGCGATGTTGAAAAATACAAAGGCGCACTGGAACAGGGTGCCCAGATTCTCGCCTGCAGCGCATTGCTGACCACCACCATGCCTTACATGAAAGAAATCGTCAACGCCTTCAAGGGCAAAGCCAAAATCATTATCGGCGGCGCTCCTGTAACTCAGGCGTATGCTGATGAAATCGGCGCAGACGGCTACAGCGATGATGCCAACGGTGCAGTGAAACTCGTTGACAGTATCCTGAAGAAATCCGCCTGATATTTTTAATAATATCTATTTAAAACTTCCGGAGCAATCCGGAAGTTTTATTTTATTGCAACCATTCCTTTAATTTTGCGGAGAAACTTCGGCTATGCTGATCAAACTGGAAAACCATAAAACAGTATCCATAAAAGCTGAAAACGGCGGTAAATCACTGGCGCACCTGTTGCGCGACGCCGGCATGCCGCTCGATCTCCGCTGTTCCGAAAAAGGCACCTGCGGCAAATGTGAAGTTGTGCTGGAAAGCGGGTCCTTCAGGATTGAAAAAACTCCGATTGACGTACTGCCCGGCCATCCCATTATCGCCAAAGCCTGCCGCTCCGCCGCGTTGAAGGATGACTGCGTGATCATGGTGCCGTCAAAAGCCATGGCGGCCGGCGGCATCCAAAGTTCACATCAATATAAAGTTAAAGCGCTGGCGATCAATTCTTCAGTCCGCGGACTCTCGGCCGCGATTGACATCGGCACCACTACCGTCGCGGTTTCCCTGGTGGATTCCGAACGCGGCAAAATCATCGGTTCCGCTTCGAATTACAACCGCCAGATCCATTACGGCGACAACGTCATCTCCAGGATCGCCTTCGCGGATGAATCCAAAGAGAATCTGCACACCATGCAGCAATGCGTCATCGCCGACACCATCAATCCGCTCATCCGCGACATCTGCGAAAAAGCCGGTATCTGCGAGAAAGAAATCAAGCAGGTCAGCATCGCCGGCAATACGGTCATGACGCATCTGTTCTTCGGCATTTCACCTGCCAGCATCGGCGTCATGCCGTTTGAACCGGCAGTTAAAGTTTTTCCGGTAGTCAAGGCCTCGACGCTGGGGATTGCGGCCAATCCGGACGCCCCGGTAATCGCCGTTCCCGCCGCTTCCGGCTATATCGGCGGCGACGTCGTGGCCGGGGTCGAAGTTTCCGGCATCCAGAACAATTCCGGCATTTCCGTCCTGCTGGACATCGGCACCAACTGCGAAACCGTGCTGTTCGACGGCAAAAAGCTTTTCTCCTGCGCCTCGGCGGCTGGCCCTGCATTTGAGGGCGCCGGTATCGGTTGCGGTTGCCGCGCGGCGGCCGGCGCGATCGAACGCATCGCGTTCGACGACAGCCTGGACTTCAAGATTTCAGTTATCGGCAATGTACCGCCGACCGGTATTTGCGGTTCGGCCATGATTGACTTTATCGCCGAAGCCAGAACCTGCGGCCTGCTCAATGAAATGGGCCGATTTGACCTGCCAATGCTCGAAAAAGCCGGCAGGCTGATGAAACTCAACGGCGGCATCAATGCCTGCCGGATCAGTTCCGGGCCGGATGTTTACATCTCCGAAAAGGATCTTGAACAGATATTGAAAGCCAAGTCGGCGGTTTACGCCGGGCTCCAGACCCTGTGCGGAACTCAAGGTTATAAATTCGGCGACATCACCCGGCTTTATCTGGCGGGCGGATTCGCCCAGTATATCAATGTGGACAATGCAGTAAAAATCGGCATGCTCCCTGCAATCAAACCCGACAATCTCGACGTTATCGGCAACAGTTCCCTGGCCGGGGCCGTCCTGAACGCCATTGATCTGGACGCCGCGCCGCGAATGCTGAAAATCTCCAAAAATATCCAGGACATTGTTCTCAACACTGTTCCCGAGTTCGAATACAACTACATCGATGCCCTGATGCTGCCGTAATACGGAATCCACGGACACAACGGACGCCACGGACATTTTAATCCCGCAGGCTACGGGTTTCCCGTCTATTTATCTGAGTAGACTACGATTTGAGTGACTATCCCGTCGGAAAGCCAGAACAACATTCCCAACTTTGACGGATAAATCAGTTTTTTTGCGGTTGCGGTCCTGGGGACGGTCTGTTCAGGCTCGCCATAGGCGGCGATCAGTTCTTGTTCCGTCGAGCCGATTCGTATCCCTTTGCTGGTTGCGCCATTGAATCCCTTATTAAAGCGTATCTCTCTCACCTTCCCGTCCCCATAGACTAAACAATTCACCTTCGCATCCGGCAGCACGATCAGGTAATTCTGCCCTTTAAGCAGTTTTACGGCTTCCTCGCCGGGAGCATTGACCTGTACCGGGTTCTGCCATGCCGCCTTTGGCGCACCGAGTTCCTGTTCTTTATTTAAACGCACCTCTGTTACCGTCCCGTCCTTGTTGACCAGACAATTCACGACAACACTCGGTATTACGATCACGTAATCCCGGCCTTTGAGCAGTTTGGCGGTTTCATCGCCGGGAGTATTGACCAGCACATGGTTCCAGCCCTCGCCTTCTTTGATGACTTCTTCTGACTTGGCGGTGACGGTGATGACGGTCATTGCCGCCAGTGCGAGAATTATTGTTTTCACTTTCCTCTCCTTGTTGCCCCGCTTTTTGAGTATGGAGGCGTTTTTACGTTAATGCTGCAAAAGTTAATTATCCCGTTTATTGATTCCTAATTTGGTTCTTGAGCTGCTAATAGCGAATTCTCATCCTTGGGTCATACTGTATTTCATCATTCAAGAATTGCAAACAAGAATTGCAAACCGGCGGCGAGGAGAAGACTTCGCGTCTTTGCGTTAAATTATTCAGTTTTTGATGCTTGCATAATATTATCTCTCCGGCTATATTGAACCTTGAAATAAGCGTTTGCGGGAGCCATATTTTCAGTGATTCGAGGGTAATTGAACTCTCAATCTTAAGGAGGAAATGAATGAAATGCTATAATCATCCTGAAGCCGATGCGGTGGCTTTATGTAGAAATTGCGGAAAGGCATTATGTATGAATTGTGCCGTTGATGTTTCAAATCGCATGGCATGCAAGGACAAATGCGAAAGCAAAGTCAAAGCGCTCACTGAAATATTGGACAGAGGAAAAAAGACAAGTAAAAATGCGTTATATCTGAGTAAAGCCAATATGTACACTATTTTCAGTGCATCCTTTCTCGGCGCGGGTATCATAAGCATAATCGTTTCAGGTCAGAATGAAGGATTCATTTTATTGCTAATTGGGTTAATATCTATTATAGCAACCGCATCATATATACGAAAACATTCTTTAAAATAAAAAACTGAGCGGGTGCTGGCGGGAACGGAACCATATCCACGAAAAAAGGACAATGGATGTGTGCGGAGGTAAACTTTGAAATTAACACAATATAGAAATACTTTTTACTCTAGCATTTTATTCTTTTGTGCTATTGCTCTTAGTCTTATTGCAAAAATATTTGAATCTCAAGCTACGATTATTATTATAAAAAAATCCTCTGACAATCACGTTCTCTTGAGATACTCGCACTGTACTAATTACTTAAGCTGGGCTTTCGCTTTATACGGATTGTTTTTTATGATTCGATGTTTTAAGCTGGAACGTAATTTATTCATGTTCCTAATTATTTTACTTATTTGTTATATTATGTTACAACTAATGCAGGTATAGGTATCCTCCCGCCCGCTCTATGAAAAAATTAGGATATTGTCTTTGAGCGGGATATGAAAGGGAATCGTGGTCAAACTTTAGCTTTAGTGTTCTCTGCGCTTGCAACCTATCTATTTTTGAACATTTTGCCGGATATATCAACAGGGATATGCAGGATGCACAGGATTTTTATAATTCATTTCTTATCCTGTTTATCCTATTTATCCAGTCTATCCCTGTTGGTGTGCAACGCCTTGAACAAGTCAGTTTCCGGGAACCTCACCGCGGAGAACTCCATTAGTTCGGGAGCGATGATTTTCGCGCCAGCGCCACAAACCAGCGGTGCGAGTGGTAGATGCTGTCATGCCGCCATTTTTCCGGCGAGATCGCCCACTTGCGGAGAAAATTACGGATCAACAGACTGTAGTCCGGCCCGCTCCATGGATCATGCATATAGACGCGCCCGTCGCGGACG
>CAIKZE010000339.1 GCA_903831825.1 uncultured Lentisphaeria bacterium | reverse complement strand
GCCGTAAAAATGCCGTAATTTGTGTTTGTAAGGCATATTTAAGCGGCTTTTTGCATGTTTTGCGGAGAAGTTATGGAATGTCATATTTGAGGCTAAAAAGTGGTACGCCCGGAGGGATTTGAACCCCCAACCTTCTGGTCCTGCGCCAGTATTGACCACCGCTATAAACATCGGTATTGAAACCAGCCACCTGGTAATAAGCATTGTTCGAACCATTACTATCTTTCTTGGAAAACTCCAGCACTAAAGCATATTTCGTATTAGCGGCCAGTTGACCGACGTCCACGGGATCGAAATAGAGAGACAGCATCCCATCCCTGGGAGTAGATGACATGTCTGTCTCGTTTGACCGAATAGTGCAGTTCGGATTCGGATAAGGCAACCTTTTAGTTAAAGTTAAATCAGGTTTCCCCTGCGCGTCAACTTGCGTAAGATAGTAATACAAGTTCCCCGCCGGGTATGCCGCCGATGAACTACGCTTAACCCTTACGTCAATTCGTGTAATCCAGGTACTCACGGTCGGCGTAAATGTCTGGGCTGCCATTTCGTATGGCTGATATCCATAGTTAATGTCGTATTCGCCAATGATTGCAGACGCAGGCGGCGTACTACTATTGTCAATAGAAGGAGATGGGAAATTATACTCAATATTGTTCATAGTCAAGTTGGTGACATTGTGAGAATCTTTGAAAACAGGCCATGCGGGCTCTGTTCCCCAATTATCATGCGTCTGATTGCCGATACGATATTCCAAATCTGCAAAAGTATAAGACGTAACTGTTCCTCCGTCCGCAGAATACGTTGTTCCGGGGAATGGAGGCTGCTCTATATCATCATAAATACCTATAAAATCCGTATAAGTATTCAGATAATTTGTCAATTCTGTTTTTTTACTATTATAAGTTGTATATTGATTGTAAGGGCTGTAATACCGTGGCGTGTGAAAATATTGCGAATCGGAAGCGTGTGGACCTATAGCTTTAACCAACTTAAAATTTTTGCTATTCAGGAAAATAGCCGCAACATTACTGTCGCCATTTTGATTTGGTATTTGGTCATTTTGATTTACTATCGCATAAGTAAATCCTCTGTATAGCACATCAGCGGCGGCCTGGTCCTTATCGGTTGCACTATAAATATGTTCGCCCCACCAATATACCACCTCCGGTTCAGAAACCGCCAATCTCATCTTATCAAAATAGACTGTCCCATTAAAAGGATTCCCGTTGGCTGACCAAACCAGACACCAGCAACCTATTGAAGAAATTGTTTTACTTTGGTTCGTGGTAAAGGTAAGATTATACTTTTTCCAAGTGTTCAGATTAGCAGTTATCTCATCGGCAGATAAAGCCGAAGAGAAATAACCAGTAGTACCATCAGTATAGTTAACCGTAACATATGAGTCATATATCGTTCCATTAAGGTGAGATACTATATAAATATTGCTGAAAACAGTGAATGTGCCTGACGCCGGCAACCCTGTAATGGTGGCATATGTTCCGCCAAGCCCGCTTCCATCTCCACCAGTTCCAGTAATTTCACAGCTCCAACTGCCATCAGTATTGTAACTGTTGCTTCTGCTGTAACCGCAGTGATAAGTATTCCACCCCGAGGCAGGAACTCCTCCTGTTCCTGCCGTTTCAAATGAGGGGTTTGACAACAAGTTGTCATTCCCTCGTGAGATATTACAACCAAAAACAACTAGAACAGCAATAAATAACCTTGATAAACAATGATTTAATTGCATTTTTTTGTCTCCTTTTTCATTTTAATAAATATGAAACCTAATCGGCTCAAAACGAAGTAAGACACATAATAACTTAGTTGTAATTATTTAGTCGCGAAAAGTTGCTGCTCCCGAAAAAAAATTGATTTTTTTCGAGCCGACTGTTTTGTTGTCCGAGTTGCATCATGTTTTTTTGGCAATCCTTCATTTTTTTGTAACTGTTTAATATAGTTACTTTTTGTGGATAATTTTTCCCAAAACCCGTCAATTCTTTTCAACTTTTCTTTCTTATATTTTACCTCCGTTTTTAATTTTGATACTATTGAATACTTAAAATAATTTACAGTTCAAAGAAACGTCCATTTTGCATTTCACAGGTATCCCAACCGTTCTCCGGCATACAAGAAGACAACTTGGTTCCAGGAAAATCCTTTTCCAAATCTACACATGTCCGTTTTTCTACTTTGCCATGCGATAAAGCACAACAGAATATCGCCACGCTGTCCAAGTCTGCCAGCGTACCGTATTTTCATTATACCCAAATGAAGTCTGTAAACTGCAACATTTGCTTTAGCCTCTTGAAGAACACTTCAATCCCTCAGTTCGAATCATCTCTGTTTTTAAGTTTAATAGGATCAAAACAATTTTAAAGGGGGTTCCCTGAATTTTTTTCCGCGTTTTCGATTATGAACGACAACAGTTCCGAACGGTCATCGAACCCGTGGGGATGATGTCCCCACATTGTTCGCCTGCAGATTTTGATATTGCCGTCCAATGCCTTGAAACGTTTTTCAAGGATATTGATATGATTTGCGGGCGGGACGACCAGATCATCCTCGCCGATGGCTGCAAAGACAGGAATTCCGGCTATCGGTTTCAGCGCGTTAACCGGATTGTAGAACGAGGTCTGCATTTCAGCTTCAGTCAATCCATATTCCTGCTGAAGTATTTGGGAGATTTCAGCCATTTGCGGAACCGAACGGTCTGCGATGTTGCACAGAGGCGCATCGAGGTAGATGCAGGAAATCTTTTCAGGATTTTCAGAAGCGAAACGAAGCGAGAAGAAACCGCTCCAACTCATCCCGATTAGATTCACTTTCGGAGCAAGACCCAATTCCAGCGCTTTCCAGTAGAATTTAAGGATCGTCTTCTGACCTTCGGGGGTGGCATGCGTGGATAAAACATCAATATGTGCGTGATAGAAGCCACGTTCAAGAAGTTCCGGAACTCCCGTTCTCGGTACAAACGCCTCCGGCCAGATCATACACCATGTCCAGCGTCCATCGCCGGCTGGGTTCTCGGGTTCGACGAACCAAGCTTGATGTCCGTCAATTTCAAATATATGGAGAATACCCCCATACCATTTTTCTTTTATCCATTCCTGCGGGAATTGAATCTTTCTCATCGTTCACTCCTGTAAACTAAAGTTTCCTCATTTTCTTGAATCTGTCTATCAAACTGAAAACTGATACTCAGCTATGGTTCGCCGTTTGTCGTTATCGGAAAAAAACTCAAAAAAATCTTTTTAAATGAACTACCCAGCCGCAGAGCTTATGCATGTAACAGTTTAGTTTCATATTTATTTTCTTTTTACTATCACATTGCCATCCGAAGATTATGCGCTTGGTTCCGTTTCGACGTAAGAGTTTAGTCCTAAAAAGTTGTTTCCATTGAAAAAATTACGTTTTTTTCAAGTCTGTCGGTTTGATAGCCAAGTCCCTTCATACCATCTTCCGATTTTCTGTTAAAAATTATTGACACAAACAACTATGTACTATTATGTTTGTCATATTTCAATTAGTTTTTCTATATGACCAATCGTCCCTTCATTTTTTATAATGTCCGTTACGCTGCCGCCTGCCGCGGCGCGCACATTTTGCAGTGCAAGATTCTCTATTGTACCGCAATTATGAAGCATGATGCTCGGATTACCTGAACGATTCGTCACTGTCATTCCATCCAGCAGGAGATTGTCAACATGCGCGCCAGGCTGAATGTGAATATCGTCCGCAGGCATGACTGTTTCCGTGCGGTAATAATCTCGAATGGAAAGATTGGAAACAACAGCAGGCGCTTGAATAAAAATCAGTGAGAGGGCACCGAAGCAAAGCCCTGCGTCTGCGGGGCCATCCGGTAATTGAGCAGAACCGTAGAAAACACTGGATTTTGAACAGAATACGCCTTGAATCGAAATATCATCGAAGGTACTTGGCTCTCCGGGATGGACATTGTGATTGGAGAAAGAAACGATGTTATTGCGATAAGTGCCGAAGATATTGGCGAGTTTTATCCGTTGGATTGGAGAACCTGCCGAAAGAAGTCGCACGGCCGTGTAGCCGTTCTGCGACCAGATTCCGTCAACAAGGATGTCGGTGATAGGGCCGCGACTTAATTCCACCATGCTTCCATCATCGGCGTTCAGCGCGACAAGGTCATCGTTGGTTGTTCCCTTGACATTGACAATGCGTCCTTCATGGCAATTTCCATGGATATGAATCCCATCCATGTTATTGCGTTTCAAATTATAATCGAAGGTAATATCCTCTATGCTGAACCGTCGGAGATTCCCGGCCTGGAAACCAAACATCTCCGGATCTTTAAGCGTCAGATGCGCCACCCGCAAATCGGTTACCCGGTTGAACTGTATAAGGACGCCGAGATAACGTTGGGGATCGTAAGGCACTTGCCATTTACCTGTCTGATGGTACTCGCACGTCTGATGTTCGTTGTTCCCGTCCCAGATGCCGCCAATTACGGTAATGTTCTTGTTGCCCTGTTCGTGATCTGCATTAGTTAACATATGAGCATGGGCATGATCAGCCAGCCGGATAATGGCATTGCGGTCAGCAAGCAAAGTCTGACCGGAATGAATCCGCAGTGTCTTGCTGATTAAATAGTTCCGCGGCGGGCAAGGCAGTAACACTGTTGCAGCGCCGGAATCCAATGCCGCTTGCAAGCCGGTAGTGTCATCATGGTTGCCGTCGCCAACAACGCCTTCCTGTTTTAATACGTCAATCATCGTTTTGTGATTTTCAGGTATCATTTTGTGTTTTTCCCTACGCTTTCTGTTTTGCCATTCATGCTCATTTTTGTACTCAACTTTTTGGGACTAAACCTTTACTGTTTTTTTGTTAAATGCTATTGACATAAACAACAACTCAATCTTTGGAAAGTGGTTCTTCAATATAAAATAAATCCTTTTATTTTACCTGGAGCAAGAGTACCGTCAACGGAATTGCTCTCCTTGCCGGTTGAAAGATCAGTTATTCTTTTAACGTTTGAAATCATGGAAGCTTCCAGCCGGAATTCCTTTGGCATTACGGAACTGTTCATCAGTATCGCGAGTTTTTTGCCGTCTGACTCCAGGACAACGCAATTGTCTTCCTGTAATCCGGTAACTATTTGGTGTTTTCTGTCTTTCTGCATGGGAGTGAAGAATTTTTCATGTTCCGATACGAATTTTGTTACATTACCAAGTGCGCTGAATGTTCTTCCATCAAGTGCATTCATGTCATAGATCATAATGCCGCCTGTTCCGTCACATAACATTTGCATAATTTGTGCTTCTGAACAGAATGTTGGAAACTCCCGTTTTGCCACATCGTAGGGAAATACGATCAATCCGGTTGCCAAAGGGATTTCCGGGCCGATGGCTTGCAGGGTATCCTCAATCATTTTAACCGATCGTCCATAACCACATATCGCAAGATCTATTTTCCCTTTGAGCAGCGACCAGTCAACTCCGTACGCGCGTTTAGTGAATTCGGATTGATATGAGCTATATACGCAAAAATTCGTTTGGGGAGAACTCTGTTTGATGCAGGAGTAAATGATACCGGCGATACCGGCCATTCTGGCATTCATGAACGAAGTCCATTCCTTCGGGTATCGCTCCTTGATGATCTCTGGAGTAAGTTTCGCATTAATGGCGAATTTCTCTTTGAATGTATCAAGGCATCTTGGGCAATAACATGATAAAGTACCGTTAAAAACACTATGCTCATAGTCAAACACGACATTGTGTATCGTTCCTCTTTTATTGAGCCATGTATTGATCCCTTCATGAAGGTATTTCTGAGTGACGGAATCATTCAGCATCCTGCCTGGACAAATGTAAGCTTTGCTTGCCGGATAAGCTTTCCCGAGAGAATCCAACATGGCATGATCAGGATGTTCTTTCAGATAAGGTGTACAGTCAAAACAGTAAGGTTCAAAGTCAAACGGCAGAAATTGATTCAACTTCCCTGACAATTTCATCATGGACTCGTTGACGCCCATTTTTATTAATTCATCAATGATTTCCTCTTTCATGGGTTGGCTGGATAAAGCATGCAGGCAGCCGGGCCACATCTGGACAATGATTTTTTTCGGCTGTATACCGTTTAGCTCAGGAAGCAAATTGATTTTAAGTTTCTGCGGTATTTCACTGATTGCGCCGGAGGCAGCAACAGCATGAAAATACAGTTCACTGCCCGGATTTTTCTCGGTCACCGGAGCCTTAACCAGAAAAACGAACTGTTCGTGAATCGGTAACGCATTATTAAAGGTTAATTTCTGATCAAAAACGGCGGAATAACGGTTAAACTTCCGATTGTTTCTAAGTATGGCCTCCGGTCCGGAAAATCGGATTTTATATTTGTTGTAATAAGAAGATGCTCCTTTTACGGTAAAATCTTCGGGGACTTCCAAATAAAAAGTATAGTCCTGGAGTTCGCGGCCTTTTACGCCTCGTGGCATACAGATGAGAGTCTGAATGCCGTTTCTGGTCATCGTTATGCCTTCTTTTTCCCAATTCGGCCAGATAACGGATTCATTGCTCATAACGATTTTACGGAGGAAGCCCTTTCCTTTCACAATTCCATTTTTCTGCGGGGGGACCGTCCATGATGCATCGTTGAAAGAAACATCGTTCCATCCCTTTTCTTCATTTGCCGAATATTTCCAGCCGGAATCAAGCGGAATGCTGTAGCCGTTCGAATTGAAGCCGCCTGAGACGTCTCCGTCATATTTTACGGCAATTACATTGACGCCTTTGACCAGCGGTGCCTTGCCGTTGACGGGACTCTTGCCGTTCACAAAGATCTCAGTTTTTCCGCCCTTTACATCTGCTTCGATGGTGGAAGTTGACGAACTGAGCCGATATGCCGGAGAACTGAAAAACAGCTCCATGGTTGATGGATTGGCATAAGTCCATTTATAAGTAAGTTCCCCGGAGTTCGCCAAGTTGAAATCCGCAGAAACCTGAGTTGGCGCAGTTGCCGTGAAGTCTTTCCATACCGGAATAGAGTTCTTGCCTTGAATAAATTGCAGATGTTGAGAAATTCTCAGATGATTCAATTGTCCAACCGGCTGGAATTCCAATTGGAGGGAATTATTGCCCGGTTCGAACGACGGTATTTTTATATTGCTGATGCCGGGCGTTGCATTGACAAATTTCAGCGCGGCAAACGATGACTGAGAATGAAATCCTTCCGCTGCCGGCTGCCATGAACTGCGTTCATTCCGGCTTTGCTCTATTCTCCCCAGTACGATCCCGCAAGTTGTATTGCCGGCCGGCTTGATGTTAAGACTCTTTAAAGGAATTGCCGCTTCGACAGTCCATACCCCGTTTCCGCTCCGGGCTGCCGCTCTGATTCCGGAATCCCATGTTTTATCGCGGCTTTCCCAGAGGTCTTTTCCTTGACAACGGGCATCGCTGACGGTTCCGGCCCCGTTAATAAAAAATTCATAACATTCGTCTAGTTTTTTGATATCGGGCGCAAGCAGGAAAACAACACAATCATTTTTGTTCCAGATACCGTCACTGTCTTTTTTAGATTCGCTGTTCTTGAATTCGTGAACCCGGTTTCCCTCCGGCTCCAGACAGGATTCCTTACATTTGAACGCCAGATAGAGATATTGATCGTCATAAGTGATATATGCGGCAGTCTGCTCCCCGGCAAACTGATCCTGACGCGATAGTATGAATGGCGTAATTTCAATACTTTCCGTCCAGCAGCGGTCATTCAGGTCTCCATCAATACACGGCGGAATGGCTGTTTTTCCCGCGACTACCATTCCTGTAGTATTTTTATCGTATGCGTTGGTACATAACGATAGAAAAGAAACGATAACAATGTAAATAATTTTCTTCATCATAATGTTATTAATCCTCTTTTATTACATATGACTATCAAACATTTATCGAATAATGCGACCAAATTTTTTCTTGCTACACTTTCAAGGAATAGAATTTTCTCATGAAAATTCCATTCTATTAATGGTGGGTGAATTCGAGTATAAGTTTTAGTTTCATAAAGTTACTTTTTTTGAAAAAAATCTCACTAAACCTAACCCAAAATATGCTTGCCAAGCCGCATTTTGATGTTAGACGATGGTTTACTGTTTGTCGCTATCGGAATTAAACTCAAAAAAAATCTTTTTAAATGAACTGCCCGCCCGCAGAGTATCGCGGTATCTGGATTTCGTTCGCTTAAACAACTCTTTGAACACACTTTTCAATAGTAAAATCCTTTATTAAATTCCCCGCGATCATTATATCTCTGCATTAATGTTCTACTGATATTGGTAACGTGTCCGTCTACAAAAAGATCATTTTGAGATGTCTTCCCATTATGCATATACCAAAGATAATAATCCGGAAAAGAATTGGTTCTAACAGACGCACACAACCAGGACGTATCTATACAGGCCATGCCGCCTATAGCAATCGTCTCCGAAGGAAATTTAATTTGTCCTTGTTTTTTAAAATATAGACTTCCGACATACGCCAGAGAGGGCACTCCGAAGTAATAATTCATTCCATAGTGTATGTATCCCTGTTTGTATTTGACGAGTCTTCC
This sequence comes from uncultured Lentisphaeria bacterium, assembly GCA_903831825.1. Classification (GTDB taxonomy): domain Bacteria; phylum Verrucomicrobiota; class Lentisphaeria; order Victivallales; family Victivallaceae; genus CAIPAT01. Next base: position 13,437 of record CAIKZE010000339.1, on the reverse strand, counting down.
AGGACAGCCGTAAAATATTTTTTGGTCATTAGGTTTTACGCTGTTGCGCAGTGTCAATATTTTGCCTGTTTGTATGGCTGCTGCGGTTCCTGCGTCTGCATACGGGAAAAAACTGTCACTAGAATCAAGATACTGTTGAAGAACTAATCCTATTTGTTTCATGCTTGATGCGCAACTAACGGTTTGGGCTTTTTCTCGCGCCTTATTCAACGCGGGTAATAGCATTGAAGCCAAAATTGCTATAATAGCGATCACAATAAGGAGTTCTATTAGTGTGAAAATTTGTACCTTTTGAGATTTCATTTGCTTTCTCCTTAGTTCATGCAAAAGTTTAGAGTTCCTAAAAAGCTGTTCCCCCTGAAGAAAAGCTATTTTTTCAACCCTGCCGGCCTGGTACCCAAATTCCTTCATTTTGGTCTCCTTCATTTTGGTCTCCTTCATTTTGATCTCCTTATTTTATGTTAAAGGCTTAAACGTTATATTTAAATCAGGTACTTTCTCTTATCACTATTTCCGGCATTATCATTTGCGATTCAACCGCTTCATCATCAAACATGGCAATAATGGTTTTCATTGCAGCGGCGCCCGCTTCCTGGAAGTGCTGTTGTATTGAGGTCAATCCCGGAATCATGTATTTTGTGACTTCCAAATCATTGTAACCTACGATCTTGATATCTTTGCCGATTTCAAATCCTTGGGATTTGAAATATTCATAAACAGGAATTCCAACATAATCAGATGAAAGAAACAATCCTATCGGCCGCTTGCCGGTTTTAATTTTATTAAATATATCAAAAAGAGCTTTCTCATTAACAAATCCCGACGATAATTCCCAAATATTAAATGTGGTACATTTTTTTCCTGCTTCTGCCAATTTTCCCCTGTACCCATTTTGTCGATCCCGGAAACAACGTGCATAAAAACTAATTATGTAGAAACTTTCACAGCCGCGTTCAAGCAGATGAGTCGCAGCAATTTCTCCACCGGCGATATCATTGCACGCAACATACTTCACAGGAGAATCGCTTGATTTATAAATCTCTGGAACTTCATTAAGCAACACAACTTTTCCCCCGCATTTGTTGAAGTCATTGATAGCCAGATAATATTCTTCGTTTTTTATATCTAACTCCTGATACGGGTAATACTCCAGTTTACCATTTTTAATCAACGCGTTGGTCTGATTTCGGAATTCCGGCAGGTATATTACATCATGGAAAGGAAAATAGGCGATAATGCCACTGGTTGACATTTTTTTCGCATTCTCTAAAAAACAAGTAAAATTTTCAGAAGAATAACCAGAAGATAAAAATACCGAATAATGACTTTTTAAAGCAATCTCGGACATGCCGCATACTAAATCATATACCAACCCTCCACGAGCGGAAGGAAGAAAAATTCCAATCGCCGGATTACGTCCATTGCGTAAAGCTATCGCATTCCGGTTGGGTTGATAACCCATTTCTTTTGACGTATGCTTGATCCTCTTACGCAAGGTTTCGCTTAGCTTGATATTATCAACATAACGGTCATTTAAAACCAGCGACACGGTTGTCCGGCTAACTCCGCAAGTTTCTGCGATATCCTTCATTGTTACCATATTGCACCAATAATCCATATTTATAACTCGTGTTAATTAACATTATAACTCGCGTTAGAGAAAAAGTCAACAATATTTTTAAAAAATCAGCGACAAAGAATCAGGATAGAAATTTCATAATCTGCCTGTCCGGCTTACGTCAAGCCGGGAATCTGCCGACGAGCGAGTACGGCGCATTATGCTTTCATTGGGTTGCGATTGTAACGAGGGGGGCCGGGCAACTGCGGGACGCGGAAATCAGTCTGAATTGAATCTGATCTGAATTTTGCCGAGCGTCTCCGGATTGGTTGCCAAGTCGGAAAAGATTTGGTTGCGGAACGATTCGGACAACCGTTTGACAAAGTTTTTGACGGTGCGGAAATGTTTCAGCGTGGTGGTTGCAATGGTTGCCAGAAAGGTTCTTGTTTTCTCCGGCCATGCTTGAGTTTCAAGCATGATGAATTTTCTCTGAAGTTTCAGAAACAGATCGCTTTTAACCATCAACTGATGCAACATATGAGCGATTTGCAACAGGTAATAATAGTTCTTCATTGCAAACCCAACAGTCCCGTAGTTGTGTTCCAGTTCGTACCCCTCGTTTTTCTGAACGTTAAATCCCTGATTTTCAATTATCCATCGGTTTCTCGCTTCCTCCGCCAGCGCGGCGGCGTTATGTTTGTCCGGTCTGGCATCGGTGAGCCAGACGAAATTGTTGACTTTGATTACGTCTGCGGCAATGGTCGTTTCCCGGCAGAACAGCGCATGAGTGCTGCGGCCTTCGTGTTTTAAATTCAGCGCCCAGGAAATGTGTTGTAAAACGCCTGGTTCCGGCCGGTTATCGACGGAGGCGGATGGCGATGCGTCCAGTTTTGCAAGCATGGCGGCGTATAAATTTGGAATGCTGCCGTCCTTAAAAGTAATGAAGTGTCCCCAACGGTTCTTTTCGCAGATGTCCAACACGTTTTTGTTGGCATAAAGTCCATCCATCAACAGGCACATCGGCAAGCGCGGGAAACGTTTTTTCAGGATTTCCTCCAGACGGTAAAAGGCTTTAAGTTCACAGTCCTGTTTGACATATTGTTCTTCGGTTTCGATGAATATTGTCGCCAGTGAAAAAGCAAAGCCGTCTGATGCAACCAGCTTGGCTTCCAGCGCATAGTAGCAACTATGCGTTTTGCCGCCGAGCTTCTTATAAACCGCGCACGGCCAACGCCCCTTGCGGGTAAAAAGATGAACGGCGTCAACCGCGATCATAAACTCGCCGCAGGAATTGCGGTATTTATCCAATGCGCGTGAATTGATTAACCGCAGCGTCATCTGACCGGGCAACTCCTCCATGCCCCCGCCCGACGGCATGTTTTCCATCAGATAGTTCATGGCCTCCACGCTTGCTGTTTGTTCCTCTCCAGTTCCGGATAACGTCAGCAGATTATGGAGGAATGCCGGAGTTCTGCGCTCGCTTTCCAATTGGCTGCGGCTACCGCAGTGGAACAGAAACATGCTCAATCCAAGGTAGAACAAATGTTCCTTGGAATAGACAATCCGGTCCGGACGACGCGGATCAGGCAGTTCCAGCAGGCGGTCGGGAAAGTCCGGAAAAAAATGGTCCAGCGTGATTTTAATCAGGTCTGCGGGGACTCCTTCTGCAATTTGAAGTTTTTGGCGACGGCCCGCCGGACGACGACATGTTGTTTGATGAGCTGTTCGCCCAAGGCCGATATTTCCTTGAGTTTCTTCTTGATCCTCCGGTGTTCTTCCACCCATGCAGTCACCTCCTCGACCATATCTGTCGGAACATAGACACTTTTAGTTTTTTTATTCACCTTGCAGGTGAGAATATGCGATATATGCTTCTCGCCTTTGGCGCAGCGGCAATTCGGATTGCCGCAGGTAACCCGGATTGCGCTCAGCGAACCTTCAATCATCGGTTTGCCGCACCCAAGACTCCGGATCGACGCATCCAACCGCTTCCGGAGCACATTTTCAGATAACCCTTTATTCATTTTACCTCTCAATTATATATTGATTTTAAAATTAAAAGTATATATACTTATAATATTTAAAATTTAAAAAGTAAGCGCGAAGAAAAAAATTAAGAAAAATTTTATGCTAATGAAGAAACGGTCAAATCAGCGCGAAGAATTCCTGATTCTTTGTCGCTGTTAAAAAATCATTTAAACAGAAATTAAAGTTTGTTATTTTTTAACATATATGACGTAGGTAAAAAAACTCATCGAAAACGTCGTTCAAAGCAGGCGCTAACATACGTAATTATTGACTACAATGACTAACATGCAATTCAAGTAGGCCTGTTTAGAAAGAATGATTTGGATTGTTTATATGCGACAAGCATATAAACAATCCATAATCATTGGTTATTTAGTTTAGATTGTCGCAATATCTAAGATTGCGCAGAGGCCTTGCAACAATACCCGATTGTCGCCATAGGAAATTATGTAATGCTGTGCCATAACGTTTTGAATGAAGTTTTCGACCGGAGCATCAAATACTATTTCCAGGCTGGGTAACTGTGGTGCTGGCGGTGCCCAGCCGGCCTCTTCCCATTTTATCGGGGTGCAGGCGGTGCCGGTCATAATATGCATAGTGTATTCATTACCGGAATAAACCAGGCGGCAGAGGGTAACTTTTCCGGTTTTTAGTTTGGAAACATTCAACAACCCTTCGCCGAAATTGCCGAAAGCGTTCGGCATAACGGTCACCTGACCGTCAACGATTGCCGCCGGCACATAGTCTGGAACGCCCATCAGTGCGCCGTTTTCCATGAATTCATAGAATTCCAGATACGCGGCGGTCTGTCCGGTAAGGTATTTGACAATGAGCTGGGTTACCGCGCCCATGCTGTCATTCTCCGGCACTGAACAGATATCCAGTTCATCATGCAGCAGCGTCAGGCTTCCGGCGGGAGCGAACTTCATCAATTTCTTGACGCCGTCAACATCGTTGAAAGAAAATCCCTGATAGTTGCGTTCCTGTATTTTCGCCTTGAACGCCAGAAGCAACCGTACCGAGTTTTCAATCGTGCCGGAGCGGGGTTCTTTAGCGAATTTCCATCGTTTCTTCAGCGCGGCAGCAACTTTCTTTATTTCCTTATCATCTACTTTTTCCATCAGTTGCGCGATTTCCAGCAACTCGAAATGTTCGATTTCCGGCCCGATCCGGCCTTTGAGTGAAACGCCGTCGTAGAGCGTTCCATACAGCCGCATGTCGCGGTACCCGGCCATGCCGATCCGTGCGGTTCTCAGCAATGACGCGGCGCGGGCGGCTTTGGCATAAGTGACAACCTCGTCAATTCGCGGCTGTTGCCCGCGATAGGTGACAACATATTTGAATTTATAGCCCATATCCGCCATCGGCTTGCGCAAGGCCGTGGTTCCGGCCTGGTCGGCGGTGGTGACAAAACGGTTGCCATTCTGCCAGCCAGTCAGCCCCCAGAGGATCATCGGCTTGTGTTTAAAATGTTCGATCACGCTGAATACCGCCCAGGACGGAATCCAGCCGGCAACGCAAATAACCAGCAAGTCGAAATCTCCGCCGGCCTGTAGTTCCCTGACGGCGCGGGCGGCGTTTTTGCCGTCCGGATCGTCGCTGACCGGAACGGTTTTAATCAGCTCAACGCCCTGTTTTTCCAGCATTTTCTCGGCGGCGGCGCAACGTTTGACGATAAATTCTTTCGGGGTGTTGACTTCTCCGAATCCGACAAAACCGGCTTTGATTTTTCTTATCTCGCTCATAGTATTTTTCTCCATTATAAATCACTGTGAAATACATTTTTTTAAGAACAATACACGCTTAAGTTGCCAACTCCAAGCTATTAGCGTTTGATAACAGTGTGATTCAAGGTTTCCTTTGACAACATTTCCGGATCCGGCTCAGCGCCGATCCCAGGCACATTTCTTGCCCTGAACATAGAAGGTGCAGAGTGTACTGTTTCCGGTATTGACAAATCTTTTTTGTAAAATCTGCTGGTTGGGAAAACATCACAGGGATATTTGATATTCGGCAATGTAGCCAGCACGATACAATGATTGGCCCCTACCGCTGACTCCAGCATACCGCCTATCCAGCATGAAACACCTGCCGCTGCCGCGATATCATGGATTTCCAGGGCATGGGTAATACCGCCGACTCTGCCGGGTTTAATATTGATCCAGCCGCAAGCTTTCATTTGAATGGCTTTTCTGGCTTTTGCCGGAGACGTTATACTTTCATCGAGACATATCGGAGTTTTTAAATGAGCTTGAAGTGTGGCATGATCTATCAGATCGTCATTCATCAGCGGTTGCTCGATCATCGCGAGATTGTATTTATCAAGTTGTTTGAACATTTCAATATCAGCAAGAGTATAAGCACTGTTGCAGTCCACATGGATCACCAGATCGGGAAAAGCTTTTCTGACGGCAGAAATCATACCAAGTTCCCAGCCGGGACGGTATTTCAGCTTGACCCGCTTGTATCCTTCTGCAACGGCTTTTTTAATTGTTTCAATCAGCAATCCAATATTTTCCATAATGCCAAAATCCGCCCCAGCTTCAACGTCAGGATTTTTTCCGCCAATCACCTGCCATAAGGGTTTATTTTGCATTTTGGCATAAAGGTCCCACCAAGCAAGGTCAAATCCGGCCTTTGCAAAAAAGTTGCCTTTGATCCAGGAGAGTTCATCCTGTAGCTGCCTGCCTGATGAAATATCTTTGCCGAGCAATGGACGTGTTATAAATTCCTTTGAAACCAGAAATTGTCCTTCAGCAAATTCCGCAGAATATGCTGGATATCGCCATGGTGAGGCCTCTCCCCATCCGTAATGATCTCCAGAAACAAGTTTCACCAGTACTGATTCGATGGTGTCATCGTTGCCGAAAGCCGTTCGGAAAGGATAAACCAGAGGCATTGCAACATGATAGATTTCAACAGCATCAATTTGCATCTTCTTCGTTCCTTGTATTTATTGGTGATCCTGTTTTAATAGATTTTCCATACGAGGCCATTCCACGAGACCGGATAATGCATCATTTCCATAAAGATTATCCCTTCCGGCCATCATTGCAAACCGTCCGGCAGTAATTATGTTTTCATCCTTCAACAATGCGGTCAGAAAACCGGCCACGGCGCAGTCCCCCGCGCCTGATGCATTGCGGAATCGCCCGGCATCCACGGAGAGCGGCTGTACCCAGACTCCCTGCGGACTGCCGGTGCGGTCAGAAAGACGCAACGTTGATGAATTAAGTTCAGCAAAATCGCATGTGCGAAGATACGCTCCCTTATGTCCAGCCTTAATGAGAAGCGCCTTGACTCCCATGGCAAGAACCTTTTCCGCCAACCGTCCGTATTCATCGGGTGGAATGGAGTCGATCATGTCGCCTCCAGCCGTTCCGCTGGAAATGCTGGAATAAAGCTGCGGTTCCAGCATGAAAAGCAGTTCTTCGATGCTGGGCACGAAAATATCCACAAGCGGAAGCACTGCCGACAATATTGCCTGCCAATCGGCCTTTCCCGCCGGAGCAGCCGTATCCGGCAAGGTCATGTCCAGCGAAGTCACCGTGCCTTGATTACGGACACGTTCAAATAGTTCCTTGAGTTTTGCACCGCGGTTGGACCATAATGCCTCCATCAGCGGCGGATACCCAAAATGAAAAAGACGGCTTTGTCCGACAATTTCATAGTCGATGTCGTCTGTGGTGAAAATGCGGTTGCAGCCGGGATCCTCCAGAAACAAACGATCCATGCCCGGAGGCGCAATTACAATGCCGTAGGCGGTTCCGGCTGAATTGCTCCGGCGTATCCCTTGCGTAACTCCCGCCTGCGCGAGTTGCGCAACCGCCATATCGCCCAAAACATCAGTGCCTGCGCATCCCATTAATGCCACATTCTGTCCGAATTCACGCATTGCCAGGCCTGTGTTGGCCACTACGCCGCCAAGCGAAAAATGCAGACCATTCGTCTCGATGAGTTTGCCGGGCCGGAACAGATCGGCAAACGAGGCAGCTTCCCGCTTCGCGAATCCGGGCGCTATGTCAACCCCGAGATAGCCTGCAACGACTGCATCGATCGGGCGAGGTGTATTTATTCCCATAACTTTGCTATTTCCTCTAATGTTCTGTCTACGAGCATTCTGCCGGGAAGGTCGAACAACGTACTTTTCACAGCAGTAGTTCCCGCATCAATGGGCAGATTTTTTTATAATTCTAATTTCTGTTTTTTCCGATTTGTTACTTTAAGCAGGAAAGGATACTATGTTTTTCAAAATATCACAAACCCCTTCCGCTAAAACCCTGTTGCCCTCTTCTGTAAGATGAACGCCATCATTCAATGTGTACTTCTCTCTGCCGTTTACTTTTCCAAGCTTAAGTAGCTTTTTCTGCAAATCGAAAATAGGGTATCCATTTTTTTAGCAAATCTTCTCGTTATATTCACATACTTTTCTATCCCTAACTCTTCTTCTGTTTCGTACAGATACTCTTTATACAAAGGATTTTGCCAGTAAGTATGCAAATCATAGAACACTGGCGGGAATGTGATTACAATAACTTTTGTCTTTTCAGGCAAAGAATCTTTAAAATGACTCAGATGATCCATAAATTCATTTGGCAAAACTCTTCGTTCCGGCCTGCCTGGGTCATTGTTGTTACCCCCGAGTTCAAGCAAGACATAATTGGGATTGTACATAAGTACATCTTTATCAAAACGCGCCATTGCCTCTCTGGCTGAATTGCCTCCAATTCCAGAATTTATAACAGTAAAACTGTAATTTGGATAAATATTTGAGAGTTTCCTGTCCAAAATCTTCAGCCACCGCTTATTTTCATCAGGCATTTGCGTTTTTGCTTCAGTTATTGAATTGCCAAAGCCGACAATTGTGATTTTTCTCTTTAACACATTATTATTTGAATCAGCCATTTTAAAACTTCATATTATTTGAATATCTGATTAATGCTTTTTATCGTTTCATCGATGAGGATTTTCCCGCCGTCGGAACCGATATTACCATTGATAATCAAGCCGCCGTAACCGCCCAGTTGCTCGGCCCGCGTACTCGGCAGATAACCGCCTGTACCGCTGCAGAGTTGGACAATAAAAGTCTGTCGCGCGTGGCTGCGCGCCTTAATCTGCTGTCCGAAATCCAGATAAAGTTCAAACGGATTGGTGGCAAAAACAACATCGCCGATCCGGACAACGTGCAGTTCCATCTCAAATTCCGGCTGTGCGTCCTGGGTTTCATATCTGGCAATAACGGCCTTGTTATTCTGAATTAGCACGAAATGGTGCAGTTTGCTGTCATAAGGGCCGGGACGGCCTGCAAGCTTTTCATTTTTAGCTACTTCGGCACAGAACTGCTTATACGCTCCATCTTCCGGGAGTACAGCCTCCAGTTCAGCCAGTTTCTTTTTGGCGTCAAGATAATCCTTATAAGATGCGCGACGACGAGGCAGGGTAATCGTCCTGACCACATGCCGGAACTGCGGCGAAAATTCAACTGCTCCAGCGGCAGATTGACAAACATTTTCTACCGCCATAAGCAGCCTGCGTCCGATTTCGGCAACTCCGTCCTCGTGCCAGAAATCAGGTTCGCCTTTGTAGTTCCGCGTGAGATCGCGCGGCGACTGGCAGCCGGCGGCGCTGATTTGTCCCAGCATTCTAAAGTGCTCTCCGAACTGCTGTTTCAGCAGTTGCCTGGTTTCGCCCATAAAGTCGGATGAAATCTTATAGGTGGCTTCCATGACCTGTGATGGACAAGCCAGATTGAGGATCACCCCGGTAGGTCTGCTGTTCTCATCAAAAGTAAACAACAGGTCAACCCCGGAATCTTCGCCGCTTTCCATTCCGGTAAAATCTTCGCGGTCAGTTCGTCCGTACATTTCAGCAGTACCGTTGGCATAGACGGCGCGCCGGCAATGCCCGACTCTGGCAAAACTTAAGGTATTGCCAATTCCGCCAGGCTTGCGATTCCGCCAGGCCTCGATAATTGCAACTTTAAGTTTGCCCAGCAAAAATGTGCGGTATTCCGCTGCCGCCAAAACACCCGGCAGTTCCGCCAGCCAGCCGATGCCTGTTATCAAATCAACACCGGGGCCATTATGCGTATGAATGGCGTTCAGAAAAACGTTGGCAACATTCAATTCCGGCAGCTCCGGACACAGCATTGCACGCAGTTCATCCTGAAAGTCTGACTGAAAGCAGACCAGGTCCAGCGAAACCATTACGGCTTGTTCGCCATCGGATTCCAGCGCCAGTACCGTCGCCGACAACCTGGAATGGATGTTATCGGTAATCCGGTGATAATATTGTCCGGACAGATCAACTTTCCCTTCCGGAGTAGTATCTGTTTCCGCCCAGCCGATCAGTAATTTTGCCATTTCCAAATCCCTGTATTAAATTTCTTAAATTTTTATCTGCACGTTTACCATCTGCGCATCATACGGCGGGGTGATCTCATATGCAGCTCCACCGGTTTTTCTTTGTTCAATATGCTCAAATGTACTGTCCAGCAGCGGCGTGTTTATTTTCAATGCCACTGTCGAATTGTTAGAAAAGATCCGTTTCATATGAATATTGCTGATATCGCCCATCTTCGCCGACTCGCCATAGCCGGTATACACAGCTACTATATTCACCGCGCTCAGCGTCATGTTGTCTTCAATGTTCGATGCGCTGATATTCTGAACTTTAGCGCCGCCCGCGGCGAGACAGATGATGACATGGCATTTTGATGAAGCGTTGATATTTTTGATCTGAATATTGTCAATGTTATTTCCAAAAGCATTATCTGCATTCCCGCCGACTTGGATTGGGAATACATAATTACCTTGCGGATAGGTGTTACGTCCGAGCAAGGCGGTGCAGGCGACAACATCATCGGCGCAGGCTCCGGTGATATTCTCCACCCGCCCGTTGCGGCACCCCTTCCTGAAATCAATTCCGTCGCCATTCTTCACCGTCGTGTTGAACGCAATATCATGAATGTACATATTCTCGCAGCCGTGTTCCTGCGATATTGCCCAGCAGGTAGTTTTGCTCATGGAAAAGCCGCCAATCTCATACTCATCGCAGTTTGCCAAAAGGATTGATACCGTCCTCCAGCCATAAAAATCTCCAATCCACGGGATCGGTTCACCGCCGCTAACGGGATGCGGCGCAGCAAAAGGAACGTCCGGGCCTTCAACGAATGCCGAGCTGATACCGCTGCCGATGATTTTTATATTGCGGTTATGGCGCAATTCGCGTGCCAGTCCGTTGGGGTTTGATTCATCGACGATTATCCCTTCATTGCGGATTATAGTGTCAAACACGCCGTCGGCCAGTTTCAGTTTGCTGTGGTTAAGGAACAATGTTGTATCAGACGGCAATATGATCGACTCCGTTATAGTCCACGTACTCGTATTGGGTACTGTAACAGTATCGATGCCGAGTTCCAGCGTTCCGCCGCCGTGTTCCTTCAAAACCGCAAGGGCTTGCTTTATTCTCGCCGTCTGAGTTCCTGCGATAAAATTATTCGGGGATATGACTCCTGAAATTCTAGATTGTGCAACCATATTTCGGTCTCCTGTAAAATGTAAATTTACTTCTGCTCAAAAGCTTCAAGATAGCGAAAAATATCATCAGGATGTTTCACGCTGACGTTCAAAATCATTCTTCCCGACTTGTTATATTTTTCCCATGCCCGGACCGCCTGTTCAGGAGACTCGGCCCACAGCCACAAGCCTTTTCCCAGGTTATCAATTTTTTCATACAGCCATGTCCAGTCCTTTTTCTCATCTCCGCCAACCCCCGGCACCCATTGGATAACGCTTATTTTTTCAATGCCGCAGATGGACTCGGCATGGGTGATGTTGCCAGGCCCGTCCAGATGATATTCAACCGCATCCAGCAGGGCTATTTCCTGTTTGAGATAAGGCAGGGCAAATTCGTCGAAATGCTCTTTCCCGATGTTAAATCCGAAGTCGCACTGCGGAGTGCCGGCAAAACCATCGCTGTAAAATCCATGCCCGGTGGCGCAACCATACTTTTCAAACTCGAAAATCCGGCAGGCCTCGTCGAACAACTCATGTCCGGCTTTCACGATTTGCCGCATTGCATGATGCACGCCTTCCGGATTGTCATACAAATCCATCATCAATTCTTCGTTACCGCGAATCGCGCTTAACGTATCCAGATTGTTATATGCCGGATATGCCGTACCGAATACCATCCGTCCGGCGCACTTCCGCTTGATACATTCACAGAGGCTGACCCATTTTTCCCACCATTGCGAATTGCGGTCTAATTTGATTTCAGCAGAATTTAAATCCTTGATGAAGGGAACAGCATGGGCATCCGTTCCCCATGATTCTTTTACAGATATGATTTCCGCGCCCATAAAGGCTGGCATTAGATCAACGATTATAGACGGAAGGAAAACCGGCACGTAATCCCCAAGATATTCCTGCGTTTCCGCACTGCGCAATGCCTGATCAACCACATCCTCATATTTCTGTGAAAATGCTGCTCCCCATTTAGGCATCGGCACGGGAGTGACGCCTTCTTTTACCGCACTAGCCAGAATAATCGGACGATTCAGCGAACCTGCCCAGAAGCGTCTCCAATTTTCCCGCACCGTATCAAAATCCTGTTTGAATTCCAAATCCATTTTAACAGCTCCCTTTACTTTTTACCCAAAATTCATAAGAAAATTCGGCTTTTATACTTTCTCAACGCTTTCATTCTTCCAGCTCTTAAGCGCGGCGGTAAAGAGACGGTGCGACATCGCCGTCTCCTCCGGCCTCACGCAGCTTGCAAAACGGCTTTTGGGTTTACCTTCGGCCAGTTCGTAAACGAATGCCGCCCACATCTGTAGAATACTGTCAGTAAAACCGAATTCAAATATACCGCCGGTAATACCTTTGAACGCCGCTTCCCAGCCCATATCGATCTGCCGCCATGACTGCTCTCCGCCGTTATACTCCAGAACCTCCAGACGGCGCGGGTTCTTGCTTGACCAGCGTCCGCAGCCGCGCATGCCTTTAACTTCAAAATACCAGGTATCGGTTTCGCCGGGTGCGATGCGCTGGGTCTTGATGGTCAGCGGAAAACTGCTGCCAGTGCGCGGGTCGATGCTCTCGCACAGCAGCGTGGCATTGTCCCAGGTTTCACATGGAACCATTGTTCCGCCTTTGCCGGGGCGCTGCTTGACTAACTTGGACAGCACCGCCCGGACGTTTTTCGGAAACCAGCCGGCCCGGAACGGGAAATGGCACGGGTGCATGCCGAGGTCACCCATACAGCCGTATTCTCCATTGAACGCGACCATCCGTTTCCAGTTGATCGGCTTGTCCTGATTGAGATCGGAGGAATGCAGAAAGCCGGAATTGACTTCGATGATTTCGCCGAACGCATCGGCCTCGATCATTTCCCCCAGTTTCTGCATCGGCGGAAAAAACGGGAATTCGGAACTGCACCGCACAAACACGCCGGGATGCTGCCGAATGCACTCAATAATCGCATCGTTGGCCTGCTTGTCAATGCCGAACGGTTTTTCGCCGAGCAAGTGTTTCCCGGCTTTGATAATGTCGCAGTAAAGCTGTTCGTGCAGATTATGCGGCACTGCGCAATATACCGCTTCCACGTCCGGATTGTCCAGTAACGTTTTATAATCGTCAGTAATCTGTTTTATGGACGGAAAATTATCGCGGTACCAGTCGTATATCGCCGGGTTCTTATCGCAGACGGCCACCAGCTCCGGACGCGCATTCATCTCCGTCAGGTGACACCAGCGGGCGCATGCGCTGGCGAATTCACGGCCCATAAGGCCTGCTCCGATAATTCCGAATTTAATCGTTCTCATGACAGCAGCTCTTTTTCAGTTTCCG
>CAIKZE010000338.1 GCA_903831825.1 uncultured Lentisphaeria bacterium | reverse complement strand
TGATTCGAGCCTACGGCTCTCAAATTGTGCGGGGGGATGGCGGACGGATTAAAATCCGTCCCTACAACATGATTCGAGATTACGGCTCTCAATGGCGGCATCTCAAAAAGTGTCAACTATTTCTAAACCTTATTTGAAACATGCCCAAAATTACTATATGTGTAGGGACAAATGGCGGGAAATTCTAAAGTTATGGAGTTCTAAAGTTAAAAAACCGGAACGGGTGAAAGATTATAGAAGAAAAGCGAGAAAAATGAAAACGGTTCCGTTCAATGGCGCTCTAAAACTTCGGAGTGCGAGGAAATTCGAGTGTGTGAAAACCTTAGAATTTTAGAACTCCAGAACTTTAGAACGTGTATTCAACGGCACTCTAAAGTTTCGGAGTGGGGTGTCCAAAACGCGAGTAGGGTATCCAAAACGAGGGGTGTCCAAAATGTGTTTTGTTGTAGTGCCGTCCGTCTCGGACGGGTGTCCAAAATGTGTTTTGTTGTAGTGCCGTCCGTCTCGGACGGGTGTCCAAAATGTGTTTTGTTGTAGTGCCGTCCGTCTCGGACGGGTGTCCAAAATGAGCGAGATGGGAGTCCAGAATGATCCTGGCATAAACAGCCGGAGAATGGGGCCAATGGGGCCTATGGGTCTTATGGGGCCTATGGGTTGCGGCGGGGCCGGGGAAACAAATAATGGGAATAATGCGAATAATGGGAAGTATGGGAAGAGTATGGAAATACCGCGGAGGTGTGTCAAAAATCATAGGCCCTGTAAAACCGTTGAGTGGAGCGGGCGTCCAGAATGTGCGGCGGCGGTGTCCAAAACGGTAGGTCTGACTAGTCCGACTAGTCCGTCTCGGACGGGGTGTCTCCCGCGAATGCGGGATGCAAGACGGGTGTCCAGAAAGAATAATTGAAAATTGAAAATGAGAAAACAAAATAACAACAGCCTCAACGGGACTCCAGAGTCTCGGAGTGTGGTGTCTCCCGCGACTGCGGGAAGCGGACACGGTGTCCAGAATGTGCTCAGCGGGTGTCCAGAATGAGTAGGAAAAGATTGGTAAATCTCTGTGTCTCTGTGCGGTGGTTAAAAGTAGTTATGCACAATGGGTCCAAAATGTCTAAAATGAAAAATGATTAAAATTTGAAAGCCATAATGAAAATCGAAAAAAATCGGGATAGCGGGTGTCGGCTGCGCAGAACGAATGCCCGAAAAGGCCGCGGACCGCGGATTTTTGCAGTATTCTGTCAAAAATATTGCTTTTCAAATTTTGATTTACAGGCGTCTGCTTTATATTTAAAAGGGCAACATATTTAAATATTAATTTGAAAGGCAGGATATGGAAGAAGCTTATAAATACAAACGGGTGTTGATCAAATTGAGCGGGGAAGCCCTTAAAGGCGACAGTCCGACCGGTTTTTCCGCGCCCGCGGTAACCAGAATCGTGGAACTGATTAAAAGCGTGATCGACAACGGGATAGAAGTGGCGCTGGTGATCGGGGCCGGCAACCTGTGGCGCGGAATTAACGGTTCGAATCGCGGAATGGACCGCGTGACCGCCGACTATATGGGCATGCTGGCGACGGTGATGAATGCATTGTGCGTGAAAGACGCGTTTGACGCGGCGGGCGTCGGGGCGGAAGTGCAGACTTCAATCCCGATGGAGCCGGTCGCTCCCCGGTACAACCGCGCCGCCGCGATTGCCGCGCTGGAATCCGGCAAAGTGATGATTTTCGCCGGCGGCACCGGCAGTCCGTTTTTTACCACCGACACGACCGCGGTGCTCCGGGCGCTGGAAACCGACTGTGAAGCGGTGTTGAAAGCGACTAAAGTTGACGGTATTTACACTGCGGACCCGATGAAAGATCCGGATGCGGTCAGGTACGAGGAGATTACTTACGAAGAAGCTTTAAGCAAGCAGTTGAAGATTATGGATTCGACGGCTTTTGCGATGTGCAGTGACAGCAACCTGCCGATTATCGTGTTCAACTTTTCCGATCCGGAAAATCTGGATAAAGTGTTGCAGGGCGATACCAGCATCGCAACGATCGTCGGCCGCTGAGCGCTAACCATTAAAGGATAACATCTTGTGATGAAAATTCATCCGACAGCAGCAATTTCGCCGGAGGCGAAAATCGGGCAGAACGTGGAGATCGGTCCGTTCAGCGTGATCGAGGATCACGTGGAGATCGGCGATAATTGTTATATCGACGCCCATGTCAAAATTGCCCGCTACACCAAAGTCGGACCCGGTTGCAGCTTTTATTTCGGGGCGCTGGTCGGCGAGGAACCGCAGGACCACCGCTTTAAAAAAGGCGTGATTTCCTATACTGAAATCGGCGAAGAGACGGTTATCCGGGAATATGTGACGATTCACCGTTCGCCGTTTGAAAACCAGAGGACGGTTGTCGGCAGCCATACGCTGTTGATGGCGTTTGTCCACGTCGGCCACGACGCCTGCATCGGCAATCATGTCACGGTGGCAAACCATACCGCCATTTCCGGCCACGTGCATATTGATGACGGCGCGGTGTTGAGCGGTTATGTGCTGATTCATCAGTTCTGCCGGATCGGCAGCCTGTCCATGGTCGGCGGCAGAACGATTATTACCCAGGATATTCCGCCGTACTGCATGCTGGCGGAAAATAACTGCATCTGCGGGCCGAACACCGTCGGCCTGCGCCGGGCGGGGCTGCCGCCGGAACGCCGGGCGGCTATTCGCCGGGCAATCAAAATCTATTTTTTCCGTGGCTTGAACTCCCGGAACGCCTTTGCGGAAATCGCCAAACAGGAAACCACTCCGGAAGTGTCGCAGTTTGTCGAATTTATCCAGGGGACTTCACGGGGCATTATGGACGGCGATCCGAATATGGTTTTCCAGAAAGACGATGCGGAAAATACCGAAGATGTTTAAGCTTCTACAACTGCCACCGGCAGGCGGATGGTGAAGATGCTGCCTTTGCCGACAGTGCTTTGCACTTCGGCTGAACCTTTGTGCAACTGGGCAATATGTTTAACGATCGCCAGCCCCAGTCCGGTTCCGCCCAGTTTCCGGCTGCGCGCCTTATCCACCCGGTAAAAGCGTTCAAAGAGCCTCGGCAGATGCTCCATCGCGATGCCGCAGCCGTCATCTGCGACGCTGATTAAAATATCTTTCCCGGAAGCAATAACGCTGACGTGGATTTTAGTTCCCGGCGGATTGTATTTAATGGCGTTGTCAATCAGGTTTAAGGTCGCCTGCTCAAGCAGTTGGGCATCGCCTTTGACTTTAAAATCACCGATTGGCTCGGTCAGTTTCAACGAAATGCTCTTTGAGTTGGCGCGGTCTTTGCAGAGCTCGACCGCCCCGGTTACCGGGCCGGCAATTTTAACCACGCCGAAATCCATTTCCTCGCTGCTGGTTTTACGTTCCAGTTCAGACAGGCTGAGGATGTCCCTGACCAGAGCATTCAGCCGGTCGGAATGACGGGAGATGATGTCCATGAACTTGGCGGCGCTTTCCGGTTCATTGATGGCGCCTTCCTGCAATGTTTCGACGGCCCCTTTAAGCGCGGTAAGCGGGGTTTTTATCTCATGGGAGACATCCGCGATAAAGTCCCGGCGGAAGTTTTCGAGTTTTTTGATTCTGGTGAAATCCGAAAGCACAATCAGCACGGCGCTGATATTATCGCCGTCCATCCGGATAACCGTCCCCTTGATCCGGATATGGCGCTCCATCGTGCCGTAAAAAGTAAACTCACTTTCAATCGGTTTTCTTTCTTTGATAATCTGTTCCAGAAACGCCTGCAGTTCGGTGTTCCGGATCACGCCGTAGAATGACAGTCCGACCACATCAGCGGACAGATCGAAAATCTTGGATGCCGCCGGATTGATATCCAGGATAATTCCTTTCAAGTCAACCGCAATTACCCCTTCGGTCATGCTGGCGAACATGGCGTCGCGCTCGTTTTTCTCGCGGGTAATCTGAGCGATGCGGGATTTGAGTTGCTCTGCCATATTATTCATGGACAGCGCCAGTTCCCGGATGGAACCGCCGGACGGCACCGGCAGTTTAACATTCAGGTTGCCGGCAGCGATCTGGGCGGCGCTTACGCGCATCTGCTCAATCGGCCGCGCCAGGCGGCGCACGATAATGATGCTGAATACGGCGACAAAACTGGTGACGAGGATGAAAGCCAGCGTAATCTGCCGCTCGGCGGAAGCAATCGCTTCATCGACCGATTTAAAGGAGACGGCGGTGCGCAGTACATAATTTTTTCCGTTTTCTCCCGGAACGGGAACGGCGGCATAGATCAAACGCTGACTCAGCGTTGTACTGTAGCGGGTAACAACAGAAGGGGACCCGCTGAACGCTTGAATTACTTCCGGCCTTTTGGCATGATTGGCCATATTGCCGGCTTCATTGGAGGAATCATAAAGAACTTTGCCGTCCGGCTCGATTATGGTAATCCGGGTATTGCCTTCTTTGGAAACCATATCACAGAACTGATTTAAAATTGCAAGATTCTTATCTGCAAGAAGTCTTTTTGTTTCATACGACAAAAATTTTGTCCTGACCAGCAAGCCGTCCTGTACATGGTCAAGGTAGACTTTTTCAATGCAGTCTGACTGGTACCAGATGACTCCCAGCAGCAGGCATGCAATCGTAATGATGATTACCGGTAAAAAATGAAACAGATCATTCTTCATTAAATATGCTTCCGATTCATTTAAAAATCTTCATTGAAACGATAACCGACGCCTCTGACAGTTTCAATGGCGTTACCGGCATTTCCGAGTTTTTTTCTCAACCCGACAATTTGAACGTCAATGGACCTTTCAGTAACCGGATAGTCATCGCCTTTCACGGCATTGACGATCTGGTTTCTGGTATACACCCAGCCCGGACGTCGCGCCAGCATATAAAGAATCTCAAATTCGGAAAAAGTCAAGACTAACGGTTTGCCGGAGAGGGAGGCCTCCCGTTTGCCGCGGTTAATCAGCAGTATTCCGCGCTTGATGATGTCGCGGACTTCGTCATCGCTGTTGTCGCGGCAGCGGCGCAGAACAGATTTGATTCTGGCAACCAGCACTTTGGGACTGAACGGTTTCGTAACGTAATCGTCAGCGCCCATTTCCAGGCCGATGATGATATCTGTTTCTTCGCTTTTCGCGGTAAGCATGACAATCGGGATTTGGGCGGTATCGGCGTTGCTTTTCAGGTTGCGGCAGACGGAAAGCCCGTCCATGCCCGGCAGCATCAGGTCAAGCAGCACGACATCAGGGGCAAAACTGGCGACCATTTTCATCCCTTCTTCGCCGGAATCCGCGATTTTCAGGTTGTCATAGCCTTCTTTTTTTAAATTATAAGTAATAAGCTCCTGAATGTCTTCTTCATCTTCGATAATCAGAATTTTTTCTTTTGCCATTTTATTTTTCCATGCATAATTTTTATCTTCTTATAAAGCTAATATAATATTAATTTCTTAGAAACAGGTAAGCCAATTGTTAGAAAAGCATTAAATTTGCACAAATTATTCAAACTGTCCATATTTTCCTTATGTTTGATATTGACTGGCAATAAACGTTAGGATATAGTTAAAATGCACTAAACTGTTAATATTTGCAATCAGGAGTTGAATAAATGGGCATTTTTGCAACGAAAAGCGGCGAAACGCTGGCGATCAGCGATAATGAGCTGCGTCAATTGATAAAAGAAACTTTGGATAAAGCCGGCGGTAATTTTAAAAAAGTGCTGCTGATTCCTCCGGACATCACCCGCGCCAATTCTTATGCCGGACCGATCACGGCCATGGTTTATGAAATGCTGGCCGGAAAATGCCAAATTGACATTATCCCGGCGCTTGGCACTCATGCGGCGATGCCGGAACATGAACTCCGGGCAATGTTCGGGCCGAATATCCCGCT
The DNA here is from genome assembly GCA_903831825.1 of uncultured Lentisphaeria bacterium. Taxonomy (GTDB): domain Bacteria; phylum Verrucomicrobiota; class Lentisphaeria; order Victivallales; family Victivallaceae; genus CAIPAT01. The sequence continues at coordinate 1,235 of CAIKZE010000338.1, read as the reverse complement.
GAGCTGTTTCAAAGTCCATGACTGGCGGAACGATGTGGTAAAAAAAGGCGTTGTCCCCGGTTCGCTGCTGAAAGAATGGTCGGAAGGCAAGGTTGATTACAGCGTCAATGTGGAGGTCAATAAAATCCTGTTCGAAGGCTATGACCTGATCCTGTCGATCGGACAGGTTGTGCCGCATGAAGTCGTCGGCATGGCTAACTATACTAAGAATATCGTGGTCGGAATCGGCGGCGCGGACACCATCAACAAATCCCACTTCCTCGGCGCGGCGTACAACATGGAACGGATCATGGGGCAGGCGGATTCTCCGGTGCGCAAACTGTTCAATAACGGCGTCAATGAATTTCTCGGCGATCTGCCGATTGTCTACATGCTGACCGTCATGGCCAGAAGCAACACCACCGGCAAAATGGAAATGCGCGGATTCTTCAGCGGCGATGACGAAAAAGCGTTTCTGGCGGCATGCAAACTCAGCCAGCAGACCAACCTGCTGCTGCTGGACAAACCCCTGAAAAAAGTCGTGGTCTATCTGGACCCGGAAGAATTTAAAAGCACCTGGCTGGGCAATAAATCGGTTTATCGTACCCGTATGGCAATCGCCGACGGCGGCGAACTGATCGTTCTGGCCCCCGCGCTGAAAGAATTCGGCGAGGACAAAGAAATTGACCGGCTCATCCGGAAATACGGATATCACGGCACCCCGGCGACGCTTAAAGCGGTCAGGGAAAATGAAGAGCTGCGCAACAATCTCAGCGCGGCGGCGCACCTGATTCACGGTTCATCGGAAGGCCGGTTCCGCATCATTTACTGTCCAGGACTCAAAATGTCCAGACAGGAAATCGAAAGCGTCGGATTCGAGTATGCCGACCTGAATGAAACCATGAAAAAATACCAGGTGGCAACGCTTAAAGACGGTTTCAACACGGTTAACGGCGAAGAAATCTTCTACATCAGCAATCCCGCTCTCGGACTGTGGGCGCTGAAAGAAAAATTCGTCTGATTCCAACCTGCCAGTAATAAAACGCCGGAGAGCAATCTCCGGCGTTTTTTTGTCCGGCATGACAAACCGGACAGACCTTTGCTTCAGGATGCTGATACCGATTCGCAATCTTAAAGCCAGTAAAGACAAGGAATATGGGTTGATTGCGCGCTTGCCGCGCAATAACCCCTCTTGAACTGGGCCGTGGGATATGGGGATTGCTTTTTCTCGAGGTCTCTTAACAGGCTGAAGCAGT
>CAIKZE010000337.1 GCA_903831825.1 uncultured Lentisphaeria bacterium | reverse complement strand
GTAAAAAAATACCGTTCTCGCTCCTGCTTGTTTCTGGCTCCCAGTCCGTTGAGTCCGTTATGTCTGTTTCGTCCGTGTCACAAATACCGCTATAACTCCAGCTTGTTTCTGTTTGTATTCTGCCTTTCTTTCATCAGTTGGATATTTCCCGCTTCGCGGGATCCCGCCTTGCGGGACGGGATATTGGATATTCCAAGTTGCCAGAATGAATTGAACGTCCAATATCCAACACTCAATTTCCAACCGGTGAAGGATTGGGATGAACTTGGACATTGGATATTCCTTGTTCGTTATTGGATATTCAGGTTATCCTCCGTCACAACCGTTCCCATGAAACATTTATGGAACCGTAAAACCTGGTTATGACGGAGCATAACCCTCCAAATTAACTTCTAACTCCTTGAAAAAGTCATTATGCTATTTATATTTACTTCAGTTGCGAGTGGGGAATTTGCGGTAAAGAGAATGAACTACCCCGGCGAGGTATCGAAGACAAAAGCAGGAGATCAGAATCCCAAGCACAACATGTTCTCGCACGGAGACACAAAGCCTCGAAGAGAATAAGAAGATAATACTTGCCACCGTTTTTAGAGGCAAAACAATGGCAAATTTTACTTTGTGCCTTTGCGCCTTTGTGAGAGATAGTTTTTTAGGATTAAAGCGATTGCGGAGGGTGAATGGATTTCACGACATTATCGAGGATGCAGTTTGGCGTTACGATAGGATTTCACTATCTTTTCGCGCTTTCGACTTTGGGTTTGACGGTTTACATCTTGTTTTTTGAATCCCTGTATCTGAAAAAAGGTGAAATCGAATACAGAAGAATTTCAGATTTTCTTATCCGGCTGCTCGCAATAATTTTTGTATTCGGGGTCGCCACCGGGTTTATGATGCCCTTTGCCTTCGGCGGAAACTGGTCCCGGTTCGCCAATTTTGCCGGTCCGGTTTTCGGCCTGCAACTGGTTTTTGAAAGCATCACCTCGTTTGCGCTGGAGGCAATTGCGCTAGGAATCCTGATTTTCGGCAGGGACAAGGTTTCGAAGAAAATTTTCTGGCTGTCCGCCTTGCTGGTTTTTCTCGGGTCGCATCTTTCAGCGTTCTGGATAGTTTCGGCCAACTCCTGGATGCAGACACCGGCAGGTTATGCCGTCGTGGACGGCAGGGTTGTCCTTGCCGGCTTTTGGGAGGCGATTTTCAATCCCACGACCGTGATCAGGTTCCTGCATGTGATTGTCGCCACCTGGATAGCCGGAACGTTCCTGGCGGCGGGCATATCCGCTTACCATCTGTTGAAACATTCACATGAGGAGTTGTTCCGCCGTTTACTTAGAATAAGCATTATGCCGATGGTGATCCTGACCATTATTCAGATTTTAACCGGACATGCCCATCTCTTGAAGCTGATTGAGCACTATCCGGAAAAGGATGCCGCCTATGAAGGCATTTTTCACACGGTAAAAGGGGCCCCGCTGTATGCGTTGGGGATTCCGGACGCCGCCGGCGAAACGATCCATTTTGCTTTCGGGCTCCCTTACATGCTGAGTTTTCTGGAGACCGGGAGTTTCACCTCGGAAGTCAAAGGGCTGGATGAGTTTCCCAGAGATTTATGGCCGCCGGTAAATGTGATATTCACGACCTTTCATCTCATGGTGCTGTTCGGCGTGGCCATGCTCCTCATCGGCGCAGTCGGCGGTTACCTGAAGATCAAGAAAAAACTTTTTACTCAACGGTGGTATTTTATCGTCCTCCTGTATGCGATTCCGCTGCCGTATCTGGCCAACGAACTGGGCTGGGTCGGAACTGAAATGGGCAGACAACCGTGGGTCATTTATGGTCTGCTGCGGACTGAAAACGCTTCCACGATCTCTTTGCCGGCGTCACAGGTCGCAATCTCGCTTTCGTTCATTGCCGTTTTTTACTTATTCCTGTCGGTGATTTTTCTGAGAAAATTCATCGGGGTAATCAAAACCGGGCCCGCCGGGGCCGACAGGGAGGTTTGACATGGATACCATCACCTTCTGGCAGATAATGGGGTTTTCCAGCATAATTTTCATGATGTTCATGTATTCCATCCTGGACGGCTTCGACCTGGGCATCGGCATATTGATCGGATTTGTCACCGCAAACGACGAGGAGAAAAAGAAGCTGCTCGCCGCCGTCACCCCATACTGGGACGGCAATGAAGTGTGGCTGGTAATTGCGGTATCGACCCTGTTCGCGGCGTTTCCCGCGGCCTATTCCACCATGCTGCCGTCATTTTACCTGCCTTTTCTCGCCATCATAATCCTTTTTATCTGCCGGGCGATTTCCCTGGATTTTACCTATGGCGGCAGCCGGATAGCGAAAATACCGCTGGCGGTATTTTCCATCACCAGTTTTCTTGCAGCTTTTTTCGGCATATTTTTTCTGACGGTTATTGTCTCGGGAATTACCATTGACGGAACCGGCGCATTCCGGGTTACAGCCGGGAACCTACTCAGACCCGGCCCCATGGTCTTTACCGCAGCCTGGCTGCTGCTGTTGCTGCTGCACAGCATCTCCTACCTGGCCGGCAAAAGCGACGGAATGCTGAAGGAACGTCTCCTGAGATACGCGAAAAGACTTTGGGCAGTCAACATGGCGCTCTTTCCCGCGGCCCTTGTTCTGCTATGCCACGACCTGCCGGAGATTTGGGGAAAACCGGTGATCTGGCTGGGAATTGCCATAACAATTTCCGCTATGGGCTTGCACCGGATCGCCCAAAAACCGTCTCTGGAGAAATTCATGTTCCCGCTTTCCACCTTAGCCATGGGCGGAGTATGGCTGATCATCGCCGGGGCCCTTTTTCCCAACATCGTAAACGCGGCGCGGCAAGACAACGCGCTGATGACCATATACAACAGCTCCGCGCCTTTAAACACTCTGAAACTGGTGGTGTTGTCCGCCATGGCAGGTATGGCGGCAATCATCGCCTTCGCTTTATTTACTTATGGAATATTGGGGAGAAAACGAAAAAAACAGGAGGTATTATTATGAATTTGACGGAAATTTTTGTCCCGAAAGATCCGGTCATTTGTAAATCATGCGGCTATATTATGGGAAAGAGCAGACTGAGAGACAAATGTCCCGCCTGCGGCGTCCCGGCCAGCATGTTCGAGCCCTATAACGAGAGAATATCGCCCTCCAGGAAATTGATCCTTGGTCTTTCCATTCATCCGGTGATGGTGCATTTTCCTCAGGCATTCACCTTTACGATTCTGGCGCTTGCCGCATGGTGTGTTTTTGCCTGTGAAAATTCGCCGGGCAGTGTTCTTCTGGCAACCCTGAAAACGTTGTCGGTCTGCCTGCCGTTCACGGTGATAATTTCCGCTGCCGCCGGCCTTTTTGACGCTAAAATCCGTTTCCGCAAAGTAACTACGCAGTTGCTGAAATATAAGATCTTCCTAAGTTCTTCATTCATTATTTTTTCATCCGTCAACATGTATCTTGCCCTGCTGACGCCTCTTTCCGAAGGCATTCTGGGGGGAATGCTGATTCTGGCATTTGCCTGTTTCGTCTGCTCCTTCCTGCTCGGACTCATCGGGGCAAGACTTTTGGAATCAAAATTCCCGGGATGACTTTGAAAAAACAATAGAGATAATTGCAAAAGTAGTCAGAATTCAGTAGTCAGTAGTCAGTAGTCAGTAGTCAGTAGCTGCGGTACCCGCAGTTTTAGGAAATAAGGAACTCGCAGGAATTTGAAAAGGTTTTCAAAGGAAAAAAAGCAGAGTTTTCAAAGGAAAAAAAGCAGAGTTTTCAAAGGAAAAAAAGCAGAGTTTTCAAAGGAAAAAAAGCAGAGTTTTCAAAGGAAAAAAAGCAGAGTTTTCAAAGGAGAATAAATCCGGTTTTGAATTAGAATTTCATTCTGAATTCTGGATTCTGAATTCTGAATTTCTGCAAAACTTGAGTTTTGCAATTTGCTCAATATATTTGTAAAATCGCATTGAAACCCTATATTCTCGGTTATTATGATAGGAATCTCCAAATTATACTGTAATACAAGCGAACCCTCGGATAATATACGGTATCAGCATGGCGCAAAAAACCATGCTGAGCGGAAGCCTGTCGTCGTTTGGAACTGTACCAGCGCCTGCAACCTGTCCTGCGCGCACTGCTATGCGCATTCAGACGCCAGGCAAAACAATATCGAACTGACTACCGAAGAAGGTAAAATGCTGATCGGGCAATTAGCTGATTTCGGCTGCCCCGTCATCCTCTTTTCCGGCGGGGAACCGCTGCTCCGCAAAGACCTTTCCGAACTTGCGGAATTCGCGGTCAGCAAGGGTCTGCGCGCCGTTATCTCCACCAACGGAACCCTCATCGATGCCGGTACGGCGAAACAATTAAAAAATTCCGGTCTGGATTACGCCGGCATCAGTATCGACGGTCTGGCCAATACTCATGATCAATTTCGAAACCGGAAAGGAGCTTTTCAGGAAGCATTGGCAGGAATCCGGAATTGCCGCCAGGCCGGTCTGAAAGTCGGACTGCGCTGCACCATCAATACCGCCAATGCCGCTGAAATCCCCGGTATTTTTGACTTGGTTCTTAAAGAAAATATCTCCCGGATATGCTTTTATCATCTGGTCTGTTCCGGGCGGGGCTCTGAAATAAAGCAGTCGATGTTATCCGGGGAACAGACCCGCCGGGCAGTCGATGTAATTATTGATTATACCGCCAGACTGCATTCCGCAGGACAGGAAATGGAGGTACTGACCGTGGATAATATTGCCGACGGCCCTTATCTTTATCTCCGGATGCTGAGGGAAAACCATCCCGGAGCGGAACGGGCGCTTAAGCTGCTGCAGCGGACCGGCGGCGGAAACTCCGGGGTCGGCATTGCCGCTGTGGGCTGGAACGGGGAGGTCTATCCTGACCAATTCTGGCGGAACCATTCCCTGGGAAATATCCGGGAAAGAGCTTTCGGTGAAATTTGGACCGACCTGGCCAATCCATTTATGGCCCGACTTAAAGAAAAATCAAAATACCTCAAAGGGCGTTGCGCCCAATGCAGGTTTCTGGGGCTTTGCGGAGGAAATTTCCGGGCGCGAGCCGAAGCATTGACAGGTGAAGCGTGGGCATCAGATCCGGGATGCTACCTTTCAGATGAAGAGATAGGTTTAAAATGATAAAAACTCGGAACTTCAGCGATCTGCAGCAAGAAATAAATCCTTACCCGCTCCGCATCGTTGCCTGGGAGGCAACCCGGCGTTGCAGCCTGAATTGCAGGCATTGCCGGGCCAATGCCGCTGATTCCGAATTCACGGGAGAGCTTTCCACCACAGACGCAAAAAAAATGCTGGATAGCCTGGCTTCATTTGCCCAACCGATGCTGATCCTTACCGGCGGCGACCCAATGCTCCGCGAAGATATCTATGAACTTGCGGCCTATGCCGGTAAGTCGGGCATGAAAGTGGTGCTGGCTGCCTGCGGGGCGCTGGTCAACTCCGAAACTGCGGCAAAGATGAAGGATTCAGGAATCCAGGCGATCAGTATCAGCATCGATGGCATGGACGCGGAAACCCACGATGCTTTCCGCGGTGTTCCCGGGGCCTTTGAGACCGCCCTGACCGCCCTGGCCCGCGCTAAAGCCGCCGGGCTGCCTGTCCAGATAAATACGACCGTCTCTAAACTCAATGTCAGCCAGCTCCGGCAGATCTATAACCTGGCGGTCGGACAGGGAGCGGCGATCCTGGATTTCTTTTTCCTGGTTCCAACCGGACGCGGCGCCGGATTAAAAGATTGGGGAATTGATCCTGAGACATACGAAAAAACCCTTGACTGGATCTATGACCTGAGCCAGGATTCACCAATCGGGATAAAAACTACCTGCGCCCCTCATTATGCCAGAATCCAACAGCAACGGGCCGGGGATGACTACGAAAAAATTCCTCCGCGTTTCCGGGCCAGAAACTGTATGGCCGGAAAAGGATTTATTTTTATTTCACACCGCGGAATCGTCCAGCCGTGCGGTTTTCTTGAACTGGATTGCGGCAACCTGAAAAAAGAAAATTTTGACTTGAGGAAAATATACGAAGAGTCAGTGATTTTTAATGACTTACGCAGTATTGAAAAATATAAAGGAAGCTGCGGAAAGTGCCGGTTTGTTAAAACCTGCGGGGGCTGCCGGGCCAGGGCATTCGCCGAAAACGGCGACTATCTGGGACCTGAACCAGGCTGTGTCCGGGGAAATACTTTGGGTCTTCACTAGAATTTATGGGTTTTAAAAACGAATATCCAATATTCCGTCCCGCAAGGCGGGATCCCGCGGATGCGGGAAATATCCAACTGATGAAGGAAAAGCAAAATACAAAAAACTGAACATATTCTCGCACAAAGACACTGAGGCACGGAGAGAAAAACAACGGCAAGTTTTACTTTTCTTTGTGCCTTTGCGTCTTTGTGCGAGATATTCCGTGTTGGATATCGGATATTCAAATTATTGGATCGTTAAAAAACGGTTATCCGGGAAGTGACCCGCGAATTTAGTGGAAGAAACAATACTTTTATGCTTGATCAAATAAAAAACGACAAATTAATTTACCTGCTGCAAAGAGGGCTGCCTTTGGTATCCCATCCTTTTGAGGAAATAGCCCGGCTGCTGGAACTGTCTGAAAATGAAGTTATTGACGAAATTAAAAAGTTTCAGCGGGTTGGTCTTGTGCGCCGGTTCGGCGGGGTTTTTAATTCTTCCGGCCTGGGTTTCCAGACTTGTCTGTGCGCGGTAAATATCCCTGAATCAGACTTGGAAAGGGTAAATTCCCTTATCAGCCCGAACCCCGGCGTGACTCATTGTTACCTCCGTGACGAAGTACCCAATCTCTGGTTCACTATCACTATTCATAAAACACAATATAATGAAGCTATGGAAAAACTACGGCATTTGCTGCTGCCTGACCGTTTATTGACTTTCCCCGCGGTAAAGGCGTTTAAGATCCAGGTGATATTTGACAAGACCGATTCCGGTCAACCTGTTCCAGTTTCCGCTTTGCCGGGAGAAACCGTGAAATTGTCCGACCGGGAAAAACAAGTTGTCCGCCGCCTGCAAGGGGATGTGCCAATTTCAACAACGCCTTTCAGCCATATCGCTGAAACGGTTGCCTGTTCGGAAAAGGAGCTGCTCCAATTGCTTCAAAAATGGCAGCATTCAGGAGTTTTAAAAAGAATTTCCTGTATCATCCGGCACCAGCGCTTCGGCTTCAAAGGCAACGCCATGTGCGTTTGGAACTTGCCTGAAGAACAGCTTGAAGAAACTGGAGCAAAACTTGCGGAACATTCCTTTGTAACCCATTGCTATCAGCGGGAAATTAATGCAGACTTTCCTTTCAACCTTTATGCCATGGTTCACGCCGAAAATAAGGAAAAAGTGAAGGAAAAATTTAAGGAACTGGAAAAACTTGAAAATTTGAAAAACGGCCGTATGCTTTTCAGCGCCAAAGAATTAAAAAAGACCAGCCCGGTTTATTTTTGAGCAATTGAGCCAATGCGCAAAAGTCTAAATTGATAAATTAAGCAAAAAAAGCATTATGCCAGAGAATATTCCGCGGCATAAGGCTTTATTATTTATTCGCTATCAGACCAGTTTCAGCTTCTTGACGTGGCGATGGTATTCCTGCAAGCTGCATATTTCCATTCTGCCGCCCATGTCTTTGAGAGCTTTAAGGCCTTCAATCGCGGCGCTCATGCCGTCGAGCGTGGTTGTGATCGGAATGCCGTGGGAAACAGCCTGGGCGCGCATCTGAATTTCATCCACTTTGGATTCCGCGCCGGTTTCCGGGGTATTGATAATCCACTGGATAAGATGCTCGTTCATCAGGTCAATCAGGTGCGGCCTGCCGCGTGAAATCCTGAATACGGCGTTGGCTTTGATTCCGGCGTTGTACAGCGCGGTTGAAGTGCCGCGGGTTGCGTACAGGGAGAACCCAAGATTGACCAGAGCTCTGCACAACGGGATCGCCGCTTCCTTGTCGATGTCGCGGAAACCGACAAAGACGTTGCCGCCCACCGGGAGAGTGTTGCCGGCGGCGACCTGGGTTTTCAGATAGGCGATGCCGGCGGAGAGATCCAGCCCCATAACTTCGCCGGTGGATTTCATTTCCGGGCTCAGCGCGATATCAATGCCGGGGAATCTGACAAACGGGAATACCGCTTCTTTGACCACGGTATGTTTCGGAATGATTTCCTTGGTGAAACCGAGTTCTTTAAGGGTCTTTCCGGCCATCGCCAGGGCGGCAAGCTTAGCCAGCGGGACGCCGATGGCTTTGCTGACGAAAGGCACCGTGCGGGAAGCGCGGGGATTGACTTCGAGAATATAAACGTCGTTGTCTTTTACCGCGTATTGAACGTTCATCAAGCCGCAGACATTAAGTTCCTTGGCAAGCGCGAAAGTGTGCTTTCTGACCTTTTCCAGGACTTCAGGCGAAAGGGTCTGCGTCGGAATGATGCAGGCGCTGTCGCCGGAGTGAATGCCGGCCAGTTCAACGTGTTCCATGACCGCCCCGATTACGGATTTAGCGCCATCGGAGATGCAGTCCACGTCAAGTTCGGTGGCGTCTTCCAGGAAGCGGTCAATCAACACCGGACGTCCGTCTGAGGCGACAACTGCCTCCTCCACATATTTGCGCAGGTATTTTTCATTGTAGACAATGACCATGGCGCGGCCGCCCAGCACAAAAGAGGGACGAACCAGTACCGGATAGCCGATGCGGTTGGCAATTTCGATTGCCTGCTCGAGATTGGTGGCCATGCCGTTCGGCGGCTGGAGAATTTTTAGTTTATCCACCAGTTTCTTGAAGAAATCGCGATCTTCGGCGGCTTCGATGTCTTTGGGGCTGGTGCCGATGATCTTAACTCCGGCGGCATCCAGTTTCTGAGCCAGGTTAAGCGGAGTCTGTCCGCCAAACTGAACGATCACGCCGAAGCACTGTTCGCGCTCATAAATATGCAACACGTCTTCAAAAGTCAGCGGCTCAAAATAAAGTTTATCGCTGGTATCGTAGTCGGTACTGACGGTTTCCGGGTTGCTGTTGACCATGATGGATTCAAATCCGGCGTCATGCAAGGCAAAAGCGGCGTGAACGCAGCAGTAATCGAACTCGATCCCCTGACCGATGCGGTTGGGACCGCCGCCGAGAATCATGATGCTCTTCTTGCCGGACGGCTTGTACTCGTCAACGCCGCCGTAAGTTGAATAATAATACGGGGTATATGCCTCGAATTCGCCGGCGCAGGTGTCAACCAGCGAGTAAACCGGCATAATCTTCAGTTCCTTGCGGAGCTTATATACTGCCAGGTCATCACTGTTCAGCAGGAAAGCAATCTGGCGGTCGGAGTAGCCGAATTCCTTGATCTGAAACAGCAGTTTGCGATCTTTTTTAAGTCCTTCAAGCGATTTTGCGGAACGGATTTCATCCTCATAGGCGACGAGTTCGTGCATATGCCGCAGGAACCACTTGTCAATACAGGTTATCTCATTGACCCGGTCAACGCTCCAGCCGCGGCGGAACGCTTCATGGATTACGAACATGCGTTCGCAGTTGGGCCGTCTCAGTTCAGCTTCGACCAGTTCATCGGACATTTCCATGAACTTGCCGTCTTTGCCGTCAGCGCCGAATCCGGCCCTGCCGGTTTCCAGCGAACGCAATGCTTTCTGGAAAGACTGTTTGAAAGTCTTGCCGATGCTCATGGCTTCGCCGACCGACTTCATCTGAGTAGTCAGGGTGCTGTCGGCGGACGGGAATTTTTCAAAGGTGAAACGCGGTATTTTAGTGACGACATAGTCAATGCTCGGCTCAAAACAGGCCGGCGTCACGCGGGTGATATCGTTGCAGATTTCATCCAGAGTATAGCCTACCGCAAGTTTGGCGGCAATCTTGGCGATCGGAAAGCCGGTAGCCTTTGACGCCAGTGCGCTGGAACGGGAGACGCGGGGATTCATTTCAATGATGGCCATGCGGCCGTTTTGCGGGTTTACCGCCCATTGAACGTTGGAACCGCCGGTTTCCACACCGATGGCGCGCATGACTCTCAGCGAAGCGTCGCGCATTTCCTGATAGCAGCGGTCGGTAAGCGTCTGCGCCGGCGCCACAGTGATGCTGTCGCCGGTATGAACCCCCATCGGGTCGATATTTTCAATGGAGCAGACAATGACGCAATTGTCATTCTTGTCGCGCATGACTTCCAGTTCGAATTCTTTCCAGCCCAACAGGGATTCTTCAATCAGCACTTCACGGTTGCGGCTGGCTTCAAGCCCGCGCTGAACGATTTCGACAAACTGTTCCATATTATACGCGATGCCGCCGCCGGTGCCGCCCAGCGTGAAACCGGGACGAATGACCAGCGGCATGGAACCGATCTGTTTGGAAATGCAGATTGCCTCTTCCAGGGAATGCGCCGAACCGCTGCGCGGCACGTCAAGACCGATTTCGGTCATGGCGTTTTTGAACAGTTCACGGTCTTCCGCCTTCCGGATGGATTCGGCGTTGGCCCCGATCATCTCGACGCGATAACGGTCAAGAATGCCGGAATCAAATAATTCCATCGCCAGGTTCAGCGCAGTCTGCCCGCCAAGCGTCGGCAGCAGCGCGTCAGGGCGTTCCCGGCGAATGATTTCGTGCAGAATATCTTTGGTCAGCGGTTCTATATAGGTCCGGTTGGCAAAATCCGGGTCGGTCATGATGGTTGCGGGATTGCTGTTGACCAGAACTACTTCATAACCGTCTTCGCGCAGCGCTTTACATGCCTGGGTACCGGAGTAGTCAAACTCGCAGCCCTGCCCGATAACAATCGGACCGGAACCTATCAGCATAATCTTCTGGATGTCTTTTCTCTTCGGCATTATGATCCTTCATTGTCTATATTTAATATTTCAAAAAATCTTTTTTACTTTGTCATTGCCGCTTTTACAAAATCCCTGAACAGCGGATGCGCCTGCAACGGCCTGGACTTGAATTCAGGATGGAACTGGCAGGCCACAAACCATTTCAAGCCGGGATTCTCAATAATTTCAACCAGTCCTCCATCAGGCGAGGCTCCGGCAATCATCAAGCCGCCTTCTTCAAGCTGCTGACGGCAGGCGGAATTGAATTCATACCGGTGCCGGTGGCGTTCGGAAATATTAAGCGCCCCATAGGCCTTCGCGGATTTAGAATCGGCTTTAATTGTGCAGGGATATGCGCCCAGCCGCATGGTGCCGCCTTTTTCACATACTTTCTTCTGGGCAAGCATCAGGTCAATGACCGGATAGGGCGTATTAACGTCGAATTCAGTGCTGTTGGCGCCGGTGAGCCCGATCACATTTCTGGCATATTCAATGACCGCGCACTGCATCCCCAGACAGATTCCCAGGAACGGGATATTGTTTTCTCTGGCATATTTGATGGCTTTAATTTTACCGGGAATGCCGCGGTCGCCGAATCCGCCGGGCACCAGAATGCCGTCGGCATCCGCAATCAGACTGCAGTCAGCCATTTTCTCAAGCTCTTCGGATTCCACCATCCGGATGTTCACCCTGACGTCATTGGCAACCCCGGCATGGCTCAATGCTTCGTAGATACTCTTGTAAGCATCTTTCAAACTTATGTATTTGCCGACAACCGCGACAGTAACGGCTCCATTAGCCGGATTGATAACGGTATTGACCATCTGTTTCCAGTTTTTAATATCAAGTTCCTTGTGCGGAAGCCGGATCAGGTCCAGAACTTTTATGTCAAGTTTCTGGGCGGCTAGTTCAACCGGAACTTCATAAATCGAATTCTGAACGTCGCGTTCTTCAATGACCAGTTCTTTAAGGATATTGCAGAACAACGCAAGCTTGGAGAAATGTTCTTCCTCCATCGGCTTTTCAGTCCGGCAGACCAGCACGTCCGGAATAATCCCGATTTCGCGAAGTATGCCGACCGACTGCTGGGACGGCTTGGTTTTGATTTCGCCCGCCGCTTTAATATACGGCACCAGCGTCAAGTGAATAAAGATGGAGTTGCCGGGGCCTGACTCATGCTTAAACTGTCTGATCGCTTCCAGGAAAGGCAGCGATTCAATATCGCCGGCGGTGCCGCCGATTTCGGTTATCGCAATATCCACATCCTCAGCGTCCAGCGAATGAATCGCCCGCTTTATTTCGTCCGTGATATGCGGGATTACCTGAACGGTGCCGCCGAGGAATTCACCTCTGCGTTCTTTGGCGATTACCGTGCTGTAGATGCGGCCGGTGGTGAAATTACTGGCCTGCGAACATTTGATTTCCGCAAAGCGTTCGTAGTGTCCCAAATCCAGATCCGTCTCCGCGCCGTCGTCGGTAACATAGACTTCTCCGTGCTGATATGGCGACATGGTTCCCGGGTCAACGTTGATATAGGGGTCCAGCTTCTGCATGGCGACCCGGTATCCGCGGTGATTTAACAGCATGGCGAGGGATGCGGCGGTAATCCCTTTGCCAAGAGATGATACGACACCGCCTGTGATGAAGATATGCTTTGTCATGATTTCTAACAAGTCCTGAAACCGCAGCTATGCAGCTTCCACTATTATCAACTATTATAAAATTTTTACATAAAAAATCCAGCCGGAATTGTCCCGGTGCATTTTTACGAAGAGATCAACAGAACGGACTTAATAATTACTCCTTTTATGGAAAAATTCAACCTGAAATTGAAAAAAAAGTGAGATTCTGTGTTTTTTTGATGAGGACATTATTAAAAAAACGTAAATACCATCACAAAGGCAATAAACCCGGCGCCGCACTATTTATTGCACCTGCTAGTCGCTTCCTCTGCACAACGCTAAACAATTTAAAAATTATATTCGTAACTATTTGAGAATTAATGAGTTTTTTTGATTTATTTCATTAGACTGTTGTTGAATTGTATTGATACACCGGTTATATTCTATTATTGGAAGAAAAATTCTTATCAGTTTGAAATTGGAGCAAGCCGTGTTAAGGATAATAACCTTGGTACGGCTTTTTTATTTTTAGGAAAACATGAATACATCTTTATTCGAAAATCTGCAGATCGGGAACTTACGGATTGCATTACCGCTCATTCAAGGTGGAATGGGGGTGCGAGTATCAACTTCAGCCTTGGCGGCGGCAGTATCGAATGAGGGCGCGCTGGGCGTCATCGCTGCTATCGGACTCGGCGAAAACGATGAAAGCAAGACGCGTGATTATCTCGGCTGGTCGCGTTCCGCTTTCACCAACAGTATCAGACAAACTCGCCGGATGACTAAAAATCCGTTCGGCGTAAATATAATGTGCGCACTGACCAATTACGAAGATCTGGTCACGGCAGCCCAGGATGAAAATATAGATGTGATTATTTCCGGAGCGGGACTGCCGCTGCGTTTACCGTCATTCGTCAAAAACCTCACCACCAAACTGGTGCCGATTGTGTCCTCGGCCCGCGCCGCGCACATCATCTGCAGCACATGGCTGCGGAAATATAATCGTCTGCCGGATGCCGTTATCGTCGAAGGACCTATGGCCGGCGGACATCTGGGATACAGCAGGGCGGAACTTGCTGACAAGGAAAATTATTCTTTAGACAATATCCTGAAAAAAGTAATTGAAACCGTCCGCGGCTTTGTCCGCAACGGCATAGATATTCCGGTAATTGCCGCCGGCGGTATTTTTGACGGCAATGACATTGCGCGAGTCATGAAACTGGGCGCCGGCGGCGTCCAGATGGGAACACGTTTTGTCTGTACCCACGAATGCGACGTATCGCAGGAATATAAAGATGCGTATATCGCCGCCAATGATGAAGATGTTGTCATCATCCAAAGCCCGGTAGGAATGCCCGGCAGAGTCATTATGAATGATTTTGTCAGAAAGATCACCAAAGGCGAACGCGTCGATTTCGGCTGCGTATATCACTGCCTGCACACCTGTAAACCCAAAGAAGTGAATTACTGTATCGCGAAAGCGCTCGATAACGCTTCCAGGGGGATGATGAATCTCGGCTTTGCCATGGCGGGAAGCAACGTTTCCCGTATCAAGGAAATTGTTTCCGTCAAACATCTGATAGATGAATTAACCAGAGACGCCACGATATCTCTCGCGCTCGCATAACATAAACAGAGCTTTCGCTTACACCTGAAAGTACCGCAAGCATCCCTGCTTGCGGCTTAATCTCACACAAAAAGAGAACTCCGTTTGTGTTGTTTATCCTGAGACCATTTTCTCAAACCATTATTTCCCATACCTGAATTTTCACCGGATATCTTTGCTGTTCGAGTTGCTTGCCATGTAAAAAAACACAGGTTCTTTTGTGCCGGTTCCTTATGAATACTCATTGATTTATAGTTGATGTCGTTCTATAATATAAATGGAGGAAGATTAGTTTTATGCCGGGTTGCAATCTGAAAACGAGATCCGCAATCTTTACTGGCTTTCAAATCCCGCCCGGCATTCGTCGAGACCTGATCAAGGAGAAGAAATCATGAGCAAAAATATCATTATCTGCTGTGACGGCATGGGCAATCAATTTTCAAGCAGCAACACCAACATTGCAGAAATATACCGGCTCGCGGCGAACAATACTAAAGAGCAGATTGCATACTATGACCCATGCGTGGGAAAGTGGGGAGGCAATGCCGGCTATGCCCTGGGTTATGGTCTCCAGACCAATATCGAAGATGCTTACCGCTATCTGATGAACAATTATCTTTACGGGGATAAGATCTTCATGTTCGGCTTCAGTCGCGGGGCATTTACGGTGCGTTGCCTTGCCGGAATGATTCACAAATGCGGCTTGCTGTTTAAAGGAAATAACAATCTGGTGCCGTATGTGTCTAAAATCTATAATTCCTCCGATAACGATACCTTGACTCAGGATTTTAAAACAACTTCCGCGCAGGAGATTCCAATTCATTTCATCGGCGTATTTGATACCGTCGCTTCCCTGGGCTGGATATATGACTATAAAAACTTCTTTGATGATACTATCCATACCAATGTTCGTTATGGTTACCACGCTCTCGCAATTGATGAAAAAAGAAACAAGTTTTATCCGTCATTATGGGATGAAAGCGAAAAAGCGGACAGTCAGACAATTGAAATTAAACAAGTCTGGTTTGCCGGGGTTCACTCTGATATCGGCGGCAATTACCCTGAAGACGGATTGGCAAAAATTACGTTGAAATGGATGCTGGAGAAAGCCATCGCCTGCGAGTTGCTGCTCGCAAATGAAGATGAACATGCAAAAATACCATACGAACCGGCTGCGCCCATGCACGAGTCATTTACCTGGAACTGGAAACCATTCGGCAAAAAAATACGGGCAATCCCGGAAAACGCCATTATCCACAAAAGTGTTTTTGAACGGAAAGACAATCCCAAGTGCAACTACAATCCGTCCAATATTCCCCCGATTTATAGTATTGAAAATTAAAATCCTTTTTACCCGCAGCGCAACATAACCGCAACCGAATTGATTTCGCAGATGAAGCTAGCCGCCGGGGGAGAACAGGGAAACAATTTTAATACCGAATCGCAATCTTAAAGCAAGTAAAGATTGCGAATTTCGTCTTTGCCGGGATGGGCTGGATGAGGCTGGCGCTACCAGGGTAGCGACGGAACTCATACGGCACGTAGCCGGCATGGCGAAAACGCAACCGCTCCGCGGCAAGGCCCTTTTGCGTTTATTTGAAAATGTCTCCGTCCCCCGATATTCATATCGGGCTTCCGTCGGCATTCTCAAATAATTCTCAAAATTGCTCTTGTCTTTACTTACTTTAAGATTGCGAATCGGTATAACCATTCCTTTGTATTGAATTCTTTGAATAATGAAATATAATATAACCCATGAGCCAATTTCAAAAGTATTGGCTTTTGCCTGTTAATAACTTTTCTCTTGTGTGTCAAAACCATTTTGACACGTCCGATGCGATTTTTTTCCCAAAAAGTCGCCAAAAACTTTATTTTTGAGCGTACCCCTCCGTTTCCG
>CAIKZE010000336.1 GCA_903831825.1 uncultured Lentisphaeria bacterium | reverse complement strand
GGCAATCCCCTGCGATCCTCAGCGCCTCAACGCTACGGTCGAATTCCGTGTTGTCATACGGCTGCGGGCGGCCTACTGCGCCCGGCACGACCAGCAGATAGCCGCCTTTTACCGCTGCCGTGAATTCGATTTCCCGGCGCACATAATCCAGTGCGGCCTGCCGGTGAATCCCCCGATTGCTCGACAAGTCATTATCAGTTGAAAACATGCCGCATACACCGGCCGCTTTGATGCCGTGATCGCCAAGTATCTTCAGTGTCGTGTCCGCGTTATATCCCAAATCCGGGCCGTAATGGTTGCCGTGCAGCTCGATAAACCGGACACCGGCTTTTTGCAGCCGCGACGCTGAATCAGACAAAGACTCCATGCCGAACCCCCAGTTGCTCCAGGAGAGGTTGAGACGTTGTTTCAATCGCTCCGGCTGCTTCGATTTCAACTTCTTGAACTCGGCACGGATTTTGTCACTTTTGAGTTCGTAATTCTGTTTTTTCATTCTTCTTCCTCTAATCTCTGTTAAGTTATTGCGAGCAGAAGGTCCGGATAAAGTCCCGGTACGCCACATCTGCGATCTGATAGTAGCCGGGAGTGGCAGGGTGCAAGCCATTTGTCTGGCGATCTTCAGTTGTCGGGTTACGATTATTGACAGGGAAGCTTGCGTGGATATTGTTCCATTCCCCATCAAACTGCGAGGCTATCCCGAGATACCTGACGAACGTAGAGTATGCTGGGTCGGCAGCCAAACTCTCCATCGCCAAATTGTAACCGTTGGCATTCCTGACGCAATTATAATAATCCGTCCTCGATCCCTCTGAACCGTAGTTAGTGCCAAGCCCGCCATTATAAGATGGAATCTGGACACCCATTATCCTTACCAGGCATTTCGGGTAATCAGCATGTATTCTATCTATGAGCCCCTTGGAAGCTAATATTGCCGCAGCATGGTCGGCAGCCGATGGACCAGTCCCCAATTCGTTCCAACCCAGCAGGATGTACACGATATCCAGTGTGCCAGTTCCGCCAACACGGGCAAACCAATCAGTAAAACTTGCCCTTCCCTTGCCGGCGTCCCAGAATACAGAGCCTGACGGCTCTTCGGCATAAGACGTGTACGCTATGGCAGAATGATGAGAGCCGCCAGACACCCAGGCAAAAGAGCCTCCTCCTGCCGGCGGGATATCAGAGCCTGAACATAAGGATACCTTTAAACGGCCCATGGTTTCCATAATTCTGTACGTCGAATTACCATAGGCATAGATGGAATTCATATCTGTCCGGTCCTTGTCGGACGTGCCGGTCAATATATAACCGCCCTTTGTCCCAGAGGTGCCAATATGTCCGCCATTGGTCCAGCCACCCCATGCTACAAATCCCTGAGCCGGGTAGCTGCCCATTGGCACATCGCCCAGAAAAGTGATATTGCCGTAGCCTTTGCCAACCGGAGAGCCTCCAGACTGGGTCAACCTGCGGTACATTTCCTGAGGCCAAATACCGTTTCCGGTAAGTGAATCCCCAATACACAGCACATTCTTATTGGAAGACGGTTGCCCGGTTGCATTTACAACGACCAATTTAGTGGTGGCTGACGCAAGCAGTTTTTTCTGTAAATCGAAGACGGAGAATGTCAGAGTCTTAGTTCCAGCACTTCCGACCGGAGGCGTGTAGTCAAAAAATCTGGGATAAGATGCAGAGCCGGCTCCGGCGTTGGAAATAATGTTATACGGCAGGCTGTACGGATCCTGAGCCTCTATGACACCACGGGTAAACACCTGGAGATTATCCCCCACAACAGCTGTTATTTCCGGTGGCAGGATAACCCTTGGGGTAAAACACAACGAAGCTGGCTTATTGCTTGCCTCCGGCGCGGAGGTCTTGGTTTCTGCTGATGCAGCAACTGTACTGACTGTAACGGGAGCAGAGGAAGAGCTGACATTGCCGGGCATATGGCTTTCCGGTAATGGTACTGAAGTTACAGCCTTGATGGATATATCATCAAACCACCAGGACTGTGTGCCAGCGGCTATGCCGGAATCACCCAAAAATAAAGTGACACTTACACACTCTGCCGGGGTTTGGAACGGAACAGTAACTTGCGTCCACGTTGTGACTGTAACACCGGTGGATGTTGCTCCGGCTACAATATAAACCTTATGGGTAGCATCATATACACCGTAACCTCCGGCATGAACCCCGTCGCCGCGAGCCCAGAAAGTCAGTATATAATTAGTATTGGGAATGACCGTAAAGGTCTGAAGTAATTGGGAGGCGTACCATGAGTTGCCGCTAGCTGAGGTAAACCTGGCGGCATGGGCCCCGTCATGGAATATTTCCGTGTCGTCAACTACATTTCCATTCTTAATCCAGCTGGAGTACAGATATCCTCCCAAAGCCTCAAAGCCGGGGTTTGGAATATTCTCAGGACCATAGGTCGGAGATGCTGCGAAACCGTATCCAACCATAAAAATACTGGAGATTAAAAGGCTAAGTATATTTTTAATCATTTGGAAATTTTCTTGTTTTTATTTTTTATTGAATCCGTTCGTTCGATGCGCGTAGTCCTGACTGCGGTATCCCCGCGCCAGGCGATTTCATACGATGAACCATCGGCACAGGGTTCAGCGGTAACGCGCTCCGGCAGGGCATAATGCACCAGCACGGGCGCATCGCCAATGAGATCGCGACCAAGCCAGAGGTAAGAGCCGACCCACAGCGGATCCGCCAGTTGGCGCTCCCCAGCCATCACACGCACCGAAGATCGCGGCGTCCACGCCGGCATGCGAATACGCAAGGCGGTGGATTTTTTCAACTCCACGAGCAGCATGGCCTCAGTTTCCCGGCGACTTGTCACTGTCAGCCGGTCATCCTCGTAATCGAAATGCCAGTTGAGGGTGAGCCCTTGCGCATCCGTGACGGCAGTGTGCCGGTAGAAATCACACAGGCTGTGCACCACTGCGGCGAGCACATCGTGGGTCGAGTCCTTCCAGACGTTGCGATCCAACAGCACCCCCCAGCCGCCGATCCATTTAGGGATCAGCGTCCGCCCGTCAGGACGCGTCAGCCCGAGATCCGCGTCCTGAATCTGCACGGGCAGCAGATGCGAACGCAATATCCGCTCAACGTCGTCGAGCAAATCGGTCTGATGATCCTGCAATGCCAGCCAGAGCGCCAGTTGCGCGATATCGGCGGAGCTCGCGGAATCGCACAGTTTTTCCCCGCGGTGATTGGGGCAGCTGGTCTTCCCCAGGTCGTGCGGAGTCCAACAGGACTCGGAGATATTGCGCCGCCAAATCGAATGCCTTACCAGGCGGGTTACCGCATCGATGTATTGGCGTTGCTGCGTTAACAAGCCATACAGCAACAGACCGCGCACCGTGCCAAGGTACGAGTGATTGTGGCCGGGATGCTCCGGCGCGAAGAAGGCAGTGCGTGCCTCTCCCTGTTCATCGACGAGCATCCGCAGGTGATGCCGTGCCAGGCGCTCCGCCAACTGCAGGGCGAGGTGATCGCCGGTGGCCTCGTAAAACCAGATCACACCTTCCAGGCAGCGCCCGCTCGTGCCGGAGGCGTCAAACCAGCCATCCGCATCTTCCGACTCCATCGTACTATGGTTCTTCGATACCGGAACCGAGCCCCACAACCCCAACAGCGTTACATCGAAATGCCCGTCAGCACGAAAACAACGGTCCAGCATAGTCAGAAAGCGGTGGCCGGCATCCCGAGCCCACGCACAATCGCGCCAGCGCACCAAGGCGTGATACGCAATAATCGTCTCGCGCAGGTTATGCAGATTGATCAGCCGCTTTCCAGATGCGTCGTCGTTCACCAGCAGCGCATCCGGGTTGTCCGTCAGGCGTTGCAGGTTTGCCAGCATTGCCGCCTCAACCGCCGGGGGAATGACAAAATCGATTGTCGCTTCCAGCCGCAGCGCGGCATCCCACCAGCGTCCTATATCATGCGCTACTTCATACCCGGCAATCGGCAAGTATTGTTGTATTGGATCCAGCCACGCCAGCAGCCCCTTCCCACCCAGCGCCAGTGAATCATAAAGCTTCCACGAATGCATCTTGTCTATCTCCGATAAGTTGATCCAATTTCAAAATTATTGGATTTTTCCTGTTTATAATTTTTCAATTAGCGGGGCAAACCTGTTTTTGACACGCCCGATGCAACTTTTTTGCTGAAAAAAGTGCAAAAACTCAAGAATCCATGAGGCATAGGCGTGATTCATTATCTGATCTCTTCTATTGTCACATTATCGAACCAGGCTTCGCCTTCGGCATCCCAGATCCAGATTCCGACAATCGGTTTGATGCCTTTCCCGGTATCCGGAGGAGTTGTTATGTCAAACGTAAGCTTGTGCCACGGATGTGTTCCGTTGACTCGGGGATCCGGATATGCAGTGCCCTTATTTTCGGAGAAGTAAATGAACGCGCCTGCGCCGCCCGGGGCTTTCAGATCTTTTGTCTTGACGAAATACGAAAATCGGTACTTTGTGTCCGGCTTCATATTCTGAAGCTGCTGCGTCGCATTCAGTTTCAGGCCCTTGCCATTTTTAAAATGGAGGCTTTTGCCACCTGAAATAAACATCTTTTCATCGAGTTCGCAAAGTTGGACATCGGATTCCTTGCCGGACTGCCAAAACGACCAGGCGCCTGCGGAGTAATGATCATTTTTGGTGATATTGAAATCGCCGTCCTTGACAATATTTGTATTCGGCGCACCCTCAAGAATCATGGAGCCGTAACGTTCGATGGCGTGAAAGCTTCTGCCCGGCACAGGGCTCCACTGATAGTATACTTCTACGGGCTGTTCACCCTTCAATGAGCGGTGGCGAGCAAAATTGACCGGGAATCCATTTTTATTGTATTCGCCGAGTGCTGCTTTCGGTACTGATACGATGGCTTTCCAGCCATCTGTCCGCTTTTCAATCTTGACATTGGCTCCGCTATTCCATTTGATGTCCGGATTCTCGTGTATCTTGCATTTTGAATCGTAAAGCGCACCGTTTGAATTGGCTACGATGTGGTAGTAGTTGGTGCGGTCGCCGGATGGATTCAAAAAGATTTCCACACAGGAATCTTCATAGGTAAGCGAAGCATCTGCTCCCTGATTTGCGGCTTTAATGTCCTGCATGCGGGGCTCTTCGCAGTCAACGGTGAAAATCATATTGTCTTTGTCTTGCGAAAGGCTGACAACGGTTTTCACTTCGTTCAAGTCTCCATCGCAGGGACGCAGGTGGACTTTCCCTGGAACGCTGACCTTCCAGCTGTCGAGGGAGTTCTGTCTATTCTGAAAATCCCGGGCGGGAACATGAATGGGCACAAGCAGTTTTTCACGCATAAACTTGATGCGTTTCAGTGCGCCTTTGTTTGATGCAGCCGCCTTTTCAGCCTGATCGAATAAACCGTCAAAGTAACTGAGCCTTTTAGGAGAATATATTTTCGTCCAGATGTCGATATCATTGGGAAGGGTTGTAACCGGACCAAGCGAGGTATCCACGGTGTTGCTGGTGATTTCGTCAATCCAGATTTTTTCAAGTTCGTCGTAGAACTTCTGCATCATTGGCGCACCCTCGCCAAACATTGCCTTGTAATGGTCGGCGAGCAGAACGTCAAGATCGGCGGAGTTGTTCCAGACACCCTTCGAGAAAATATAATAGTTCAGGTAATTGAAGAGATAGTAATCCGTATCCGAATTGAGAAAAGCGCCATATATCCAGTCTTTTCGATCTTGGAAGTATTTGCCGATGTGATGGTGCATCATGGCGGGTATACCGGGCATGGCTTTGTTGCCGAATTTTCCGGGATAAGTCCAGAGCGAGACCTTGCTGTTGAGCTTTGTGACCCAGTCTTTAATCTTCTTGTCGTCATCCTGCTGATTTTTTTTCCCGGGTCCCGTGACTGCGATCTGTACTGCTACGTTCTGAGGGATGTCGCATTTCGGCACGAGATCGTAAGGCAGGTATGCCATCTGCGTTACGACACCTTTTACGCCGTCCTGAGTAAGGCGATTGGCGATTTCCGATGTAAATCCCCACATATAGTCGCTTATTGCCTGGTTGTCTTTTTCAAAATTGCGTCCGCCTTTAGCTGTTTTAGCACATTTCTCGCAACTGCACCAATAGAACCAATCCTGTGGCATGAGGTTGAAATATCCGGGAGCCGCAGCGTTTACATTCCATGCACATTTCCCCCAAGCAAGAGCGCCGGTTACGGTAGCGGGTTGCCCCGAAAGAAACGCTTTGACATCCTGATAAATGACCTCGCGCATGCCGCTGTTGAAACAGATATGTCCGGAGTGCGGCATGTCCGGCTCTATGTTGCGACTGCCGTCCTCCATCAGGGCAAAATATTCCGGATGGGTCTTGCCGAAGCGCTCTTTATATCCCAGTCGGGAAAGACCGTGTCCAAAAGGAATTATATTGCTTTGCATGCGCAGGCGCAGAAGGTTCAGATTGATCCCTTTTACGCCTTGGTAACTTTCGTCCTCGTACCATTTTCCGTCATAATGCATAAATGTACGCCCAACCATGTCGGGACGGTCCAAAATGTCGATCACAGGCGGAAGTATCAGCGCGCCTTTATCCGGAATAATCGTTCCCATTTCACCCGGGAAAAAGAACCGTGCATCTGCGAAACGCTCCAGAAAATCATATACAGCGTTCAAGGTTCCACGTTTGTATATCTGCGCCCACTTGTTCTGTGCTGGGAAATCTGTTGTAGAATCAACCCCTGCCAGAAATATCTGATTGCCATTGCGTCTGATGTAATAACCATCAGTCGGGAGATTGGCGACATCGAGCCCGTTTGTGCGTAAGTAGGAATTGTCCCCAAGTATAAGCGATGTTGCGCCATCAGTCGGCTTTGCGACAATCGCGGGCTTCTGTCCGGTCGCCTCTGTGAGAAACGTTTGAAGCTCGTTTGCGGTAAACTCCATCAGTTTGGTGGAGTTTTGAACAACGATCTCCAACTTCTCTGCTTTTACCGGAGTTCCGCTTACTTTGACAATACGCTGCCTCTGGTCAAACTGTACAGCCGATGCCGTCAGTCCTGCAGTAAGTACAAGTGAGATTAGAAATATCTTCATAAATTCCACCTTCAGAGCCAATTTCAAAAGTATTGGCTTTTGCCTGTTAATAACTTTTCTCTTGTGTGTCAAAACCATTTTGACACGTCCGATGCGATTTTTTTCCCAAAAAGTCGCCAAAAACTTTATTTTTGAGCGTACCCCTCCGTTTCCGG
>CAIKZE010000335.1 GCA_903831825.1 uncultured Lentisphaeria bacterium | reverse complement strand
TTCTGCACATGGATGGAAGATGTACTTGTCAGGATCAGCACCACTCCCGCCACTGAAATCGACAATCTGCTGCCGCATCTTTGGAAACCGGAAATAAAATAACAGCCGGCACTTTCAAGATGTGGCTGGCTGGACGCTTACTGAACACAACCGTTTTTAACCACAGAGGCACAGAGACACAGAGAAAACCTTTCTTGATTTTGAACCACATTTCCGAGACTCTGGAGTGTCTTTGAACAGAGCGGTTTTCATTTTTCAACTTTTCTCGCTTTTCTCGCTTTCAACTTTTCTCGCTCCTTCACACTCCGAGACTTTGGAGTCCGGTTGAGCATACGCCATCCCATTATTCCCATACTTCCCATTATTCCCATCGGCATTTGCCGACAGCATCGCGCATTTCCGAGAAGATAGAGACATCCCCAGTATGGCGGTTTTGCCAAAACCGCCTTTCCTGCCAGTTTCGGCGAAACTGGCATACTTCCCCCATTCTTTAAATTTTCAATTTTCAATTCCCAATTGTCCCTACATATATAGTAAATTTGTCAATGGAATTGATGTAATTATGTTCAAATAGCGCCGAAAATGCATTTTTAAAAACTCCTGTTTTCGGGGTGAAATTTATTTAACCGCTAATTCACGCCAATGAACGCTAATTAAACCGCCAGGCAATGCCAAGTTATGCGTAAAGGAGTGCGCAATACTATCCGTCTGTTGATTTCTTGGTTTTACAGCTTACATTTAGAAATCGTTTCTAATTAGGCAACCGGTAATAAGGAATGATTGCCGCTCAGATTCTTTTCGCGAAGGGATCCGACCCAGGGGCGGACACGCTGATGCCGGATGGACTGGATGGACTGAGCGGGCTGCGCGGGCTGAGCGGAGTGAATAATCTAATGTGGACATGCGATGGAAGGAAAAACCATGAATGAGAGCAATAATTCAAGTCCGCTGATTTATACGCACGGCGGCTATCGTAAGCTAAAAAGTTTTCAGATATCGCAACTGGCGTATGACGTCACAGTGCGTTTCTGTAATCGCTATATCGAAAAACGCAGTCGGACTCATGACCAGATGTGCAAGCCGCCCGTTCGGGCGTTCAAAATATCGCCGAGGGCAGTCAGGCTTCCGGAACATCTAAAAAGACCGAGTTGAAGCTGACGAGCGTGGCACGGGCCAGCATCGAAGAACTTAGACTGGATTACGAAGATTATTTGCGCCAGCGCGGGCTGCTGCTATGGGAAAAAGACGAGCCCTTGCGCCAGGAGCCGGTCGCGCAAAAATGCGCCACCGCCGATGATTTGGCCCGATGGGTAGCACAAGTTAAGAATGGACGCTATGGACCAGATGGACGCTATGATGAAATTTCCGCGAACGCTGTGCTTGTTTTGATCGGCGTGGCGTCAAGCTTGTTGGACCGGCAACTCAATTCTTTAGCCAAGGCTTTTGAAAAAAAGGGAGGATTCACGGAAAAGCTATATCATGTACGGACACAGAACCGGAAATAAGAGTGGAAAATGGACTTGATGGACGGAATTGACTTAATGGACTATCGTATGAGCGTCCATACAGTCCATTAAGTCCAGTCGGCTTTAGCTGTATTTGCTGTGAAATCGTGGTCAAACTTACTTTTTCGGTGTTTTCAATCAAGAAACGTGCAAAGCATTTGGCAATAAAAGTATAAGTCATTAAAATATGGATTCATTACCATAGAAATTCCCAACAGATGGGGTTAAAAACTTAAATCAACAAAACAGCCTTAAAAAAAAGCTTTAAGCATAATTTTAGATAGATTTCTATTTATTTTATATATAAAATAGATTAGATAATACAAACAGCCCATACTCATTTTTTCTTGGCAATTGCAAAACGGCCTTGAGTCAATGTAAAATTAACGGGGGCGGACTTATCTTGCCGCCCTCCTTTGAAAATTGAACCTTGCAATCGGCTTATAGTATTAGCAAAAACATGTTATCGGGCAATTTATTTCGCCGAGGTTTTCCATATTTCACCGTTGCCGCCGGTTTTGACGAGATCATCAAGATAAGGGAACATTATTTTTGCCCATAGTTCATGACCTTTTTCAGTAAGATGTATTGCGTCATAGCTTAACTCAGGATTAATATTTCCATCGGCAGTCAGCAATTTATCTCCGAAATCAAGAAAAAATACATCCTTATTATCTGCATATTTGCAGATAATTTGATTGGTCTTTTTTATCTCTTCCAGAACTGGCGCCTTCCCTCCCCAGCAGGGTAAAATTCCGAAAAGAAGAATTTTCGTATCGGGTCTGTTTGCTCTTAAATAAGTGATAATGGCTTTGATTCCGCCCGCCACCTGTTCCGGAGTTTTCTTCAAGTTAAGGCTGTTGACGCCTATCATCAGGACAATGACTTTGGGGGATTGTAATGATTGTAAAATATCACCTTCAGTAATCAGCCACAAAGTATTTTGTGGTTCATCACCGCTCATCGCAAAAAGATTGAGCGGTTGCACCATGGGATATTTTTCAGAATATTCTTTCAATACTTTCACGCCATTACCGGCGGGTCTCCACCCATTCATGATCGAGTCGCCAAGAAAAATTACATTTCTACCCCAGCCGCTGAAGTCAATTTTTTTTAATTGGGCGTATTGGGCCAATTTGCCTTTATCGGTGTAAGGAGTGGGAATTGCGCAAGGATTGTCCGTCTGCTCAATGCCGTATTTACTCCACGGCCATGCGGTCGGCTCGTCTCCCGCATTCGCCATAAATACCCCTGAAAAGATCGCCGACAACAATGTCATTTTTTTCAAATTTTGGTAAAAGTTCGGCATTTTAATAGTCCCTTTTCTCTGTTTTTCTTCAATCATACTCATAGTAATTCCTTTCTTTTCAGTGTTTTTATAAATCATTTGTACAAGCTTTAATACATTTTATAATAGAGAAAATATTTCCGTATTCTATTTGTTTCCCTCCTGATTTTCGGCCCTCACAAGAATAATCCGGTCGCAAAAGACTCGATTTTTCTTGTTTTTGTCGGCTGAACCAAACTTTGGCCCCTCAAATTTCAGGGAAGCGTAAATATCCCATTTTATGAAAGGCTCTCCCACAACATAGAATTGTTCAATCGGCACAGTAACAACCCAACCCTCTGTAAACCATACAAGGCATTGAGGGGTCAATTCTGCTTGACCCAGTTTATAGATTTCATAATGGTCAGGTTTTATGTCCCCGCTTTGTATTTTGTTGGAAATATTGAATTTCGCATTATAATTATCATACAATCCGAAACCCAACGGCAGTTGTTCGAAATCTGCCGCAGCGGCGCTGCCGCATGCTGCGTCCTTGTCTTTAACCAGTCCGTTTACAGGAAATGCCTGTCGAATGTTTTCAGGCGGAAACTTACTGAAAAATCCAGATAAAGGCTTAGGTTTTACTTCAGCTTGAAACAATACTTGCGAAACAGTTTTTTCCAGATTATTTCGCCAATATGTCCTGATGGAGTTCTCTGGAAAACGAATTTTTGCTTCCGCCTCAAAATTTGCCATAATGCGTGAATAAATTTCTTTGGGAGTTATGGCAATGTCAGGATATCTCTTTTTCAGATCATGCCATTTGTGCAACATAGCTATGTCCAACGACACCCTGCACATGCGGATATGGCGGAGTTGGCCAGGGGACGATTCCATCATTTTTTCCATTGCATCAAAGTCATTTTCCCACTTCATGATCCTGTCGACAGTAAGGAATGTGAACATGGTAAAAGTAGGATTCCAGGACAAATTAATTGGCATTTTCTTTCTTAATTCTTCCAAATCTTTTATATAGGCTCTGATCATTGGCGCGGCTTTGCCGTAATAATAGTCCGTAAATTCAATGACCAGCTTTTCAGCGTCTTGATCCGGATTCTGGAACAGTTTCAAAAAAAGCCATGTTTGCAGTTCGGCAAAGTTGTATCCGGCCTCTACCCCGGCCCCGTGTTCAAAAGATGTTCCATTCACTCCGCAATCCTTCAAAATTTTCACGTCTGTTATCATTTTTCCAATGTTGCCGAACGGCAGACAGTCCTGACTGTAAGGGTTTGAATAATACCAAACCCATACATTTTTGGCAATTTTACGCCATTTTTTCAGGTTTTCCAGCGTGTCCTGATTGGTTGGGTGGTCCAGTGATGCCGCAAAATTGCTGTCAATGGGAGCGAAAACAATAACAAGATTATCAGGCAGTTTTTGTATATTGTTCGGCGGTATCTCGCTTTGTTTTTTTCTGTAGGCCAGGGTTTTTACATAGATGTCTGGATACTTTTGCTTAAGATATGGACAAAGCTCCAAAAGATAATCCAGAAGCGGCCCTGCTATTGTGTTATATTTCTTCTCTAATTTCAAACACTCAGGACAATAGCAGAATTTACCCGGAACGTCATTGGCGTCAAGAGTGACAACTCCTTTGGAAATTCCTGTCTTGTTGATTACTGCTTCTATCTGGCTTGTCAATGTTTTTCTCAATTCCGGATTACTGAAACAAAGCTGAAGATTCTTTACGCGTCTTCCTTCCGGGTTCATCGAAAAGAAATCAGGCTTGCTTGCATACAAATTATTCAAAGGCGGTTTGGGAAAAGCGTTCCAGGCTTCATGATATTTTTCCCCCGGGTTCATATAGAAAAACGATGAATGACAAGCCGGACCAATTTGGGGAAGATTATCCTTGAACCCCGGGAAAGATTTAATTTCTATCTGACTATTAAGCCGATTGCGAGAAAAGAAAAAATTCTTGTCTGGCATTAACTGATAAAAATACGTAGAAATGTATCTATTCTCGAATGCCGGTTTTTCCCGACGGTTAAGTTCCTTTATGATTAAGGTCTCGTGTTTCGGAACAACGATGTCCCTGAATGCGGTATACCAGCGGCAGCCAAGTTCATTTTCCAGAAATGAGTAAACGGCATAAAGTGTTCCATGCATTCCTCCTCCAATCAAAGCAAGATCATCGCCGCACGTCTTGACCAAAGATTCCTGATCTTTCAAATTTCCAATGACGTCTTTGCCGAGAATGCTTTCAGCGACTGGCGAGTCCCCGACAATAATTCTATTTTTACATGATAAGGCTTGAGGATTATTGCCGTCAATTATTTTATAAGCGACGCCAGTAGATTCTTTTAAAAATTTCTCCAGCTCAGCAACTGCCATCTTGTCCACAGCGTTATTGTGTCCTCCGGCAATAATTGTATAGACTGTCTTGCCGTTCTCCGCAAGTTTCAGGGGTTCGCCGTAAACGGAACTGGAGAACCACAGCATCGCAACAATTGTAAAACAGAAGATTATTTTTATTTGTGATCGTCCAGATTGCCATTTCACTGTTTTGCATTTGCTCCCAAGGATTTTTCGAGAATTCGAGCTGTTAAAATTATTCATTTTCATTTTTTTGTTTATCCAAAATTTTACTGGCAATAATTGGCTGTCAAATTGTTACTGTTAGTTATCATATCACCTATTTTATAGCCTTTAACATTTCCACCCAAATGTAACACGTTTGCGCTGCCCTGATGAAGAAAATTGATAAATTGTTCAGCGGAAAAATCAGAGAGGTACCAAGGCCAATACGCCCACCCTTTGGCGGTTGCATCCATCTCGGACATTTGCCCGACTGCCACTGGATCTTTGAAAAAACTTGTCTTTTTAAATTTGTATTGTTTATAAGCAGGAAATGTTATGAGACCGTTTCCATTACCCATTTCATACGAATAACAATATGAACCGCTCAACCCGGCCCACCATATATTGGTGCCAGGGGCGGTATCGGACGGGCAAATGAGAAAAACGCTCAATTGCTGGACAGTCATACTTCCCGCCACTCGTCCAAAGTACGGCTTAAACAGCATAAACCACAAAGTTGAGCTGTCAACATTGTTGGGTAAAATATAATCTTGATTATCCGATGTATAAAATGCACTCATTGTACCAAATTGCTTCATTTTATTAACACAGGATATTTCCTGTGCTTTCTGCCGTGCTCTATTTAAAGAAGGCAACAACAAACTGGCCAAAATTGCGATAATGGCAATCACAACGAGCAATTCTACAAGTGTGAAAATTCTTCTTCGACTGGGAACAAAATCTTCGACTTTCGTTTTCATGGCCTCTACTCCTTTGTTTTGCATTTTTAATAATTGACGATATAGTCGTTCTGTTTTAGGCGACACATAATTTTTATATTTTGGAATCAGCAAGTTTTCATTTGAACATATAAACAATGAATATTTTTCCAGATTATTCTCTGAAGACTCCTTTTTATTCAATGTCCTTTCATAGGTATTTTTAAATATGTGAAATCCGTCTCCGACAATTGCCGGCCATTCCGTATTGGTGCTTTGCAAAACATTATTGTCAGCGTCAATACAGGAAAGGTCTTCTTTTACGTCATAATCAAGGATGTATTTTACATAAAAAGGAGCGCTTGATGAAAGCATAATGTTACGTTCACAGGAGAAAGCCTTTTCTCCAGGAACGAAATTACATTTCATGTCCATGGTTCCACGTGTCACTGAGCATATTCCCTTATCCCCAAAAGCGAATACGTTATTTCGTACAATATTGTTACGTCCGTAATGTAAATGAAAACACTCACTGGAAACATTGTACACCAGGTTGTTTTCGATTAATATTTCACTGCTGCCTTCATCCAGATAAATCCCCCATGACAGGATTCGCCCATTAATATCATGAATGACGTTGCCACGGATAATTGTTCCCGGCTGAATCCCTAAAGTATAAATTCCCCCCATATCGACCAGCAGGTTTTCGCTTCCAAGATGATGGATATGATTATTAATAATTATATTGTTTTGAGATATATTCGGGGCATATCCCCATATCCACCCGCAGGATATTCCTGAATAGTGAAAATATGAGATATCATTATTATCGATCAGATTACCTCCTGAGTGGCGTGTCAGTATTCCGATTGCTCCTGCCCAAACGCGTCCTCCGTTGTGGAATTTATTATAGACAAAACGATTGTTTCCTGTAATTTCCGGACTATCAGCATCCTCTGCTCCATTTGCTTTTATGCCGCCGGCGCCCAAATCCTCAAAAACGCAATGCGATACGGTGTTATCGCGACAACCGGACTCCAAAGACAGCCCCCACCCGGAAGTATGGGTAAATGAACAATTTTCAAATCGGCAGTTTATCGCTCCGCTCAAATTAACTGCCGCGGAACAGTTCCATTCCGCCTGATTTGAATTTATCAGTCTGGCGTCACCGCTATAACGGAATTCAATACCGTCAAATACAACATCTTCAACATAGCGTCCGGCATGAGGATCACCTTTAATTTCCAGGAGCGCAGGGGTAAATGCAACCGTAGCAACAGCCTGTGATAAATTATCATTTTCTTCCGGCATATAATATAGAATTTTAGCGTCTTTATCCAGATACCAATGCCCCGGGCTGAGAAATTGAACCGGCATGTTTTCAATATAAAACTTGACATTTTTTGCAGATTTGGTCTGATCCGGCATGAAATCAATTCCATTTTCATCAATATGTTGTACTTTTAGTCGCCGGCAAACCCAATCATAATTAAGCACCAGTTCACATTTTTCATGTTGTTTAAAATCAACCACAAATTCCGGTAAACTGCATGATAATCTTTCCTCTGTGATTTCTGCATCGGCGGGAATGTCCACCGGATAACGGCAGCAGTTTTTTCTCTGATTATTCATGTAAAAATACTTAAACTCACCCCGCCGGTCAATCAATTCAGAAACATCAGCAGTCCATACTTTTTTCTTGATCCGATTATTGCCCGGCAGTATCATTTCATCCCAGTCCGCAATATTTTCGCCTCCGTCAAAATATACTTCTCCTCTGGAAAGCGCTCTAAATTCCACTTTCGACATTTCCGGCCCCACGCATATCGTTTGAGATATATGGTAAACGCCTTCAAACAAATAGACAACTGTCCGACTATTTCCTTCTGCGGCCGTTTTTAGCACCCAAGCCAGGCTGCCGGGATTCTGGTAGCTGCAATCGCCGGTATCTGAGCCGTTATTTTTAGCAAATAAAATCCGATGATGTTTCATAATTGTCCTAAATTTATGTTTTTGCCATGGTCGTTCAATTAGCTTCCAAAATGGCGTAAATAACCTCTGGAATAATTAAAAATATTTTCAAAAGCTTCACGAATATCTTTTTTGTGCAAACTGCATTCCATCAGCTCTGAGTCTAAAATATGTTCAAAAATATAATTGTCGGTAGATTCTTCAAGGTATCCTGAAAATGATTCCTGTGCGATCTTGACATGATTCGCATTTGAACCTAAGCATCTGCCGTTGCGTTGAACAGTAATAAATCCTTGATCGAAAAATTCTTTCTGGGTGTCAGGTAGTTGCAGATATGACAGAAATTTTACGCATTCCATTGGCAATCTAGTCCCTGCGTCTACTGTTGCATATAACGGTTCAAGCGGCAATGTATCATCACACGTAAAGATCGGATAAATATCCCATTTGAAGCCCAGCCGTTTTTGTTCCCGCAGCATAGGATAGCAACCCGTATATCCGGTAAATAAAGGAGTTTGCGCATTGATAAAACACCCGATGCCGGATACGTCATTCAACGCCGGATCAGAACCTTCGTATGAAAAAAGGTTATAATATTCCATTATCCCGGTCAGCAGATTAAATATTCTTTGCCCCTGAGGACTGTCCAGTTCATCAGAGCCTTTTAAAAAGGACAAAACATCAGCGGTTTCTTTCCCTAGAAAAAACTGAGGACGATTCCAGGATGTAGGCCCTAACATATTCATCTGCCCCAGGCGCTGCTTCGCGGTGCATATATATTCCTCTTGTTCTTTGAAATTTTTATAGGACGGCTTATCCAACCCTAGCTTTGCAAGAAGGTCAATATTATAAAACAGATAATACGAAATGTAGGCCAGAATTCCCCCATACCTTCCCAATACTTTCAAATTTCCCTTATTAATATCGTGTTTGCCAAAATCGGACAAATCCAGAAACTTGCTGGAAATGTCGAATTGAACCGCCATATCCGGATTCTGCTCGTCATCATTTCGCTCAAATATCAGTTTTATACTCGGACCACCGCGATGCTCATTTCTGAATTTCTCCACAATCCGGAGCATCATGGCTCGATTTAAATCCGACGCGTCATAAAACAGAAAAACTAAATCATTTATCTTGCGTAAAGTATGATGTCCTGTAAATTTTGCGGAAAACTTCTGCGGGGGATTTTTAACAAAAATTCCTACCCCGTTTTTCACATACAGGATATCCTCTCCGATTAATTCAGTTATCGCCCTTTGTACCGGCACCGGGGCAACCCCAAATGCATCACTTATCGCTCGGATTGAAGGAAGACGATCATCTTTCTGGCATCCGCATGACAATTCTTTTATTGCCGCTTTTATATGTTGATATATTTTCAAAGATGAGTTTTGGCACGATTGATTAAATTTATTTAACAAGTGCGTTAAAAGCTCATCTTGCGGTTTATTATTTTTGATTTTAGACGTCATCGTGTTATCCGTGTTATCGGTTGCGTTATAGTACACTATCATTATAGTGTTTAATTTCGAATAATGCAAGCAATTTTGGATTTATCCAGAAAAAATGTTGAAAAAAATTGGGCATGTTTCAAAAGCCCAGTTGACATATTTCATGTCACTGGGCCTGAAATGACATCTATTTCTTCTCTGTTTTCTTCCTGAATGAACCTGACACTTTCACGCGCTTGAGGACGAAGCAATTCCTGTCCTCGATGAACCA
>CAIKZE010000334.1 GCA_903831825.1 uncultured Lentisphaeria bacterium | reverse complement strand
GACCGGCGTTCCCAGGGGATGCGCCATCGCTTGTCTGCAATTTTCAATAATATTTTCATAAAGTTAATCAAATCCTTAATTTTGGGGTAATAGTTCCCGGTTTTTTAATTTTCAATTGCCTTTTTACTATTTAGAGGTTTTGTCAATTTGATATTGTGTTAATACTTATTAATAAATCAGTTAAATGAGATTTTATTACAACAGCAAAAATCATTTTTTTATCAACATTTTATCCGCGCGCTTGAAATTCAATAAAGTTCTATTAGGTTACGTTATGCGTTAAGGATGGTTTTTAGAGGGTATTCCAGATTTTATAAGCACGGGCGGAGCTGTTTTGTCAGTTCTGTCCGGACACCATGAATTTGTGAAAAAGGAGGAGATCATGATCGAAATAATCAAAGCAAGCAGGCGTCATTTCTCAGATTTCGGGTGGCTGAAGACATACTGGCTATTTTCATTTTCCAATTATTTTGATCCGCACAACATTCAGTTCGGAGCTTTGCGCGTGTTCAATGACGACATTGTGGAACCCGGAACCGGTTTTCCGACGCACCCTCACGCGGAAATGGAGATTGTGACAATCCCCCTTGAAGGCGAAATAACCCACCAGGACTCCATGGGGAACAAGGCTGTAATCAAAGCGGGTGACGTGCAGCGCATGTCCGCCGGAACAGGGCTGACCCATTCTGAATTCAACCTGGCCGAAAAACCTGTGCATTTTTACCAGATCTGGATTTTCCCGGATGAAAAAAGACTTGCGCCGACATATGACCAGAGGACCTATGACGCCGGGGATTGGAAGAACCGCCTTTTTCCCGTGGCATCCGGCCAGTACATTCCGGGAACAGTCACATTTCATACGGATGCAACCATCTATCGCTGTGCCCTGGAGGCGGGGAAAGCCGTCACTCACGAGGCTACCGCCGGGCGGCGGATCTTTGTTTACCTGACCGCTGGCAGCATCTCGGTTAACGATCATGTACTGGTCGCCAAGGATCAGGCCCGTATCGACACGGAAGAGCCGCTGCGGCTTAAAGCCATAGAGCGTTCCGACTTGATTCTGATTGATGTTCCCTCGTGCAAAGGCTGGGGCTACAGTCAGGAGACATTGAAGGGGCAGAAAAAGTAGTGGAAGGATTTTTTGAACTGATGAAGGAAAGGCGGAATACATGAATGAGCGTTAGAGATAGTTGACACTTTTTGAGATGCCGTCATTGAGAGCCGTAGGCTCGAATCATGTTGTAGGGACGGATTTTAATCCGTCCGCCATCCCCCGAACAATTTGAGAGCCGTAGGCTCGAATCATATCAATCCTTATATGTTTCGTTCCTACGGAACTCCAAATTTTAATTGTCATTATTCACCGGACTAAAGTCCGGCGCTACAATATGTATCGCTCCGCCGGAGCTTGTTTTGACTGTTTTACTTTACTTTTGAAACATGCCGAATTTTTGAACTGAATATCCAATAACGAACGAGGAATATCCAACTGATGAAGGAAAGGCAGAATACATGGAGGCAATCAATTTGAACTGAATATCCAATAACCCGTCCCGCAAGGCGGGATCCCGCGAAGCGGGAAATATCCAACTGATAAAGTTTAGATGATGCCGACGGCATCAAACGTTTATAGCACAAAAGGCCGCGAATTGTTCGACCCTGACAGGGTCGCAGGTATATTTGATTGATTTTGCTATAAACGTGTTATCCCTCCGGGATAATAAAAAATCGTACTATAATGAGATGAAGTCAATCAATTTGAATATCCAATAACCCGTCCCGCAAGGCGGGATCCCGCGAAGCGGGAAATGTCCAATGTCCAAGTTCATTTCGGGATGCACTGATAATATAATGTAACTGGCATCAACTTTAAGGATTTTGTCTGTCCTGAGGATGTTTGTCCGCCGCTGGAGGGTTGTGCTCCGTCACAACCGCGTTTTTCGATCCCGGTTGCGACGGAGCGCAACCCTCCAGGAGAACGTATAAAACCAGTTCATCATTTCAAATAAATAGCAGACCATCTCTTGCTTTATTCGCTTAAAAATATTTTTTCACTAACGCCGTTAACGTTGCCGGCCTGAAAGGTTTGGTAATATAATCATTGCAGCCTGCGGCGATGGCTTTTTCCCGCTCTCCGGCAAGGCCATAGGCGGTTTGTGCAATAATAATTACCCCTTTGTTGAATTTCCGGATTTGCCTGGCGGCGTCATAGCCGTCCATGTTGGGCATTGCAATATCCATCAGGATCAAATCCAGGTCGGAGTTGTTGCGACAGACTGCAACCGCTTCATCTCCGGTTTTTGCCGTTAAAATTTCTTTGCTTAATTTTTTGACGGTTAATGAAATCATCATTTCGGATTTTTCATCGTCGTCGGCAATTAATATTTTCAGTTTTTTAGCCTTGATTTCTTTTTTATCCGCCGGAACAACTTCTTCAATGACATTTTCTTTTTTCACTTCGGCATTGCAAGGAATGGTGAAATAAAATGCCGAGCCTTTTTCTTCTTTACTTTCCACCCAGATTCTGCCGCCGTGTTTTTCCACAAATTCCTTGCAGAGCAACAAGCCAAGTCCGGTGCCGGGCTCACTCGCCGTGCCTTTTCTGTTGGTTCTGACATCGAGCCGGAATAAATTATCCGCGATGGCCCGATTCATTCCAATACCGGAATCCTTAACGGCGATTTCAACGTTTTTATTATCGGCGGCTTTAGCCGAAAGCGTTATTTCCCCGCCTTTGGGCGTAAATTTCACCGCATTTGAAACGAGATTCCGGATTACGGTCTGAAGCATGTTGCTTTCAGCACAAACTTCCATGCCGTCCGGAATATGGGCAGCTATTTTGATTTCCTTGTTTTTGGCGGGGTCCAGCACCATTGCCACACTTTCCTCGACGATTGGCCGCAATCGGACTGTTTGCGGATTGAACGGCATCAAGCCTTGCTGCATTACTGCCCATTGCAGCAGATTTTCGAGCAGCCGGAAAATATTGGCGGCCGAGTCTCTCATGCCCGCCGCAATTTCCCGTACTCCGTCCATGGTCAAATGCGGCGATCCTTCCGCCATTATTTTGGTCAGTATCAAAAAGCTGTTGAACGGGCTGCGCAAGTCATGGGCAATGATGGAAAAGAACTTGTCCTTCTCGGCGTTGACTTTTAAAAGTTCCTCATTTTTAAGTTTTATTTCTTCCTCAACCAGTTTGCGGTCGGTGATGTCGGTTGCAATGCCCACCAACCCCTCAACCTTGCCATCCGGTTCCGCGAAGATCGGAGTCTTGACTTCCAGATAGACGTGCCGCCCGCCCTTTTTATCGACAGTATCCATTTCCCCGGTTATATGCTTTCCCTGGAATACGCCCGATTCCATTTTTCGTATCTGTTTTACCGTGTCGGGAGCGAAAAAACGGGCATCGTCGAAGCCGGTAATTTCATCGATTGAACAACCGAACAACTCCAACACCTGCCGGTTGGCGTAGGTGTAGCGCGACTTGGTATCTTTCATGTAGACATAGGCGGGAACGTGGTCCAGCGCCTTGCGGAAGCGCTGCGCCTCGATTAATGCATCCTTTAACTTTAATTCCGCCCGCTTGCGGTCGGTGATGTCCTGCCCTTGGGCGATAGTGGCAATCGGCGTCTGTCCGTCAGACGCAAACAGCGTTGCCGAATTCCACAACACTGTTCTCGCCGACTTATCCCGATGCATAATTTCGATCTCGACTGTTTCCCACCGCTCTCCGGTCTCGGTTTTGCGAATCAGCGTCATCGACTGTGCGGCAAGCGCGGGCGGGAACAGAATTTCCAGCGACTGTCCGATAACTTCCGCTTCACTGCGTCCAGTCAAGAATTCAAAGGCGTGATTAAAACGCGTGATGCGGAACTGCGGATCCCAAACGATAATCGGCGCATTGGCATAGTTGATCAGATTTTCGAGATAGGCATTGATTTCCCGTAATTTATCCTCGGATTTCTTGCGTTCGGTGATGTCGGTTGAAATGCCCAACAATCCCAAAATTGTCTTACCGTCCGGCTCCGCGAAGATCGGAGTTTTGACTTCCCAGTAGACACGCCGCTCTCCTTTGCGATTGACAGCGTCAATTTCTTCGGTTGCCGTCTCGCCCAGTAATACGCGCGAGTCTATTTTTCGTATTTGCTTTGCTGTGTCCGCGGATAATAAACGGGTCTCGTCGTAGCTGGACCCTGTCCGAAAAGGTCCTAAAAGAAAATCCTGCCGGGTTTGACGGCGGCAATTTAACTGCCATTTCCGGCGTTTACAATAATATCTTATCCAGCGATCTTCATGCTTGCATTAATACAGTTTAAAACTCTATTTATT
>CAIKZE010000333.1 GCA_903831825.1 uncultured Lentisphaeria bacterium | reverse complement strand
TATTGGTTATAGCAATTTAGCTGTTCAAAATGCTTTTCTCAATTTCTATACTCCTTGCCCTTAACTGCGATTCTGGTATCGTATTTTCTATTTGAATATTATAGATATTTTCATCTTCGATATATTGTACAGCAATAATTATACTAACGCTACATGCTACTGCTTCTACAAAGAGGAGGGAGCCCCACAAGCGGCCCCGGCTATCCGTAATAAAAATAGTGGCAATAATTAAATATAATATCCCTCCGATAATACAAATAATATAGAAGAATATTGGTATGCAAGACATTGCTTGCAAGAGGTTGAGCGAGGGTGCGAT
The DNA here is from genome assembly GCA_903831825.1 of uncultured Lentisphaeria bacterium. GTDB lineage: Bacteria > Verrucomicrobiota > Lentisphaeria > Victivallales > Victivallaceae > CAIPAT01. The sequence goes on along the minus strand of CAIKZE010000333.1, from coordinate 1,602 downwards.
GGTTCCCATAGTAAGGTAAGCGTCCAGCCAGCCCCATCTGTTACTTTGTCTTCCGCCGGGTAAATTATCTTTCAACACCAACCAGGAGGATATTTTATGGTCAAACGCGGAATTGTCTGGCGCCGGTGGCAGCGCGCGCTGTCGTGTTACTGGAACAGCGGTCTTTCTTTTGCGGAGTACTGCCGGATACATGATTTGAAATTGAAATCGGCTTCAAGATGGCGGATCCGGCTTCGGCCTGATTTTTCCGTTTCAGAATCTCCACTGGAAATTGTTCATCTGCCTATGCCATCACCCATGCCGCCAGCGCCGGAGCTCCATCGCGCCGGCGGTTCCGGCATCAAGCTTGAACTTGGCCGGATTGGCATCAGCCTTGATACGGATTTCAATGTTGAAGCATTGCAGCGCGTCCTGGCTGTGCTGGAGGTGCGCTGATGCTGCCATTGTCCGGAGCCGTGAAAATCTATTACTGCCGTACGCCGGTGAATCTGCACAAGTCATTCGACGGCCTGGCGGGAGCGGTCCACCAGTATCTGCTCGGCGATCCGCTTTCTGGTCATTTATTTGTGTTTTTCAACCGCACTTTCAATCTGGTGAAAATTCTTTACTGGGACCGTGACGGCTATGCGGTCTGGAGCAAACGCCTGGCGCAGGGGCGCTTCAATATTCCGCAGTCCGCCGACGGCAAAATCGAGTTGGACAGCCGTGAACTTTATGCGGTTTTATCCGGTATCAAACCGAAGCGTTATTATAAGCGTTTTTCTTTGTAAAAAGATGCATTTTCCGGGTGAAAAATCCTGTTTTAATGCTATCTTAAAAGCATGGTAAATAATGAAATAATTGAACTTAGAAGTGCGTTAAGCGACGCACTGCAAACCATTGAAAAACTCACCCTGCAAATCGCCTGGTTTCAACGCCAGCTTTTCGGCGCGAAATCCGAGAAGTTCGTGCCGGAGCCGGAAGGCACCGCACTGCTTCCCGGTTTTGAAGCAGTCTCTGAAACAGTGCAGGCGGAACCCGCACTGCATGTCGAATCCCATGAGCGCAAGCCGCGCGAAAAATTCGGCTGGAATGAAATTCCGGCTGATTTGCCGCGCGAGGAAGTGATTATTGACCTTCCGGAATCTGAACGCGCCGGCATGGAACTCATCGGTTATGAAATCAGCGAACGTGTCGCCCGGCGCGAAACCCGGTTCTTTGTCAAGGTCATCAAGCGGGCGAAATATGCCGACAAAGCGGATGCAACCCGCGGCGTGATCACCGCACCGGCCGCCGGAGACTTTCTGGATTCAATCAGCGGCAAAACCAAATTTGACATTTCGTTTATCAGCGGCGTGATATCCGACAAGGTGGAAAACCATCTGCCGTTATACCGTCAGGCGGAAATCATGAAACGCGAAGGCCTCCCGATCCACCGTTCCAGCCTGTGCAGCCTGTTCGCAGGCGCGGCGCAGCAGCTTAAAGTCCTTTGGGAACGGATGAACGAGTTGCTGATGCAGCGGGAAATCATCCATGCCGATGAAACCCCGGTAAACATGCTTGACCCCGGAAAAGGAAAATGTAAAAAAGCCTATCTGTGGTGCGGACTGAGCGGAATCGGTC
>CAIKZE010000332.1 GCA_903831825.1 uncultured Lentisphaeria bacterium | reverse complement strand
CAAAATACGCCGCCGCCACGCTTCCACGTCATCGGCGAACTCAATGCGGAGCAGCGAGTTGCTCGTGATTATTATATTGAAATTCCCTAAAATATCATACGCGGCATTACTGTTTTTGGCTTCCCCGGTCATGGTATCGTTACCGGTCATTGCTTTTATCTTGTTCGCGCCAGCACTGCTCAGAAATTCCGGATCAACATCCTTCGCGGTCAACAGCGATTTACTGCTGGCGCGGCCGATCTCGAATCTATTTGCCAGGAACTCAGTTCTCAGTTCTCCACAATTCGGTCGGCCAATTACGCCTTCAAATACATTAACTAAGGTCGATTTCCCCCCGCCCGGGGTTCCGACGAAAATCACGAACGTTTGGCTGAGGTTTTCTCCCAGTAGGCACTGGCCTAAATACAATTTTACGATCTGGATATCATCCGCAGTAATCGCCTTACTCAAAAGCAAGTCAATGAAGCGCGGACATTTCTTATCCGGATCATACTGGATCGGATTTTGATTACGGCTGTAAAAATGCGGTGAAAAGTCTTTTTTCACCCACGTAAGGGAGTTCAGATCAAATATCAGGACAGCGTTGGCGCAATGAATGAAGTGCCCGTTGCGTCTGGCGAAAGCATCTCTGCTCTCAGCCTGCCCTTTTAGTAGATCCAGGAGTGCCGCAAGAAATGACTTGGTGCGGTAGTTTTCAATCGCCGGAATATTAACCGCAACGGCATATTCATGAATAGCGCGTCCGATGAGATCGATCATCTTTTTGTCCGTAACCGGAGTCCATACTCCGGTTTTTTCTGAATGCATGTAAAAGCACCCATCGGGAAGATAATAGATTAATTCATAGGATCGAGCAACATAGCCGGCAAAATACTGCTGGTTAAGTCCGCTGAATCTTTTCGACTTATAAAAATACGGATCACCATATTTCGACCTGAGCTGGTTTTCTTCATCGTCTGTAATTTTTCTCATAGGATTTTTTCCTTTATATATGAGATTAATTTTTTCTGTTTTCGGACCGCAGTTATACTTTAACTTTGGTTGCCATCATTGCCCGTTGGGTAAAATCATGTGCAGATGTTTTGGCTGACGGCCTGGAACGGGGCCAACGGACTAATCCCCATGCCATTGTTAACTCTGTTCTTTTGTGGTTATTCTGACATTTTCACTCCTTTCCACGCTTCCAGCGCGTTTATAATTCATCGTTCATGTCCAAAATTTCAGCAGCATATTCTCTGCAAAATCAGAGCATATCTCCCGCCGGAAATTCATCAAATGATAAGTCCATTGACGCATCAATCCCTGGCTTTTTATTACGATTTTCACGTTCAGGTATTTGACTAAGCACATCCGGACTTACCGTTTCTGATTCCCATTTCTGGTTTTTAAACTTTAACTCAAACGGTTCAACTTCAGCGCATCCATGGTCTGATTCCGTCTCCACGATGTAGCGGAACCGATCTTCACCCTTTTTCCAGATGTGAATCAGCCTATCCGGCGTTGGCAGGCCGCGAAGGAATTTGCATTCACGCAGAATTAAAATCACTGCGACGTCATTGACCCTGCAATGGCGCAAAGCGCTTTTAAACAGTGCAAGCCTTCTGGCATCACCGCTCCAGGCGGATTCTGCATCGAAAAGAACAACTTTTGCTGGATGTTCGCGCAATGCGCCCTTAAACATGCTAAGCCCGTCTTCAGCCGATTTATCGAGAAAACTGGTATCGAAAAGAAAAAAATCATCACGTTTTGGAAATAAAGAAAAATCCGCATCCAGCAATCCCATCAGTTTTGAATATTGCCTTTCGCGCTCAATATCAATGAATGCGATACTGTTGATTTTATAAGAGGTCAAGTTTTTCCAATGTTTTGTGAAATCGTGTCTATGATTGCAAAGTTTGGGAACGATTATGTCGGAAGTAAGATCGGCTTCGACATTTTTTTGTTGGACAACAACCGTCATTAAACCGCTGTCTGCAAAATTTTCAATATATCTGGTTGATTCTCTAATTTTGCTAATGTCCTTTTCGCCATAGCGGTCAAGGCTAATCGGATCCGGAATATGAGTAAATTCAGCGGCGGATTTGAGGTATGGACGAAAGTCGATAATCTCACCCCTGTATTCAGCCAAAGGGCCGAATAATTGTTCCGGCAAAATCAATGAATTATATATTACGGAATTCAACTGGCACCTCCTTCAGATTTCATAATTGCAAAACGTGGGGTAATTCCGGCAGCATGTAATTTTTCCGCCATCTTTACACCGGTTCGATAGAATTGCTTTTTTTCTTCTGGGTTATTGGTATTAAAAACCGTACAAATAACTTTTCTACCAAGCACAGGGTCAAGGTCAAGGTGGTCAATCCAGGCATCCCCGCCAGGATTCGCCAAATAGATCATGTCGGCAGATGGTTGGTTCGCCAAAGCCATGATAATATCATCGGTTAAAACGACTGTCGCGTTCGGGTAATCGGCAAGTAAATTTGTGTTGAGTAAAGTGTATGGACGCTTGGGCGGGATATAAAGCCGCAGCGGAACATGGTAAAACCGATTTTGATAATAAGCCAGCGGCAATACCGCATAGCTGTCGTAAGATAAAATAACGATTTCCAGCAAATAAGCAAGTACGCCATCAATATCATAAACTGGTATGACGTTCACTGTAGAATCAGGAAGCATTTTACCGGCAAGCGGAACACGCGCCCATGCCCCGTCATCAGGGGCAGTTATTGCATTCCACTCTCCGGTAATGCCCCTCGCTCGTCCAAGAAAAGCGCCATATTCTATATCTTCTTTGCTGAAAGCCTCTGAAAACATGTCATTTAGTTCAGAGATATTATTAGTATGTGCCAGGCGAAGATAAAAAAGCATTGCCTGCAATCCCGGGGCTCCATTAACTATTTCTCCGAGAGATGTATATAGAGTAAGTAGCGGATTACACCATGGTTGTAAATAAGGATGGAATGAACAAGTGTTAAATGGCAACGGTATAAACGGCACGTCTGGGCGCATTAATATTTGGCCATTGCAAAAAATAGGATTATCCAAATTATCGAAGCCGCACTTTAACCGCTTGCGAAGATCAAATGAGTGAGCAGCATTGCGCATATCAAGTTCAACTTCTGCACATTGCATTGCAGAACGTTCAAAAGAGCGAATCCGCTGAATAATTCTATTAGTATAAAAGGTTAATTTTTCAAGCATAGTCGGGTCCTATTCCTTTTTACTCTTTTCGATTAACGCCATCACTGCGTCATTGACCGCTATGGCCAGTTGGTCTAGAGACGCGAGCGCAACCGTCATAATCAGCGGCGTCCAGTCCGCTGCTGACAAACTCGTTTCAGCCCGGATTAGCCTGTGCATCAGCGATAACAGCAATGCCGTCCCGAGCATCGGGCAATTCCAAT
>CAIKZE010000331.1 GCA_903831825.1 uncultured Lentisphaeria bacterium | reverse complement strand
TTTAGTGTGCCGGGCATGCTGTTAATCTACAAGGTGCGGGAGTAATCCCAAGTCCTAAAGGAGCCACAATGACTGGAATCCTATAGCCGAAAGCAAGGGTGTCTTGGGCGACCAAGAATCTGAAGGCAGCCGTAGGCAAAAGTTTGACAAGACGCACAGAAACCGGATATAAGGCTTGTCTTCCCGGGTAATTGAGCTATGAATCAAGAAGCCCAATAGTCATTCGGAGGGAAGAGGAGTAAATCCGGCTTGTCGAGCGGAAAGAGTAACAGCTTACCCCGGGAGGTCTTCATGAGTTCTCGAAAAGAGATAGTCCAACGGGTAACCGAGAGACGAAGACGTGAAGGAGTCAGCAGAGAGCATAGTACCACAGCATAATCTGTGGGAAGGCTTGAATTTATTAACAATTAAAGACGTGGCAAAGATGCGTAAAGATAGAGAGCAACAGAAAAACGCAGGGAGTAAACAATTAGCAATGTTCACAACCAAAGGAGAACCTGTCATTGAAGCTGCAAGCGGAATTTGTAAGGACAATGAATCAGGAGTTGAAATAACTTCGCGATTGGAGCAACAGCGTACTTTAACAGAAAACATTTTGGAAAGGATTGTAGATTATGGAAACTTAGACAAGGCATATCGCCAAGTAAAATCGAATGCAGGAAGTAGTGGAGTAGACGACATGGAAGTAGAAGAACTACGTCAATGGTTAGGGAGTAACATTAAAGCACTGCAAGAATCAATATTGCAAGAACAATATCAGATTAGTGCGGTACGGAAAGTGGAAATTTCAAAACTGGACGGAGGAACAAGAATGTTAGGCATCCCCACAGTAAAGGATAGGATGATACAACAAGCCATACACCAAGAACTGAATCGTTACTATGAGCCACACTTTAGTGAGCATAGTTATGGATTTCGCAAAGGACGAAGTGCAAAACAGGCTATAGTGCAAGCATCTTGCTACATTGCAGAAGGGAAAGAATGGGTCGTAGATATAGATTTAGAGAAATTTTTCGACAAAATCAATCACGACCGATTAATGCAACGATTAAGTAAGGGAATAGGAGACAAACGCCTATTGCGCCTAATCAACGCATGCCTGAAAGCAGAAATCATGACAGATGGCCTATTGGAACAGCGCATATCAGGCACACCACAAGGTAGTCCGTTATCACCGTTATTATCTAATATCGTATTAGACGAACTGGATAAAGAACTCGAGAAAAGAGGACTGAGTTTTTGTAGGTATGCCGATGACTGTAACATATATGTCAGAAGCAGAAAGGCAGGAGAGCGAGTGCTAAAGTCACTGACTGACTTTATTGAAAGGAAATTGAAGCTAAAAGTGAACCGAGAGAAAAGCGGAGTCAGGCACTGTTCATTAGTCAAATTTCTTGGATACACAATATTACCAGAGGGGAAAATACGAGTTGCAGACAAGTCAATAGAACGCCTTAAATCCAAAATCAAAGCATTTACAAAGAGGAATAGGGGTGTTAGACTGGAACAAATTGTATTAGAACTGAACAAGGTAATTGTAGGCTGGACAAACTACTTTCACTTGGCAAATTGCTGGTTAACTACTTTTAGAGACCTCGACGGCTGGTTAAGACGCAAGCTTCGATGCTACCGTCTGAAACAGTGTGGCAGGAAATATACCATCTATAAATTTCTTCGTAGTTTTGGCATTCCTGAGACTACAAGTTGGAATGTCGTAATGTATTCGCAAGGATGGTGGAAGATGTCCCAAAAGAAAGCAGCTGGCAAAGCGATGAATTCGTTATGGTTCTCCCAAATGGGGCTACAATCTTTACAAGTCAGAATGAGTCGGTAAGTTAATAGAAACCGCCGTGGTACGAGAGTATGCCCGGTGGTGTGGGGGGACAGCGGCGCAAGCCGCTTCCTACCCGATTAAACAAAGAATTAAATTATAATAGCGTATTATGCATCTTGATTTCACATGGGTAGATGAATTCTTTCAAAACGTAAAACCTTACATTTTTGTGAGGGTTGAGGATAATTTACTCATCAAAAGACCCAATGAGGTGCAGAAACTCAATAAAACAGGCACTAAAATTCTTAAAGCCCTTCTTGATGGTTCTAAAATTAAAGATGTTCTTAAGAATATTAACTCAGAGGAAAAAGAAATCCAGATATATCAATTTCTATGTGCAATAAGGGAATCAATTGATGGTCAGATAGATATATTTACTTCTAACCCTGCTGTTGAGAAAAAACCTTTTGAGATGAATTTCTCAGAATTTCCTGTACTGTCCGAACTGGCCGTTACCTACCGTTGCAACCTTAAATGTGCTTTTTGCTATGCCGGTTGCAATCTGACACAAAACCCAATCAATAGTGATAAAGAACTGACAACTAAAGAGTTAAAAGCTATTATTTCGAAAATATTTCATCAGGCCAAAGTACCGTCAATAAGTTTTACAGGCGGAGAACCTGTTTTACGAAAAGATTTACCCGAACTTATAAGCCATGCTAAAGCCTTAGGAATGCGTGTCAATCTGATAAGCAATGGAACTATGATTGATAAGAAAAAGGCAGATGAATTGGTTGCTGCAGGCCTCGACTCTGTACAAATAAGTATAGAAGGTGTTGATGCTGAAACACATGACCATTTAGTGGGGAAACAAGGTGCATTTGATTTGTCCGTAGCAGCTGTAAAAATATTAAAAGAAACTGGCATTCATACCCATACCAATACGACTTTAAGCAGGTACAATATAGAACAAGCAGCCCTTTTCCCAGAATTTGTAAAAAATAGTCTCGGACTTAAAAAGTTCAGTATGAATATGATGATTCCATCAGGCAGTGTGAGTGGCAACGAAAATCTAAAACTGTATTACAGTGAGATGGGTAATTATATTGAGAAAATTATTGCAGAAAGTAAAATCCATGATGTAGAATTTATGTGGTATTCTCCCATCCCAATCTGCATGTTCAATACCATAACTCATGGCTTAGGCAACAAAGGATGTAGTGCCTGTGATGGCTTGATTTCAGTAGCTCCCAACGGTGATATTCTGCCTTGTGCTTCGTACGATAAAACTGTTGGTAATCTACTGAATTTAGATTTTAAAAGCATCTGGCAAGATAAGCCTGCAAAATATTTCCGTATAAAAGAATTTGCTCATGATTTCTGTAAAAAATGTGAGCATTTCATGCTTTGTAATGGGGCTTGTCCATTGTACTGGAGAAATATGGGTTTTGAAGAACTTGATGTAATTATCAACAAGAAAAGATAGAGAAAATGATTAATTGGATATTTTATTATTGGAATGATGGAAAAATGGAATATTGGAATAATGCAAATCCACTATCAAACGTCCATTTCTTTATCTTTCCATCTTTCCATTTCTCCAATTTTCCATTTCTCCAATTTTATAAACTAAATAAATTTCAAAATAACCTGAATCTATGACTACAATATTTAGCAAATCAGAACAAGGAACGCTTGTATTCCACGTTATCAAACCTTTAAAATATCCATACCGTATTGCGCTTAGTTTATTATTTATTATTAGTGGATTTATAGTCCAGGGTTTTTATTACAGCGCTTTTCCGGGAATTCTGCTTGTTATAGCCGGCAATTTACTTGTGCTTGTTAAAGGGTATGACAACCGTTTAACAATGGGTAAATTAACGCATTATTCGAAATGGGAAAGCATTGGTAATGAGCAGGTTAATAAACTTGTTGCCATGCATAAAAAAATACTTTCATGGGACAGAAGCGCTTTTGATATTTCAAATGTATTGGGTTTTATGATGTTTTTAATATTGTCTGTTGTTATCTTTATTATGCTTATAAATGGCGCAAGATATTACACTAAATCATACGCTATTTTAGCTTTAAACATCATTGTATTGATTGTCCCTCATTGGTTTACAGGTATAAGAAAAATATTAACTTTACCCGTACTTATAATGAAAATTAATTTGCTTAACAAGTTACTTAATGCCCATCAGGATGTATTAAGTAAACTTAATAATGAGTTTCTGGTACAATTGGCAGGAGAGAGCGAAAGTAAAGTTCTTCCTCAGGATATTAAAATCAGAGTTTCAGCAGAAAACGCTCCTGAAGCCTTTTTAGGACTATATGGACAAATTACTGTTAATGATGTGAATGGTACCAAGTTCCCTTATTTTTATGTTGTTCTGGTAGCTAAGCCGGAATTTAATCTGGTTGATAAAACAAAAAGTTATACCCCTCCCTTGGGTTTAATAAAAGAATATACAGCTCAGACAGATGTTGACGTATTGATAATCAGACAGTTCACGACTTCTACCAGCGGATATAATACAAGTGAAAACACTATAAATAGTCTTTTTGATGAGGGGTTAGGAGTGTTTAAAAATATTGCCTTAACTTAATAGGTTTTGAGTTCTATTTAAGAAAGAAAATTTTTTTTTGTTTTGTGAATCTTTGCGTATTTATGCTTTAGTGGCTAATCTTAGCTATGTTATTAAAAATAATATTTGTTTTACTTAGAATAATTCTAAATAATGTATTAACTTTGTGTAAAAATTTAGTATTATGGAAAATTCTAATAAAAAAATAGCTTTAAAAGTTAATGGCATGAGTTGCACAAACTGTGCGATGGGCATTAAGCTATACCTTGAAAAGAACGGTTTTAAAGAAGTAAATGTAAATTTTGCATCTTCAGAAGTATCTTTTGAAATAAAAAATGAGGATGATATAGAAAAAGGCATTCAGCTTATTGAATCTATTG
>CAIKZE010000330.1 GCA_903831825.1 uncultured Lentisphaeria bacterium | reverse complement strand
CATACTGCTCAACTGCAATCATGCACATCTCACGGTCTTTCAGATTATCCGGAACGTAATGAAGATTCGTTCCATCCTGCTTAACCGCAATCATGTACATCTCACGATCTTTTAGATTATCCGGAACGTAATGAAGATTCGTTCCCTTCTGCTCAACTGCAAACATGTACATCTCACGGTCTTTCAGATTATCCGGAACGTCTTGAAGATTCTTTCCATTCTGCTCAACTGCAAACATGTACATCTCACGGTCTTTAAGATTTTTAGGAACGTATTGAAGATTCTTTACATCCTGCTTAACCGCATCCATGCACAATTCGCGGTCTTTCAGATTATCCGGAACGTATTGAAGATTCTTTACATCCTGCTTAACCGCAATCATGCACATCTCGTTGTCTTTTAGATTATCCGGAACGTAATGAAGATTCGCACCATCCTGCTTAACCGCATCCATGCACAATTCGCGGTCTTTCAGATGTTCAGGAACGTATTGAAGCAACTGCCCGTTCTGCTTAACCGCATCCATGCACAATTCGCGGTCTCTCAGGTTTTCAGGAACGTATTTAAGCGAATCTCCATACTGCTCAACTGCAATCATGCACATCTCACTGTCTTTCAGATTATCCGGAACATATTGAAGCCAGAATCCGGACTGCTTAACCGCCACCATGCACATCTCGCGGTCTTTCAGATTGTCCGGAACATAATGAAACCCCGGATACTTATCATGAGTAACCGCCACCATGCACATCTCGCGGTCCTTCAGACTATCCGGAACATAATGAAGAAAATTTCCATTCTGCGTAACCGCATGCATGTACATCTCACGGTCTTTCAGATTATCCGGAACGTATTGAAGCATACTTCCAGTCTGCTCTACAGCCACCATGCACATCTCGCGGTCTTTCATATTGTCCGGAACATATTTAAGCGAATCTCCATTCTGCTTAACCGCAATCATGTACATCTCGCGGTCTTTCAGATTGTCCGGAATGCACCAAAGTAACTGCCAGTTATCCGGAACGTATTGAAGATTCTTTACTCTCTGCTTAACCGCCATCATGTACATCTCGCGGTCTTTCAGATTGTCCGGAACATATTGAAGCGAATCGCTATTCTGCTCAACCGCATCAAGACATATCTCACGATTTATGAATTGGGGAGGAATGTATTTTAATACATTACCATTCCTTTTTACAGCCTCTTTGCATATTTCTCTGTCATAAATAATAATCTTTTCTAAGGATTTTAAATGTTCAAGTTGCTCATGCATTTCTATAAGTTGCTCATGCATTTCTATGTTATTTTCGCGTAGTATCAATATTTTATTCCGTCGTTTATGCAAAAAAACTTGGAGCGCGATTAGTATAATAACAGTAATATAAGTAAAAGGAGTAAAAGAATTATCTTGGTATGCAATAGGAATACTAAGGATTTTTGCCGCTATATAAAATACGAAAATCATTAAAAATACATTTGCAGTCGCAATCCAGCTTCCTCTAATTCCTTCATCCGCATTATCTAGCCGTATTGGTTCAAGGCTGAGATACCATATGCAAGTATATCCAACAAAGAACAACATTGGTGGAATGAAAAATAAAAAGGTATATGGGCCTTTTAATATATGAGAAATTAGACAGCAAATCCAGGATAATCCGCAAAGACTTGCAAGAATATTTGTTGCATAAGATTGCTTATCGGTTTCTAAGATGAACGTTACAACAAATACAAAAAATATCCAGCCAAATCCGAAACTTATGAATGCAACACATGCACAAATAGTTTTAAAGATACCCGTTGGTTGAAAAAACGCTAAAATTGGAAACCCAATAAACCCAATAACAAAGGAAAGAAACATTACAGCTAGGCAATAGAACACTACTTTGTTAATAACATTCCCCCGATCATCAACCTTTCTTCCCGGCTTCATTTTTATTTCCTTATCATTGCCATATTGCTAATTTATTTTACTGACTACATTATCATGTATCTAGTTTACATCATTCTCATGTTTAATAATACGATACGAAAACTATTTATTCAACCGTTCCTTTGAACTTGATCGCTTATGGCTGTGATACATTGCGGCGCAGAAGAAGATGGCGACGCCGATATCAATCGGCACCCATATATTGCGTTTTAGGTGGATGATCAAAAGCGGATTAAACAGGATAGCGATGAAACAGTTGCCCCACAGTATCCAGTTTTTACATTTAAAAGATTTCACCGCCTGAAGAACGGCCGCCACGCAAACGGTAATTCTGAGTATGGTATAAAAACGGGGAGAATGTCCTCCGCCAGCTACAGCCATCAATAATAATGTGATAGCGATAATGCCGACAATTAAAATAACCATGTTTTTATTCATGGAACGCGATTCCTGTTTTATTATTACATTATTGGAATTCATCCTCTTATATTATAATGAATATAATACCGGTTTGCATTTTTTGTATAAAGCGGAATTGAAAATATGCAAAAATTAATGAGTATGTAAATTTTTTTTGTAACTCCTCTTTACCACAGAGCGCACTGAGTTCACAGAGTTAAAACAGTAGTCCGCATATAATTGTGCCGGTTACAGTTATATGCGAACTACTCTCTTTCTTGTTTATCAGTACTACAATCTGTCATTTTCTTGTTTATTTAGAAAGATTTTCATGTTGACGTTTCCATAATTTTCTCAATATGAACTTGAAAAGTGCTCAGCAATGCAGTGGAGAACTTTCGTTGTCTTGTCAGTCAAAATAAGTTTTGGAGGAGGGATGCAAGGGGAAAACCGGAACTGTCCGGGTTTCCCCTGCAAACAAATAATTGTTTCCAACTACTCGCCACCGGCGGCTCGCCGGGCGTGATCCAACGCCGAAACGTTGGTCGTCCGAAGGACGAAATCTCGTTTGAATTAAATCATAAAGCCGGTCAGACGACCGGCGCTCCCAGGCTTTAGCTTCATTTCCTTCATGCCCTTCATGGTGAAGTGTATTTGTTTTTTCGTGTTCTTTCGTGCTTTTCGTGGTAAAAAATGATTTCTCTGTGCCTTTGTGTCTCTGTGTCTCTGTGGTTATTGTATTTAAAGTCCCGGCGCAACCGGTTAAGTTTATTCCTGAAACCGAAGCAGAAATTCACGGTGAACAGCTTTGTCGGCGTACGGATCCGGCGCCGATATGGCCAGTTCCTCCGGCGCATAGCCGGATTTAATCCCGGTAATCTCAATGCGTTTGCCCGGTTCATCCAGCGTGAACAGTATCCGCCAGGTGCGGCAGGCAATGATGAATTCGCCGGATGCTCCGCCGGAGGAAATCCTTTTTCTTGATTCATTCAACGGGTCATGCGCCAACTGTACTTCGCAGAACTTTTTCAAATCCAGCCCGTAAGCGTTGAAAATCCACGTTGCCCTTGCTGACGCCGGGCTGGTGAATACGATTTCGTAATGTTCGGCGGCGGTGGTTTCCAGCCAGCCGGTCCGGGCTTCCGGAAAGGCGTCTGCCGCGGGAATATAGGGCTTCAGATCAAGCACCGGCGTATTGTCCAGCATGTCGAAATTGCGGATATGCACCTCCAGCCCGTCCACCTTCACCAGTTCGACGCAGCTCAGCCCGATCTGGTTTGGCCGATGCGGCGAACGGGTCGCGAACACGCTGATTTTTTCTTTGGGACCTGCCACCGGCGGCCGCACCAGCGGTTTCCAGTCGCGGTTCAAGTGAAAACAATAGATAACCCACAACCGGTCAAACCCGGACAGATCGCGTAGCGCCTGTTCGAAATTGTTATCCGGATTCAGCCGGATAATGCCTTCATTATCGGCAAATACTGCCTGGCGCGGCGCTTCATAACGGTATTTCTGCGCGCATTGCACATAACCGATCGGCTTGAACGCGAATGTACCGCCGTCTTCCGCAGTCTGCAATTTTTTCTTTATATCAATATTATTCATAATCCAAATATTGCGTTGATAAGTGTGAACGGCTCCTAATGTAATCCGTAAACACGCGGAATCAACAGGCACGCGAAAATCTGTCGTTCTGAATCATTATCTCTCACAAAGACGCAAAGGCACAAAGAAAAGTAAACATTGCCATTGTTTTTATAGGGAAAATTCCCTTCGTGTCTCCGTGCCTTTGTGCGAGAATATGTTCTTTTTATCTTCGCTATCTTGCGGACTCTGCACCGGGTTAGTTCAATCATTTTAAATTTTTCTGGGAGGTTTTGACTTTGTCGGTCAAGCCGCGCATGTATTTGACCTGCTCCGGTGTCAATCCGTTTTTCGGATTATCCAGCCATTCATCGGTCAGCTCAAAAGACCAACTCAACTCAATTTTCTCCTTGAGCAACGCCCCCAGCCGGTTTTCAATTTCCGTCCGCGGTTCATTAAGAACACATTTATTGAGGCAAACCAGATAAAGCTTGATGATTAAAAAATCTTTAGATAATTTACTCTCCGGAATCGCCGTTTCGAATTGACTAAGCCATTGTTTGAACTGCTCCGGTTTGGCAGCAATAATACATATTTCCAGAATGTCTAAACAAGTTATTGCTTCCTGTGGCTTAAGCGCGATAGACACATAATGATCTTGAATGGCTTTATCATATTGCTTTAGTTTAGAATATGCGTTGCCACGAGAACGATATGCGTTTGCATCATCCGGTTTCAACTTGATAGCTTGGGAGAAATCTGCAATGGCCTTGTCGTATTGTTTCAGTTCAGAATATAATTCACCGCGAGTTTTGTATGCATCTGTATCATCTGGCTTCAACTTGATAGCTTGGGAGAAATCTGCAATGGCCTTGTCGTATTGTTTCAGTTCAGAATATAATTCACCACGATTATGATATGCATCTGTATCATCCGATTTTAATTCAATGATCTTAGTGTAATCTTGAAGTGCCCTGTCATATTGTTTCAGAAAGAAACGATATGTCCGTACCCGCGCTCTGTATGCTTCTGCGTCATTGGGATTTAATTCAATAGTCTTGGAATAGTCTTGAATAGCCTTGTCATATTGTTTCAGGCAAAAATATGCATTACCGCGAGCTTCATATGCTTCTGCGTTGTCTCGCTTCAATTCAATGGCTTTAGAACAGTCTTGAATAGCTTTGTCATATTGTTCCATGCAAAAATACGAGCCGCTGCGAAGATAATATTTTTCTTCATCCGGCTTTAACTCAATGGACTTCGAGTAGTCTTGAAGTGCCTTGTCGTATTGTTTCAGGAGACTATATGCACAACCGCGAAGGCAATACTTGTTTTCATCCGGTTTCAACTCAATTGACTTGGAACAGTCTTGAACGGCTTTGTCATATTGCTTCATGCGAAAGTATATGCTGCCGCGAGCAAAATATGTTTTTTCATTTGGTTTCAATTCAATGGCGTTAGAATAGTCTTGAACAGCCTTGTCATATTGCTTCATGCGAAAGTATGTGCTGCCGCGAAGGCGATATTTTTCTTCATCCGGTTTCAATTCAACGGCTTTAGAATAGTCTTGAAGAGCTTGGGCATATTGTTTCAGGTTATAATATGCCAGGCCCCGTGAGGAATATCTCTCTTCATTCGGTTTCAACTCAATGGATTTGGAATAATCCTGAATGGCCTTGTCGTATTGCTTCTGTTCATCATAAATTAAGCCGCGAATATAATATGCCACTGCGTAATTTTGGTTTAATTCGATAGCTTGGGAACAGTCTTGAATAGCTTGGTCATATTGCTTCAGATTAGCGTAGACATTGCCGCGAACCAAGTATGCGTCGATAAAGTCCGGCTTCAATTTGATGGCTTTAGAGGAATCATTAATTGCTTTATCATATTGTTTCAGACTATTATAAGCTAAAGCGCGATTATAATACGCCACCGCGTAATTCTGGTTCAATTCGATAGCTTTGGAATAGCCTTGAATAGCTTGGTCATATTGTTCTATTTGATAATATGCGCGGCCGCGATCTTTATATGCTTTCGCGTCATCCGGTTTTAATTCAATGGCTTTGGTATAATCTGATATGGCTTTATCGTATCGCTCCAGTTGAGAATAAGCTAAAGCGCGATTATAATGTGCTTTGGCATAATTCTGGTTAAATTCGATAGCTTTGGTGTAGTCCTGAATAGCCTGATCATATTGTTTCAGCCCATAATATGCCTCTCCGCGATCTTTGTATGTTTCTGCGTTCGGCTTCGACGTAATTGCTTTGGAATATTCTTGAACTGCTCTGTTATAGTCTTGAGTAGCTTTGTTTTTGTCGGGTTGTTTCAGTTCAGAATATGCATTGCCGCGTTCTTTGTATGCCTCCGCGTCATCCGGTTTTAATTCAATGGCCTTGGAGTAGTCCTGAATGGCTTTATCATATTGCTCTTTTTCGTAATGTTCCTTACCGCTTTTAAGCCAGGCTGCTTCATCGCCGGAACCGGGTTTTGAAGAAACGCACGAAGTTTGCAGAATTACCCAACTTGCGGCAATGAAAAAGAGCAATATAAAACGAGTTCGCATAATTAAACTCCAATAAGATTCCTATAACTTTACTGGTTAACTCTTTTATTCAGGGAGCAGGTCTTTGTCTTTATTTGTTGAAGATAGAAAATTCTCGCTGGAAATAATGCTTTTCCCCAGTTCTTTTTCTGTTTCCTTGCGCGCTTTACCGGCGACGTTGCCGCCTCTTCTGGCGACTTTTTTGTTTTTCTCAAATGTAACCGGCTTTTCATTTTTTGATATTTCGGTAGTGACTTTTTCGCCAAGCATGGTGAAAATTAGCTCAAAATCTGTCATGTGGTCGCGAAGGTTTTGATTTTTCTTTGTCAACCCCTTCAAATCCTTATATTCAGCCGGCGCCAGGCCGAAAGTTGCCTTGGATATTTCGGCGGTTAGAATTGCGAAGTCTTTTTCTGAGGCAATCCCTCGCTCTTTCCATTCGTCAGTCAAGTTCTGGCGGATTGCGATACCGCGCAGGCGTTTATCAATCCAGTCTTTTGGATAGCCTTTTTTCTCATACAATTCTTTCATGCGCTCCTGGGCAAGTTCCGGATTTTCAATTTCCCGCACCCGTTCATAGCCGACTTGCGCCAGCCATTGCTTGAAAGGTTCAGCCTTGGGGGAGGGAATTGACTGGATAATACGAAATAATCCTTTCACATTTGCAGTGTCGGTTTCCCGCATTTTCCCGTCAGGCGCTTTCATTTTCAACTGTCGACAAATTGTCGACAGTTCAAGTCCGGCTTCAAGCCGTTCTCTTTTTTTCATCTTGAACCAATAATCACGGGGATTTTCGCTGTCTGTCAATGCCCCGACAACATCTATTACTGAAAAAAACCATTCTTCATCGTGCCAAATGCGGCGCACCTGTTTATTCTCAAAGACGATGATTTTGTTTGCTGTCATATACGCTATCCTGATTATCAAACTCGCATTTACTTCAATCCGATACTCCTAATTTACCCCGTAAAAGCCAGGAATCAACAAATCTGCGGAAATCTGCCATTATTCATTAAAGAGTTAACCACGGAACACGCGGAATACACAGAATTTAATTTGATTTTTCCGTGTCTTTCCGTGTCTTCCGTGGTTAAGAAATGCCGGTTGGGAATTAAAATGCGACAAAATAATCCATTAACAATGGATTATTTCGCCGCATTGTTTTATCTGTACGCCAGAGGGATCAGGCGGGGTTGGAATCTTTAGCCTTTTTTTCGTTTATGGCTTGTTTGCCGGCTTCAAATGCCGCGGCAATCATGGCTTTCTTTTCGGCCAGCATTTCCTTGGCGTCGTCCACCTTTTCGCCGACTTTGTCTTTCAGGTCGCGTGCGCGTTTAGCCAGCAAATCGCGCGTTTCTTTGCCGGATTGCGGCGCATAGAGCAATGCAAGTCCTGCTCCGGCAATGGCTCCGACGGCGAACGCGGTCAAGATGGTACCCAGTTGAGATGAATTTTCGTTACACATGATCTTCCTCCTCTTTTGGTTGTTTATTTGATCTTTTCGCGCATAGAGTTTGCGTAAACACGCTCAGTCCAAGACGAAATAGATTTATTTTATTGGCCAACCCTGAAATTGGCGGTTCAATTATCGAGTCCACTGCCGTCACGATCCGATTTGCCATGTCAGTCCACTGGACCACGGTATGCACTACTTTGCCGGCGTCGTCCAGTTGTTCGTTGACTCGTTTGGTGATGTCGTTGACATTCTGGACCAGTTGACGGCTGTTCTCTACAATGAGATGCAATTCAGCTTCCAGACGACTTCTTGCGAGCAGCAGATCCGCCAGCTTGCTCCGGATATAGAAGATCGCCGGAATCAGGCAGAGAACCAGAATAATAAACAAGGATAACGCGATTAGCGACGCAATTTGCAGGGCCATTGTCATTTTTACAAATCTCCCATTCTTAAATTAAATAGCGTTATTGAACTTTCTTAAATCTAAGATAATAATACTACGCCAATTCTCCAATCATACAATGAATATTATATTGCCCCATCCAAATTATTTCAATATATAATCGACAAATGATATTATAATTGTTGATAAATCCTTGCAAAAGGGTCGCCTGTCGCGCTTAACTCCGCTAAAGCCAGGGAATCAACTGGTGTGCTTTTTGAAAGGAAAATTATCTCTCACAAAGGCGCAAAGTCACAAAGAAAATTAAAACTTGCCATTGTTTTAAAAGGGAAAACTCCCTTCGTGTCTCCGTGCGAGAATGTGTTTTGTTTTTTGGATTCAGGGGGAATTATCTCTCACAAAGACGCAAAGTCACAAAGAAAATTAAACCTTGCCATTGTTTTTAAAGGGAAAACTCCCTTCGTGCCTCCGTGTCTCCGTGCGAGAATATGTTCTATTTTTTGGTTGAGAGGGAATTATCTCTCACAAAGACGCAAAGTCACAAAGAAAACTTGTCATTGTTTTTAGAGGGAAAATTCCCTTAGTGCCTTTGTGTCTTCGTGCGAGAATGTGTTTTGTTTTTTGGATTTTTTTCGTCTTTTTTTTGTAATTCCCGTATTTTAAAAATATCTGTTTTTTAAAGTCATAATACGCTGTATGTAAAATACTTGCGTATTTGCATTGCGTCTTTTGGTTTACAAATTTACTATTTGTATACACACGTTGCGACAGCGTGACGACGCAAAAAAACAATTTAAAAAACAGGAGACGGGTATCATGGCTGACACAAAGTACGACGAAAGTTTTCCGGAACGCGCAATGGATTTTGCGGCAGTCGGTCTGACCGACCGCCAGATTGCGAACAAGATGGATATCTCGCGTTCATCGTTCTACAACTATAAACAGCAGCATCCGGATTTTGCCGAAGCCATCGATTGGGGCCGGGAGCTGGTTGACGGCAAAGTCGAAAACAGTCTGCTGCATCTGGCTTTAGGTGATTACACCATCACCACCAACGTAACCGACCAGGAAGGCCGAACCCGCACCACCGTCAAGGACGCCGTTCCCAATCTCAAAGCGATTCAATATTGGCTGGAGCGCAGCGACCGGAGAAAAGGGATTAAGGCCCCGCCCTGCGGGTCCCGCGACTGCGGGAAAGAAAAGCGAGAAAAGTTAGAAGAACAGCCAGCGTTTTCTAAACCCAACGAAAAAAAGTCTTCCTCAGTGTCCTCCGTGCCCTCCGTGGTAAATCTTCCCCCTGTTCCGGAACTTGATCCTTCGGAAATCGGCGGGCTGCAAGCCCTGGCCGAATACAAAGCCCAGTGCCCTGCCGACGCCGGTGACGGTTTCAGCAAAAAGGAAACCGAAGAATTCGAAGAAATGATGCTGGTCACCTTTACCGAAATGGCAAGGCGGAAATATAACACCAAAGCGGAAGCCGAAGGCCGTCCGCTGATTCCGTACACCGTCGAGGCTCCCCGGACGGTGAAAGGCAAATACTCCAAAGACCTGATCGAAAACTGGAAAGCCAGAGCTGAATTTTTCGAAATGAGTATCTGACGGACGGTTGTCCGGTTCATTCTGCTGGCCGCAGGGGCAAAAACAGTAGTTAGGAGTTAGGAGTTAGGAGTTAGAATAAATCAAAAAGCGGGAAAACCATGTCTGCATGGTGGTGTCCGGGGAATGAGTCCTATGGGTCCTATGGGTCCTATGGGGCCTATGAGTTGGAAAATAAAATATTGCGGGAGGCCGTCCATATAGTCCATGGTGTCCATAGTGTCCATAAACAGGCTGCCGGGAAAACAAAGTATGGGAATAATGGGAAGAATGGGAAGTATGGGAAGTATGGGCTTGGACAGGGGTGTCCAAAATGAGGTAAGATGGTGTCCAAAATGGTTTTGTTGTAGTGCCGTCCGTCTCGGACGGCGGTGTCTCCCGCGACAGCGGGAATGGTAGGCCTGTCCAAAATGGTTTTGTTGTAGCGCCGTCCGTCTCGGACGGCGGTGTCTCCCGCGACAGCGGGCAGGGGGTGTCGGAGTCCAAAATGAGGTAAGGCCTGTCCAAAATGGTTTTGTTGTAGTGCCGTCCGTCTCGGACGGGTTTTTAAATCTTCCCTCTGAGAGAGGGCACTACACCGGCAGCATGGTGTCTAAATGAGGTTAGACCGTGTCCAAAATGTGTTCAGGGTGTGTCCAAAATGTTTAGAACCCATAAGACCCATAGGCCCCATAAGACCCATAGGCCCCATGTCCAAAATGCGAGGTGTCTCCCGCGACTGCGGGATGCTCAGGGTGTGTCCTAAATGGCTTTATTGTAGCGCCGTCCGTCTCGGATGGCGGTGTTTTCCGCGACAGCGGACAGGGGAGCAGAGTCCAAAATGAGCGTGGAAGGTGTCCAAAATGTGGGGGAGACCCTGTCCAAAATGTCCGAGTCGTCCGACTGGTCCGACCTGTCTGACAAGTCCGACTGGTTCGTGTCTCCCGCGAATGCGGGTGGCGGGTGGCCAAGAGGAGGGAGGTGTGTACAAAATGGTTTTATTGTAGCGCCGTCCGACCTGTCCGATCCGTCCGACTTGGACTGGCGTAGCGGGCTGGTGTCCAAAATGAGGGTGAGGCCTGTCCAAAATGCGGGATGCTCAGGGGCTGTCCAAAATGGCTGTGCAATTTTGCCTGGATTTATTCTGACTTCTGACTACTGACTTCTGGCTGTTCTCGCGCTGTCCAAAACGCGGATTGGCGGAACTCAAAAATCAATCGTCATTGCGCCGGTTCAGCGACAGGATCAGACTCAGCAACTGGGCCATGGCCACGGCGGCGGATGCGACATAGGTCATGGCGGCGCTGAGCACTTTTCTGGCAGGTTCCAGTTCATCTTTTTCCAGAATGTTACTGGAGGCGAGAATGTTGAGTCCCCGGCTGCTGGCATTGAATTCAACCGGCAGCGTGATCAAATAAAAAGCCACCGCGCAGGAAAAAAGGATTATGCCCAGATGAATCAGCACCGGTATGTGCAAAAAGAAGCCGCCGATGGCCATCCATGGTCCCAGCGTGGAGCCGATATTGGCGACGGGAACCAGAACCCCGCGCAACCCCAGCGCGGTATAACCGACTTTGTGCTGGATGGCGTGTCCGGTCTCATGCGCGGCAACGCCGAGCGCCGCGACGGAGGTGCTGCCGTAAACGGATTCCGACAGGTGCAGGGTACGGTCGGACGGATCGTAATGGTCCGACAGTTCGCCCGCCACCGGTTCCACCGGAACATCGCTCAGCCCGTTGTCATCGAGGAGCATCCGGGCGGCTTCCGCCCCGGTCAACCCCCGGAGATTGTTTTGCTGACTGTAATAGTTGAAGGTGGATTTTACCTTAAATTGAGCGTAAAGCGCAAAAATGAAGGCCGGCAGCACCAGGAAAATGTCATAAATGGTTATCATAATCAGAGCTCCTTGTCATTAATTCTATTGCGGACGGTGGACGATTACGCCGTCCTGAAGCTGGACGACCGAATCCGCGAGGGCGGCTATTTTATAGTCATGGGTAATCATGATGATTGTTCTGCCGTTCTGTTCGCTATGCAGTTCCTGAAAAATTTGCAGGATTCCCGCTCCGGTTTTGGAATCCAGGTTGCCGGTGGGTTCATCGGCCAGGATCAGGTCGGGGGAATTGATCATGGCCCGCGCAATCGCGGCGCGCTGCTGTTCGCCGCCGGAAAGTTCCGCCGGATGGTGCTTTAAGCGGTCTTTCAGGCCGACTCTTTCCAGCAGGAATTCGGCTTTTTCGACCAGGCCGCCGCGGGTCAGCCGCCCCAGCATGCCGGGGAGGGAGACGTTTTCCAGGAGATTAAGTTCCGGCAGCATGTGATAGGCCTGGAAAATAAACCCGATGCGTTCGTTGCGGAAACGGTTCGCCTGCCGGCTGCCGAGTTTGGCATAGTCGATGCCGTCGCAGACGATCCGGCCTTTGTCGGGCTGTTCAAGGGTGCCGAGCAGGTTGAGCAGCGTGGTCTTGCCGCTGCCGGAGGCTCCGAGCAGGGCAGTCCAGGCGCCTTTTTGCACCTGTAAATTGACGCCGCTCAGCACCTGGATGGTCTTTTTGCCCATCCGGTAGCATTTATGCAGGTCAAAGGCTTCGAGGAAATGTTCTGATTTGTTTTCTTCGGTCATGGTATGCTCCTTATTCGTAGCGCAGCGCTTTTGCCGGGTCGAGTTTGGCCGCGCGCCATGCCGGGATCACCCCGCCGAGCGTGCACAGCAGTATGGAAACCACGACAATAAAAATGATGTCGCCGGGAACGATATGCGCTGGAAGTTCATTGAAATAGTAAAACTCCCTGGGGAAAAGCTCCTGTCCGGTGACTTTGGAGACCAGGCGCAGGAGGTCGTTGCGGAAATAAACCACCCCGATGCCCATGATGGTCCCGCAGACGCTGCCGATCATTCCGACCAGCAGCCCCTGCATGATAAACAGCCGCATGACGGTTCCCGAAGAGCCGCCGATTGCTTTCAGCAGGCCGATTTCGCGGGTTTTCTGGACGACGACCGTAATCAGGGTGTTGGTGATGCTGAACGCCGCCACCAGGACGATGAAGACCAGCAGGAAAAACATCATATTTTTTTCCACCGCCAGCACCCCGAGCAGGCGCTGGTTGATCTGTTTCCAGGTATATACCCGCATCGACGGCAGTTTCTGGCGGATGGCGGTGGCGTCACCCTCGATTGCCAGCGGGTCTTTGACCCAGCCGTAAACGCAGTTTGCCGAGCCCCAGGGCAGTTCGAACAGTTCGTCGGAGTCTTCCAGATTCATAAAGAGGATGTTCTGGTCGAAGTCATATTTGCCGAACGAATACAAGCCGGAAACCTTAAACTCTTCCGGCAGATAGATGTCTTTGGTCTTGGCCATCTCAAATGAGCCGTCTTTCTTCACGTCAATCATTCTGGCCAGTTTGGAAGGGGAATGCACCAGTATCTTGTCGCCGATGCCGACCCGCAGTTCATCCGCGATGGATGAGCTCAGGATTACTTCGTTTTTGGCCAGGCTGTATTTCCCGGCGACGATGAAATCTTTAAGTTTGAAAGAATCTTTGACCTGGCCTGGATTGAATCCGATCACATTTTTAGGCACAAAAATCTTGTCTTTCTGAATGAGCGCAGGCTGGTTGACGATAGCCGCGCCTTCGCCGCCGACCGACTTGATCGCCTTGATGACGATTTCCGGTTCCCGGATGCTGCCGAAGTCGTTGTAAATTTGCAGGTGGGCGCGGGTTTCCAGCAGTTTATCCCGCATCAGGTCGGTGAAGCCGGTCATCACCGCCAGGACGACGATCAGCACCGCCACGCCCAGCGTGACCCCGACAATCGAAATGCAGGTAATCACGGAAACGGTGTTGCGTTTCGGTTTCAGGTAACGCCGCGCCAGAAATAGTTCAGTCCGGATATTATTAACCAATTTTCAAAGCCTTTGTTTATTTTGAATTTCTAATATAGCCCTTTTCGTGATATTTTAAAACGGTTATTGAAAAATCTGTTTCCGGCATGATATTTATGAGTTAATAATTACAGATTGGAACATAGATATTTTGAAAGCGATAAACAACGGATTCCGTATGAAAAAGACCGAAAAGAAACCTGAACTGCTGGCGCCTGCCGGAAACCTGGCCTGCGCGCTGACCGCTTTTGACTGCGGCGCCGATGCCGTCTATGCCGGGCTGAGCAAGTTCAACGCCAGAGAGCGCACCGAAAACTTTTCCATGGAGGAAATGTCAAAGCTTATCGCTTACGCCCGGCTCCACAGCCGGAAAGTTTATGTCACCCTGAATACCCTGATCAAAGAATCCGAACTGCCGGAACTGGTTCAGTATCTCGCTCAACTGGCGCGTTTGCAGCCGGACGCGGTGATCGTGCAGGATCTGGGCGTACTGCGGATCATACGTGAATACTTCCCGTCGCTGCAGATTCATGCCTCCACCCAGATGGGATTTCACAATTCTCCGGGCATCGAACTGGCCTCGGAACTCGGCGTTTCCCGGGTAATCATGGAACGCCAGGTGACGCTGGACGAACTGCGGACGATGGCGGAAAAGTCATCGCTTGAACTGGAAGTTTTTGTTCACGGGGCGCTCTGCTGCTCCCTTTCCGGGCAATGTCTTTTCTCCTCATGGATGGGCGGCTGGAGCGGCAACCGCGGCAAATGCAAACAACCTTGCCGCAGACGGTTTTTCAGCCGTTCCGGCAACGGATTTTTCTTTTCGACGAAAGACCTCTATACTTTAGAGATGATTCCGCAGCTCAAGGAGATCGGCGTGGCGTCGCTGAAGATAGAAGGGCGTCTCCGCAAACCCGATTATGTCATGAATGTCGTCACCGCTTACCGCATGATTCTGGACGCCGAAGGGGAACCGGACCAGGAGTTGATCAAGAAAGCCAAAAATATCCTGACCAGCACTTACGGCAGAAAATGGTCGTCCGGTTTTTATACCCCAGAGTCCGCCTCCAGCCTTATTCAGCACGATTCGCTGGGCACTGCCGGGATGCTTTGCGGCAATGTCTCCGAAGTCGGGCAGTACGGTTTTAAGATGGAAGTCATGCGCCGGGTGCATATTGGGGACCGCATCCGCATCCAGCCGCAATCCGGCGATGAAGGCCCCGCGCTGACGGTCACGAAAATGATGATAGACAACCATCCGGTGAAATATGCCGGACGCGGCGATGTCTGTTTCATCTGCTGCGACAAGGAAATCCACGACCAGGGGATGGTTTATAAAATCGGTCAGAGCAGTGACGAGATGCTGCCGCGCATTGCGGCCCTGCCGCAGGCGCGGACCAGGCTGGATTTTAATATCAAGGTCGCCGCCGCGGGTTTTGAAATAACCGTAGGCAACGGCTTGAACCGGAAATGGACGAAAGACATTCAACTGGCACCCCCGGCCAAACACGCCCTTACCGCCGGACAACTGATTGAAGAATTCGCGGCCAGCCGTTCTGAAGTTTTTTGCCCCGGCAAAATTTCCGCGGAAGTGGACGGCGATTTTTTCGCTCCGTCCAGCGTGCTTAAAGAGATCCGCCGTGAATTCTGGCAGTGGGTGGAAGAGAATATCACCCCGGATGAGACTTTCGGCGATATCGCGGCTGCAATGGAGCGTTTCCGCCGCGATTATCTGGCAATGTACAAGGCATCCGTCCAGCATGAAACTGAATCCGTGCTGGTCCGTCCTGACGGCTGCACCCCGGCTAAACGCAGCGGCCATGTCGCCTGCTCCGTGTTTGACGCCGGCAAAAAAACTGACGAAGCCGTATTGCCGTGTTTCTGTGCCGAGGACCGCCTCAAGGGGCTGACGTCCCGCATCGCGGAGGCCTATCGCATCGGCATCCGCCGTTTCAGGGTGTCCTCGCTTTACGGACTGAAGATGCTCAAAGACTATCCGGATATCAAGTTGATCGCGTCATTTTCGCTGCCGGTATGCAACTCAATGGCGGTTAAAGAACTGGAAAGATTCGGAGTCAGCCGCGTCCAGGCCTGGATTGAGTTGGAAAGAGGCGAAATCGAGCATTTGGTTGCCAAATCCGTGCTGCCGGTGGAAATT
Source organism: uncultured Lentisphaeria bacterium (assembly GCA_903831825.1). GTDB lineage: Bacteria > Verrucomicrobiota > Lentisphaeria > Victivallales > Victivallaceae > CAIPAT01. The sequence goes on along the minus strand of CAIKZE010000330.1, from coordinate 7,721 downwards.
TACCGTTACGGGCGCCCGGTTCTGCTGGCGACCAGGGCGGCGATTCCGGCCGACGGACATATCCATGACATCAAGCACAACAGCTTTTCAGTCCGCCAGGACCCTAAAGCCGCACTTACCTATGTTTACCCTAAAGCCGTCATGTCCATCCCCCGCGTTCCCGGCACGGTCGATTTCTACGACCTGTCGAATGCCTACTGGAACGAAGAGGAGACTGCGACTTTCAACTTTGATTTAGGCCTGATGTGAGCTATTTTCCCCGGAAAGTACGGCGGTATTCGGAGGGGGGAATGCCGCGATACTTGCGATAAAGGCGGGAAAAGTAAAATTGATCCTGAAAACCGATTTTTTCGGCAACTTCTTCTATGGACATTTCCGGTTGCAGGTGGAAATATTCTTCGGCTTTTTCCAATTTCTTTTCCAGCAGATGACGTTTAAATGACGTATTAAGTTTCTGCCGGAAAAAATGGGAAATGGTGGAGCAGCTTTTGCCGGCATGTTTTGCCACTTCCGCCAGCGTGATAGCGCGATGCAGATTGGCATCAATAAATGCATCTATCCGGCTGCCGATGCGATCCCCATGGACGGTCACCAGTTCCTTGGTGACAATGTAATCCACCAGCATGGAGAACATGCCAAGCACATCCCGGAGTTTGCCCGGCGGATAATACGGCAGCTTATTGAATGCAGCATCCAATTTTTCGTAAACGCCCGGAGTCGGACAGGCTTTTTTCACGGTGGAGCTGATTTTACGGGATGTTCTGAACTGGCCGATCATCGCAAATCCGGCAAGCTGATTTTCAACATAGATCGGCGTCACCGCCTCTTGAATTCCGGCATGGCAGCGGTAGCAAACCATGCCTTTTTTGCGGACGCTTTCATCCATTTTGGCGATATCCGTCAGGGAGCATCGCACGTCTCCAAATATTTTTGTCTGGACTATGCGGCAGAATTCGGAGTTACGGCAGTTCAGGCCGCTGGTAAGTATTTTCCCATCGGGAGAAAAAAACACGACGTTCTTATTGACGGTTGCCGCGAAATTATCAAATATTTTCTGAATATCCGCTCGTAAAATCAGTTCCAGCGTATTATTCATGACAGATCATTCCTTATAAAAAGCGTGTCTTTATATTGACAAATAATACATCACAATTGCAGGAAAGTCCATGTCTTTGCCGTTTATTCCATTTAAAAAGCTTAGATTCCATTGTATTATTAACAGTATAACATCAAAATAAGGAATATTATTATGACCAGAAAAGTAAGAGTCGGGATTATCGGGCTGGGATTCATGGGCACCACTCATTACGGGATTCATAAATCGAACCCGAAAGCGGAAATCACCGCCATCGCCGACGTCGATGCCGCTAAACGCAAAGGCGATATTCGCAAGGTCATCGGCAACATCGGCGGCGGCGATAACAGCAAACCGATGGATTTGACCGGAATAAAAACTTATGCCGACGGTATGGATCTGATCAATGATCCGAACGTTGATGTTGTGGATATCTGCGTTCCGACGTTTCTGCATTGCCAGTATGCGGTGGCTGCCCTCAAGGCCGGGAAACATGTTTTCTGTGAAAAGCCCTTAGCCCGTAATGTAAAAGAAGCCGAAGCAATCATTGCCGAGGCTAAAAAAAGCGATAAGTTTTTCACGGTAGGCATGTGTATCAGATACTGGCCGGAATACAGTTATACCAGAGAGCTTTATAAGTCCGGCAAGCTCGGCAAACTGCGCAGCGCCACTTTTACCCGTCTTTCGCCCAACATCGCGGGCAATGCCTGGAAAAACTGGTTCATGGACGGCAAACTCAGCGGCGGCGCGCTGCTGGACCTGCATCTTCACGATGCCGACGCGGTCAGATTCTTTTTCGGCCGTCCGCAGTCAGTCACTTCTTTCGGGATGAATTCGAGAAGCAGCGACGGCACCATGGACCATGTCATTACCAATTACGAGTTCGGCAATGGAACGCTGGTCGCGGCTGAAGGCGGCTGGGCGGCGGCGAAAGGTGTGCCGTTCGAAATGAGCTTCCAGATCATTTGCGAAAAAGCCACTGTTGTGTTTAATTCGTCCGGCTTCAAAATCTACTATGAAAACGGCAAAGTCGAAGAGCCGAAACCGGCCAATCCCGCACTGCCCACCGGCTGGCACGAAGAACTTGATTACTTCCTCGGCTGCGTACAGAAGAACAAACGTCCGGACAAGTTCATCACGCTGGATGAAATGCTGGATTCCATGAAAATCATTACCGCGGAACAGCAGTCCGCCGATAAGCGCAAAACCGTAAAAATCAAATATTGAGGATTACCAGATGAAATATTACAAGGCTATAAATTATTGGGTTCTGGGCGGATTTGCCGGAGAGAAAAGCGCATTTGCCGCAATTGACGACGCCAAATCAATGGGGCTTGACGGTATCGAGCTGACTTTTGACGGCTGTATTAAAACCGATATCACCGAGCAGGAATGCCGGAAGATTGCCGACTATGCCAAGACCCAAAAGATCGGATTGCGCTCAATGGCCACCGGCACATACTGGGGTTTGTCACTGGGGTCGCCCGATGCCGCCGAACGCGGCAAGGCAATCGAGTTCACCAAAAAATATCTCCAGGCGGCCAACTGGCTGGGCGCGGAAAGCATCCTGGTGGTTCCCGGAGCGGTACAGGTCGCCTGGGACCCGTCGCGTCCGGTTGTGCCATATCAGGAAGTATGGGATAATTCCACCGAGTCCCTGAAGCAGTTGCTGCCGCTGGCGGAAAAATTGAAAGTCAACATCTGCATTGAAAACGTCTGGAACAAATTTCTGCTGTCGCCGGTGGAGATGAAATGTTATATCGATCAGTTCAAGTCGGATTTCATCGGCAGCTATTTTGACGTCGGCAATGTGATGCTGACCGGGTTTCCCGAACATTGGATCGCGATTCTCGGCAAACGCATCAAGGCGGTGCACTTCAAAAATTTCCGGGGACAGGACTGCGCCGGCGGCCTTCACGGTTTCGGCGACGACCTGACTGACGGCGAAGTCAACTTCAAGCAGGTGATTGCCGAATTGGACAAAGTCGGATTCAAGGGCCCGATTACCGCGGAAATGATTCCGTTCTGCCGTCTGCCGGACTTGGTGCTGCCCGATATGGAACTGGCAAAGAACACCGCCAGAAAGCTGAAAGAGATCGCATAATCCAAGGTCATCAGTAATAGAATTTGATCTACTTTTGATTCTGAACCGACAAACAAGCATCAAGGCTTAAAGTTATTTTACGCTTTGATGCTGTTTTATTTTATGGCAAATTGCAAAGACTGCGGTTTAAGCCGGCAACTTTTTTCCAAGATTTTAAGGTTTCCTGTTAGCAAAATTTCCGGTATGGGCTATTTTATAGGCTTGAACAAGGCGTGGTGGCCGAATGGCTAGGCAGTGGTCTGCAAAACCTCGTATACCGGTTCAATTCCGGTCCGCGCCTCCAGTTTTTTATCTGAGTTAATTTTTGCATAATCCCTCGCTTTCCGGTAAATCAGCGTTAATCCGGCCCTTAATTATGCAGAGATGGGATATTTTTTAAAAAATTCCTTACATAATTCTTGCTAAATTGATAAAATATTTTATCTTTACATGCGGACAATTTTAGAAAATTGTTTTTTATGATCCGGTTAATGATTGAAAGCGTCTTAAATATTAATTTAGCATAAGGTTAAAACAGCAATGGTTATCAGAAAGATGAATTCCATGTTTTCCAAACATGGACGTACAATGTTCGCGATAATAACTCTTGCGGTCATAGTCTCTTTTCTGGGATTTCTGACCCCCGGGTTTACGAGTCTTTTCAGTCAGCGTGGACAGGAGATGACTTTCGGCAGTGTTTTCGGCCGGAAAATCGCTCACCAGGAATTCCGCGATCAGGCAGGCAGAAATATGATTATTCTGTCGCTGATATACGGCGGCATTCCGCTCGGCAATCCGCAATTGGATGAAATGGCCAGGCAGGAGACGTTTCCGGCGCTGTGCCGGATCGAAGCCGCCAATCAGCGCGGCATTAAAGTAACCGATCAGCAGATTGCGGATTTTATCGCCAAACTGCCGGTATTTCAGGGTAAAGAATCAAAACAGTTCGATGTTGCCATTTTTCAGAAATATTTAGATAATGTTCTCAAGCCCAACGGTTTTTCGCCGCTGGATCTTGACGAAAGCGTCAGAAGCTTCCTGCTTCAGCAGGCGCTGGAACAGGAAATTGACGAAAGCGTAATCGTCACCCCCGGCGAAATCAAAGCCTATTACAACGAGTTCAATGAAAAGTTTGATGTCTGGATCGGCCGTTTCAAAGTTGAAGACTATCTTGCCGGAGTGATGGTTTCGGAAAAAGAAATGAAAGATTATTTCGATATCAACCGCAAAAAATTCATTATGCCCGCTAAATTCCAGGCTTCGGTAGTGGCTTTTGACTACAATAATTACGCCGCGGAAGCTGCCGCGCAAACCAGCGCCGCCGCTGTCCAGAAATTCTACGACGACAACAAGCGGCTGTTTACCCAGCCCCCCGCCGATGAGAAGCAGGAAGCGAAAGTCCTGCCTTTTGAACAGGCCAGGGAAAAAGCGAAAAAGATGCTTGATGATAAAATCCGCGCCGATATCGCTTTAAGAAACGCCCAGATCTTTGCCCGCGACGTTTACGAGAAAGTCAGCGAAACGGAAAAAAACGGACAATACCAGGTTTTCAATACCTTTGTCGAAAAGAACAAATTGAACCCGGTTAAAACCGACTGGTTCTCCGCTGAAGACCAGGCGCTCGGTGAAATCAAGGAACCGGAACTGGTCAAACAGGTTGCACAGGTTTATGAAAATGTTCCCGTTTCCAACGCGGTTGCAGGAAAGAAAGCCGCATATGTGGCATTTCTCACCAATAAACAGGCATCCCGCCAGAAAGAATTTGACGAAGCGCGCCGCGATCTGTTGAGCGAAATCAAGAAAATGAAAGCGTTTAATCTCGCCGGAGAAGCCGCCCGCAATACCGCGCTTAACCTGTCTCAGGCAAAAGCCGCGGAACGGATTAAGTCCGTCAAGTCCATTAGCGCGCCCAAATTTGAAAAGCTGGATTCTTTTATCGTCATGGAGCCGCCGTATGGACCCGAAGGCGCCAGAATTGCCAGAATCGTCGAAGATCTGCCGGTCAATGGAGTTTCCGCCCCGATGCCGGCTGAATACGGCGCCTTTATTATTTGTGTTGAAAAGCGGACGCTGCCGGACGCCGCGGAGTTCGAAAAGCAGAAAAAATATATTGAATATGTCTATCATCAGAAAAAAGCAGGAGCTGCAAGGGCGGCCTTCAACTCCTGGCTCATGTCAAAATGTCAAAGTCAGGGAATCTGAGATTTAAAAATGCAAGGAACGCCTCAATGCGATCATAGAGATTTTGCGCTCGGCAAACATATGACCGTTGAATTTTATGATTGCGACTCGGAATTTCTGGCCGACGAGAAAAAAATGGAAAAAGCTTTTCTCGAGGCGGCCCGAGTCAGCAAGGCGACAGTTCTTGGATCAAACTTTCATTCATTCGAGCCCCAGGGAGTAAGCGGATTCATCATTATTGCCGAATCCCACTTCTCGGTTCATTCCTGGCCTGAATACGACTATGCCGCCGTGGATATTTTCACCTGCGGTGACCGGATTGATTTCAAAGCCGCGGTAAATTCACTGAGCAAAAGCCTGCAAGCCGGCGGTTCCGTGATTTCCAGCCTGATGAACCGCGGCATTGTTTCCAACAACGGCGTGGAAAAGCTGGTGCCGGTATTCAAAAACTGCACCCATCTGTATGCGCTTTCCTGGAAAAAACGGTTTCAGGAAAGCAAAGCCTGGGGGCTTACCGCCTCGGTTGATATTTATAATTGCAATCACGACCTTATTACTGATGCGGAGTATATCAAACAATTTTCGGCCAAGCTGTGCAAGAAGATAAAGATGAAGGCTTTCGGCGAATGCAATGTCGTTAATTTCGGACAAAACAAGCGGGCTGTCGGATTCAGCATGACCCAATTGATTGAAACTTCGCTGATTTCAGGGCATTTCGCCAATTCCGTCAATGCGGCCTATCTGGATATTTTCAGTTGTAAATTCTTTGAGCCGCGCACTGTCGCCGAATTCGCCACCGAGTTTTTCCAGGGCAAACATTACAGGATGCAGGTCGGACTGCGCCGCTGAACGGAGCATGCAAATGATTGATTTGAAAGGCAACTGGGTTACCGAAGGCAATTCCGGATTCGCGGTTTCAATCGAAGTCGGCGAACATCTTTTCAGCCAAAAAAGCGCTTTCCAGCAGATTGACGTTTATGACACCCCATTCTGCGGCAGGCTGCTGACGCTGGACGGCGTGGTTCAGCTTACCGAGTTCGACGAATTCGCCTATCAGGAAATGCTCACCCATATCCCGATGTTTTCCCATCCCGCGCCGCGCCGGGCGCTGGTCATCGGCGGCGGCGACGGCGGCGTGCTGCGCGAAATCGCCCGGCATCAATGTGTCGAAGAAATAGACATCTGCGAAATAGACGAGCAAGTCATTAATGCGGCGCGCCGGTTTCTCCCTTTCACCGCTTGCGGATTCGATGATCCCAGAGTGAAAATCCACATTGCCGACGGCAGCGAATTCGTTAAGGAACGCCTGAATTTCTATGATGTGATTATTGTTGACTCCACCGATCCGATCGGACCCGGCGAATCCCTGTTCAATGAAAAATTCTATCACGGCATGCAGGCGGCGCTGCGCGAAGGCGGCATTATCACTTCCCAGTCGGAATCGGTTTTTCTGCATCCTAAAATTGTCTCCCGGCTGGTTTCCATCACCAAAAGCCTTTTTCAGGTTTACGGTTATTTTCTGATGATAGTGCCGACTTATCCCAGCGGCAATATCGGGGCCTGCGTCGGTTCTTCCATATACGATATCCGCAACCCGGCGCGGGAACCGGACGCCGTCATGCGGAAGGCGCTCAGATATTACACCCCTGACGTTCACCGGGCCGCGTTCAAACTGCCGGGGTTCGCCGAAAAACTGATCGCCGGATTATAATAAGCAGTATTGGGGCATCCCAAATTATAAATGGAGGTTGGATTATGAAGTTTACTTTCGCACACAATAATTTTAACGTTTTCGACCTGGAAAAAAGCCTTGCTTTCTATCAACAGGCGCTTGGTCTGAAAGAATCAAGAAGAGTCGTTGCTCCCGACGGGGCGTTCATCATCGTCTATCTCGCGGACGGCGAATCAAAGCATCTGCTGGAACTGACCTGGATGCGCGACATGGACCGCCCGTACAATCTGGGCGACAATGAAATCCATCTGGCGTTCAGAACCGACAATTTTGAAGCCGCTCACCGGAAACATCAGGAAATGGGCTGCATCTGCTACGAAAATAAAAACATGGGGATTTATTTCATCGCTGATCCCGACGGCTACTGGCTGGAAATCCTGCCGCCGCCGAAACACTGAGGCTGGCTCAAAAACAGGTTCATGTCCGTTCATTTAGTCAGCTAATGATATAAGATTAATGTTTTGAAAAAACAGATTGAGAATATCGAAAGGTAAAAGCAATGACCGCAAATTCAGGAATCTTGATCTGCGGGAATTAGCGCTGACACCTTTTTCAATTTCCAATTCTGGTGTATCTCAAAGTTAGATTAGTTCCCGGATATTTCATCTCCGCGTCGTTGAGACATGACAGGAGACTATCCAGTTTTTTAT
>CAIKZE010000329.1 GCA_903831825.1 uncultured Lentisphaeria bacterium | reverse complement strand
GTTCATCGAGGACAGGAATTGCTTCGTCCTCAAGCGCGTGAAAGTGTCAGGTTCATTCAGGAAGAAAACAGAGAAGAAATAGATGTCATTTCAGGCCCAGTGACATGAAATATGTCAACTGGGCTTTTGAAACATGCCAATATTTTTACATTTCTTTTTGTGAATTCACATTGTTCAGATAGTTTTAACTTTAACAATTCATCTGAAAAAGCAGATATACACGCCATTATACTTATTTCAATAAACCATACATCATACCATTTGCTGGTTGGAAAAATAAAATTTGAACTGAAAGAAAAAAACATTCTAAATTTCCCCATGCGCATCGTAGATCCAGCGGTCGAACGGCATGCTGATGATATCGTCGCCCAGGATTTCCGCCAGACGGAAACCGTTCAAGGGCAGTTGCGGGCCGACAAATTTCAGCGGTTCCGCCGGAATGCCGCCGGTAATTTGCTTCCAGCTATTGGTTTTCGCCTGCACATTTTCCCACCACACCTGGGCTTTCTGCCGGGCGGTGCCGTGGAAACATTCCAGCGCTTTTTCGGCTTTTTTCATGCTGGCGTCATCGGCCAGCACCAGAAAATCGGGGCTGTAATTATAAGTCTGGGTGATTCCGACCTGAAAGGCATATATTTCCTTCACGTTCAGGCTGCGTTTAGAGTCTTCCACCAGATTGGGCGCGACATTCAGCACATGACGGCTGATTCTGGCGATGGTGCGGTGGTCCGCATGCGAATCCTGCGGCCAGTGAGTCAGCACGATTGACGGGTTCAGGTCCAGGATAAAATCCGCCAGCCGCCGCATGATTTCAAGTTTGTGTTCATCGACCTCCGCCACCGGATAGTCCCAAATGACTTTTTCGCAGCCCAGCTCTTTCGCGGCGGCCTTGGCTTCGCGGATGGTATGCTGCACGCCGTCGGGGCCGAGTTCGCGGATGAAACTCCAGTTCCAGCCGCCGACCGGGTTGAGGATGACGACCCGGCTGCATTTGTCCGCCAGTTTCGCCGCGATATTCGGGAATTCTGCTTCCACTTCTTCGTGATGCGCCCCGATAATCAGAACAATGTCATCTGCTTTGCCGCTTTTGCTCATTTTCCACATCCTTAATTATATAAATGTTAAAGTCATGTCAGAAATTGATTCAAGCAATATATCAGTAGAAGCGTTATCTGCCAAATCAAATCCCGCAATTACTTTATGCTATCGCAAATCATAATTTATGGAGGCTGTTGTCGGCCCGGTATTGGCTCGGTGTTTTCTTGCACACCCGCTTAAAAACTTCATAAAAACTGCTGATTGAAGAGAAACCGGAATCGAATGCGATATCCAGCATTTTCAGGTCGGTGGTCGATAAAAGCCGCTGCGCATGCGATATCCGGAGCCGGGAAATAAAATCGACAATCCCGATTCCGCAATGAGAGCGAAACAGCGTTACCGTGTAATTGGGATGCAGCTTCACTTTCTCCGCAATTTCCGCCACGCTCAGCTTTTTTTGATAATTCCCGGCAATATAGAGATTCATCTGCTCGATTTTCCCAAGGCTGCCGGCAGAAAACGGCAATACTCTTTTCCCGGAAGCGGACTTTAAATTTTTAGCTTCAATGCTCAATGCCAGACGCCGGAACCTGGCCTCCGCTTCAAGCGCAACAATCCTGCGGGCGGCCTCGCTGTTTAAGCTCAGGTCTTTTTCCCATTGCGCAAAAGGCGACGACTCCGGCAGGCTATCCCCCGCAACAACGATCATTTCGCCTTGAATGACTTTTGATGAAAAATATTCCGGCAGTTGCCATTGGATGAATAAGCCCAGCGGAATGGTCAGCCATTCGAAAAAGGAGTCTTTGCCCGCATCAACTATCTGATGCGGAACTGAACTCCAGAAACAAACGGTTTCGCCGGCTGTGAGCTTCCGGACACTGCCGCCGAAGCGATAGGTGACATAGCCGGCTTTAATAAACATCAGCTCGACTTCATTATGCTGATGGAAACACGGCCAGATTGCCAGGGATTCGCAGCGGCAGCAAAAACCAAGATCGAGAAACTGAATGTTCTTGTATAACTTATTTGTCATATATCTTAATATTCCGGATATATATGTGATTTTTCAAGACGAATATTTAATAAAATAACATTATTTTTATTATATACAACAATAATATCAGGAGCACTGCATATGTCAAAAAAGCTTTTCATGAATGCTTTGTCCCAAGCGGGCGAATATAATCCGGCTTGCGGAAGCGCCACTTCCATCGCGACCATGGAACTGATGGATAAAACCGGCGCTTTTTTTCCGGAAGCCAATATTGATGCGGAAAAAATGGCGCTGCTGGCCGGGGCCGGCTGCTCCGAATTGGGCTTTGACAATGTCATGCCGCTTTTTGGCGTGTGGCACGAATCGGCCGCGCTGGGCTGCCGCGTGGACTGGGGCGAAAAACATCGCATGCCCGACTGTCAGCATCATCTCTGCGAAAATGTGGGTGATGAAATTAAAATTCCGCATGACTTCTTAATGCGGGAGTCCTGCCAAACTCCGTTAAAAGCGATAAAAATCCTGAAAAAGCGTTTCGACCGGGATGCCGCCGTAACCGGCAAGGTCTTCGGCCCCTGGACCCTGGGTTATCATGTTTACGGCGTGGAAAATTTTCTCATCGCATCCCTGCTCGAACCGGACGAAGTAAAAAAAGCGATGCGCAAACTCATCGAAGTCACCGTCGCGTTTGCCAACGCTCAAATTGACGCCGGGGCCGACACTATTTGCCTGGGAGACCATTGCACCCGCGATTTATGTTCCCCCGACACCTACCGCGATTTCCTGAAAGAAATTCATCAGGAGCTTGCGGAACGCATAAAATGCCCGTTGATTTTGCATATTTGCGGGGACACTTCCGACCGGATCAGATATATTGCCGAAACTGGAGTAGCCTGCTTTCATTTCGATTCAAAAGTTCCGACCGCCACCGCCAGAAGCCTTGCCGGCGACAAGCTGGCGCTGATGGGCGGCACCAGTAATTATGATGTGATAAGGACGGGTTCCCCGGAAAAAATTGCCGCGGACGTGCTGGAAAAGGTTAACAATAAAATTAATGTCATCGGGCCGGAATGCGCCGTGCCGCTGGACGCCCCGATGGAAAATTTAAAAATACTTGCCCGTGAAACAAAGAAATACCGGCGGGAAAAATGAATTTCAGAAAAAAAATTCTTGGAAAAATTCGCGGAGAAAATGATTGTTGCCCATTGTTCGTGCCGCGATTGGACATCTGGCACAGCGCCAACAAAATGCGCAACACGCTGCCGGGCGAATTCAAAGACCTTTCGCTGATGGAAGTATCGCAAAAGCTGGGGGTTGGATTTCATTCTGTCGTTCCGACCTTCCTGAGCTCCGGCAATATCGAAGATATTTATCACCGGGGACTGGGCTTTTTCAATCATCCTTGTTTTCCCTATTTTGTGGATTTCAGCGATGTGGATTTTAAAGCGGAAATCCGCAATGGCGAACTTAAAGTCACATATTCTTCAAAGTTCGGCCCGGTGACAACGGGAATCAACTACAGCCGGGAATTCTTGCATTCCGGCGCGTCGATCCCGGATATTACCGAATGCGCGATCAAAGAGCATGATGATTATTTGAAATTGACGGATATTTTTTCAAGGGTAAAAATCAGACCGGTTCCGGAAAATTACGCCGCGCATTATGAGCTGATTGGAGATAAAGGTTTGGCCGTCGCGTTTTTATCGTTGGCCGCCGGCCCCATGCAGCATATCATGCGGGATCTGATAAAATTCGACCAGTTCATTTATGACCTTTACGATTTCCCGCATCTGATGCGCGAACTGGTTGCGCCGCTGGCGGAAATTTATAAGCAAATCATAGATTCGGCGCGGCTTACCAAGGCGGAGGTGGTGCTGTTCGGCGCCAATTATGACGCCGCCATAACCTGTCCGCCTTTTTTTGATGAACACATAAAACCCTGGCTGGAATATGCGTCCGGGCAGCTTCATGCGGCGGGAAAATTGCTGCTGACACATACTGACGGTGAAAATAAAGGGCTTATCCAGTCATATCTGGACAGCAACTTCGATGTCGCCGACTCGATCTGTCCCGCGCCGATGACAAGCCTGACCATGCGGCAATATCGCGACGCGTTTAAGCAAAAAATAAGCATATGGGGCGGAATCCCTTCAGTCATCATGCTTTCTTCCTCATGCAGTGATCGCGATTTCAAAGATTTTATCGACCGGCTGTTTGAGGAATGTTATCCCTTCAATAACCTGATTTTCAGCGTAGCCGACACGCTGCCGCCCGACGCAAATTTCGACCGACTGCTGTACATCTGTGAAAAAACAAAATAAAGTTCATTATCTGCAATTAGTTTTTTCCCAGCCTGGGATTGCCAAAACTAAAGCAAATACTGAAAACACCGGCGAGACTTATGCCCAATAGTTTTCTGAAATCTACGGTCTGCTGCTGGAGCAGCAGAAACTAATGGGTCCTATGAGGCCTATGGGGCCTATGGGCCTTGCACAATGGAGGAGCGAGAAAAGTGCACCCCCCGCTTGGCGGGTTCCGCGAATGCAGGAGAGAAAAGCGGAAAACCGCCGGAATGTTTTCAAAACCCATAAAACCCATAAGACCCATAAGACCCATAAGACCCATAAGACCCACGTATTCACAAAAGGCGTCGTTGATTTCCTGGCATTAAAAAATGATTTCAGATTGGATAAAATCCGAAAGGATATTATTTTATCATTTTGAACAAACGATCTTTACTGAGGGTTACATGAATTTACTTTTTATCGGCGACATTGTCGGCAAGGGCGGCCGCAAAGCCGTATTGGAAATGGCTCCGGAACTGCGGCGCGAGTTTAATTGCAGTTTCTGCATCGCGAATGCGGAAAACATCGCCGCCGGGGCCGGGTTGGCGGCAAAGTGCCTGAAAGAAATAACCGACGTCGTGGACGTTTTCACTACCGGCGACCATGTCTGGGACCAGAAGCCTTTCGAACAGGAAATCGTCCAGTTTGACAATGTGCTCCGCCCGGCCAATTTCAGCAATCTGCAACCCGGCCGGGGCTGGCGGGTTTACCGCAATCCCGGCGGCGGCGAAATCGCGGTCATCAATCTGCTGGGGAAAATCTTTGTGCGCGAAAGCGCTTACTGCCCGTTTGAAACGGCGGAAAAAGTGCTGAAGGAAATTCCGCCTTCAGTCAAGTGCATAATCGTTGATTTTCACGCCGAAGCCACCAGTGAAAAGGCCGCGATGGCGCATTTTCTCAACGGCAAGGTGACGGCGGTGCTCGGCACCCATACCCATGTGCAGACCGCCGACGCCAAAGTGCTGCCCGGCGGCACGGCATTCATTTCCGACGTCGGAATGACCGGGGCGGAATGTTCCATCCTGGGCAGAGACGTTCAGGCGGTGGTTGCCAAGTTCCGTTCCGGCATGCCGAAAGCGCTGCCGGTGGTGGAAACCGGGATCCGGCTGGATGCGGTAGTCGTCTCTTACGATCACCTGACCGGCCGGGCCACCGCGATTAAGAATATTTCCAGGATGTCCACTATTTAGAGGCAATGAAGGATCGTTTATGAATAAAATACTACCGCAGATAGATTTCAGTCGGGTCGATATCCTGATCAAACTGGCGCTGGAGGAAGACCTTAACGGGCGCGGCGACACCACCAGCAACGCCGTGATCCCTGAAAATACGATGGCCGCCGCACTTTTGAACTGCAAGGAAGACTGCGTTTGCGCCGGAATGGCAGTGGCGGAACGGGTGTTCAAGGCGGTTGACCGGTCACTGGTCTGGCAGTCGCTGGCGCAGGACGGGGATTTCTGCAAGGCCGGCGCTCCGCTGGCAAAGATTTCCGGACGGGCGCGTTCGCTGTTGACCGCGGAACGCACCGCCCTCAATTTTCTGCAACGGCTGTGCGGGATTGCCACCACCGCCCGCCGCTATGCGGAGGCGCTGGAAGGCACCAATACCGTGGTGCTGGACACCCGGAAAACCACGCCCGGCTGGCGCAATCTGGAAAAATACGCCGTCGCCGCCGGCGGCGCGTCCAACCACCGCATCGGGCTTTACGACCGGATTATGATTAAAGACAATCATCGCGAACTGGCCGGGCTGGAAGGCGAAAAAGGCATTACCCGTTCCGTCCAGCGGGCCAGGGAGAAATATCCGGAACTGGAAATCGAAGTCGAAGCCGACAATCTGGACGAAGTGCGCGAAGCCGCCGAATCCGGCGCGGAATATATCCTGCTGGACAATATGACTGACGCCCAGATGACCGAGGCGGTAAAAATCAATGCCGGACGCGCTAAACTCGAAGCCAGCGGCGGAATCACGCTCAAACGGATTCCGCACATCGGCAAAATCGGGGTTGATTTCGTTTCCGCCGGGGCGCTGACCCACTCGGTCAAAGCCGCCGATATTTCCATGGAAATTACCTTAAAGTAATACAAAACCCAGGAGAAGTCAGAATTCAGGAGTCAGAATTCAGAATGAGAAACCGAAGACGGAATTCAGAAGAAAGCGCCAGAGACGCGGAATATTAATAGCTTGAAAAGCCATAAATACAGCGCCAGAGGCGCGACATATTAACAGCCATAATTCAGAATGAGAAACCGAAGACGGAATTCAGAAGAAAGCGCCAGAGGCGCGGAATATTAACAGCTTAAAAATCAATAAAAGGAGACATTATGATTGCCAGGCTTAAAGGCATACTGCTGGAGATTAATCTGACGCAAGTGGTGGTGGATGTTCACGGCGTAGGGTATCTGGTGTCTATTCCCATGAGCACTTACGACCGACTGCCGCGGGCGGGATCGGAAGTCATACTGCTGATCAATACCCAGGTGCGCGAAGACGCCATCAACCTTTACGGCTTCGCCGTGCCCGAGGAAAAACAGCTTTTCGAAATCTTGCTCGGCGCTACCGGCGTCGGCCCGAAACTGGCGTTGAGCATTCTCAGCAGCCTGCCGGTGTCGTCGTTCTGCGCCGCCGTGGTCAACCGCGATTTAAACGTAATCAAACGCATCAGCGGCATCGGCCCCAAAACCGCCGAGCGCCTGATTGTCGAACTGCGCGACAAAATAGGCAAGCTGGCCCCGGCTATAAGCAGCACAGCCGGCAAGACCATCCCGGACACCGTGTCAGCGGCGGCGGAAGACGCCCTGCTGGCGCTGGAACAGCTCGGCTTCAAGTCGGAAAAAATCCGCAAAGCTCTGCACAAAATCGTCGAAGAAATCCCGGAGAAAGAGTGTTCCAGCGAGAACCTTATCCGCAAAGCGCTGCAAGCCCTTAACAGCTAAGACGGGTTAAACACAGGGACAGGGAGTCAGAAGTCAGGATTCAGTAGTCAGCGGCGGACTGCGGTACCCCGCAGTTTTAGGAAATAAGGAACTCGCAGGAATTTGAAAAGTCTTTCAAAGGAAAAAAAAGCAGAGTTTCAAAAGAAAAAATTTAAGACAAAGAATAAAGCCGGAAACCAGAAGACAAGAGAAATGAAAACAAACAGTAAAGAAATTTCAGGATTTGATAGTTATGCTTTTATTCTGACTACTGAATTCTGACTACTGAATTCTGGATTTACGTATATTAAACCTGCATATCCGCGGGAATAGCTACCTCAAATTCCATGTTTTCACCGGATTGAGGGTGCGGGAAACCCAGATAATAAGCATGAAGCGCCTGGCGTTTCAAAATCAGGCTGGACCATTCTTCAGGAGTGATAAGGTCATCGGCAATTTTCAGGTAAAGGGTATCGTCCGGCCCGTAAAGTTTGTCTCCCAGCAGCGGGAATCCGAGCGAACAAAGCGTGGCGCGGATCTGGTGCAGCCGGCCGGTTTCCGGGATTGCGCGCACGGTTGAATACCGTCCGTCAAACGCCACCGGTTCAAAGAGCGTAAAGGCGGTTTCCGCCGTTCCGGGATCGCCCTTAAAATCGGCTTCCATGACAAATTTCCGCTTTTTCATAACCTGGCTGGAAGTATCTTTGACCAGCCGGCCTCCGGCTTCAATCCGCTGCTTGAAATCGCCGAAAACAAGCGCGTAATACTTCTTTTTCAACCGTCCGTCCATCAGCATCGCGGAGAGATTTGAGGCTGTAACATTGTCCCTGGCCGCCAGCATCAGGCCGGAAGTTTCGCGATCCAGGCGGTTGACGATAAATACCTTGCCGTATTTCCGCGACATATCGTACCAGAGCGTGTTGCGGTAGAACGGCCCGGCGGGATGGCAGGGCAAATGTCCGCCTTTATTCACGACAAAGAAATATTCATCCTCGTAAATTATCGAATAATCCATGACCACGGCAGGTTCTTCAATTTCCGGGATAAAGGCAACGACGTCACCGGTGCGGAGTACGCGCGAACTGCGGACGGCGGAACCGTTGACCAGTATTTTAGCCTCGCGGATTATCGTCTGCCACTGATTTCTGGAACGATAGGTGAATCTGGCGGTAAGCCACAGGTCCAGACGGCGGCCATCGGCGTCGCCTTCAACCACGGCGGAAATATTTCGCTCTTCCAAGGACATAACCAGGCTCCGGGGTCGCAGCTAGAAGGCGGCCTAACCTTTGCGGTCAAGCAGCACGGCTTCTTCGTCGCAGTGTTCTTTTTTGGGACACTTGACGCAGTCGCTCCAGATTTTTTCAGGGAACATATCCATGCTGACCCGCTGGAATCCGAGCTTTACAAAGAATTTTGTCTTGTAAGTCAGCGCAAAAAGCCGGAAAGAATGTCTTTCGTCTTCAAGTATCCGGATCAATTCTTCAATCAAAACGCGTCCGATGCCCTGGCCGAAACAATCCGGCTGCACCGCGAGGGAGCGGACTTCAAGCAGGTCATTGCCGAAATCGCGGATCGCAACACAGCCTTTGATTTCTCCATCTGTTTCCGCGACAATAAAGCGGTCGAGATTCTCCTGGATATCTTCCCGCGTCCTGGCCAGAATAATCTGGTCGCGGGCATAGATATCCAGCAACTGCTGAACCTGGTCAACATCTTTTTCTTCCGCCAGGCGGACTGTCAGCTTTTTCTTTTCAAAGGTCACGCCTTTTCCCCTTCCTTTGCCTCTTCCTTAATCTCGGCTTTTTTCTCCGCCTCTTCCGTAAATACGGCGATGGCGCGGAACTTCTTATAACGGTCTTCCATAAGCGCTTCCGGGGTCATCTTCCTAAGTTCGTTCAGATGTTTTTTGAGCGAAGCTTTGAGCAGTTCCGCCGCCTTGACCGGGTCCTTATGGGCGCCGCCGAGCGGTTCGGCAACAATTTCATCGGCAACGTTCAGGCGTTTAAGATCGTTAGCCGTCAGGTTAAGCGCTTCAGCGGCTTTTTCGGCATAAGAGCGGTCATTCCACAGGATCGCCGCGCAGCCTTCCGGGGTGATTACCGAATAATAGGAGTTCTCCATAATCAGGATGCGGTTGCCGACGCCGATGCCGATCGCGCCGCCGCTGCCGCCTTCGCCGATGATAACCGAAATAATCGGAACTTTAAGTCCGAACATTTCGCGCATATTAACGGCAATGGCTTCCCCGATGTGACGTTCTTCCGAAGCGATTCCCGGAAAGGCTCCGGGAGTATCGACAAAGGTTATGATCGGGGCTTTAGCCAGTTCGGCAAGCTGCATCAGGCGCAGAGCTTTTCTGTAGCCTTCCGGATGCGGCCAGCCGAAGTTGCGGAACACATTTTCTTTCGTATTGCGTCCTTTCTGGGTGCCGATCACCATTACCGGCTTGCCGTCGAATTTGGCAAATCCGCCGACAATCGCGGCATCGTCGCGCATGCGGCGGTCACCGTGAAATTCCATAAAATCAGTAAAGATGCAACTGATATAATCAAGCGTATAAGGTCTTTCCGGATGTCTGGCCAGCTGGACACGCTGCCATGGGGTCATTGAATCATAGACGTTCTTCATGGTGTCCGCTAATTTTTTCTTTAATGCGCTCACTTCGTCTCCTAATTCTATTTTGTTGGTTTTACTTAATTCTATCCATTCTCTAAGTTTCTTTTCCAATTCAATAATAGGCTTTTCAAAATCCATGCTGATTTCCGCCATAATATTTCCTCCCCCTCTGTTTAGTATCTTTGTTTTAGACTTCTATGTTTTAAACGTTTTTAAAATTAACATATTAAGATGCTTGTTTATCAAGGACTTGCGCCCATCCATTCTCATAAATTTCTACTGCCGATGACATGATAGCCCATCCTTTTTCAG
>CAIKZE010000328.1 GCA_903831825.1 uncultured Lentisphaeria bacterium | reverse complement strand
GTTCATCGAGGACAGGAATTGCTTCGTCCTCAAGCGCGTGAAAGTGTCAGGTTCATTCAGGAAGAAAACAGAGAAGAAATAGATGTCATTTCAGGCCCAGTGACATGAAATATGTCAACTGGGCTTTTGAAACATGCCAATTATTCTCCGGTATTTTTCGTGCAAAAGACATTTTTTTACGGCTCTTTTTTAAATTTAGATTAATTTTTATTTAAATTAGCGTGGACAGACAATAAGAGCCCAACCGGAAGCGAACCAGTATAAAGGCTATTACCCAAAAATCAGCGCAGAATTAATCAGGGATCAGATGATACTGTTTGATGAGATTATCGGCGTTCCTGTAAAAGATATCATCGAGTCGAGCCTCCCAGCCAAGCGCGGAAAGATGCCCGCTGATAGTTTTATATGTGGAATCATCAGTTTCCGGCGAAACACCGTCGCTTCCCAGCAAAAGTCTTTCCGGCGGCATCCCCTTGACAAAATCCGGAGCGTATTTGAATACCCAATATGATTGGCCGGGAGTGGTATCCAGATATACATTCGGAGTTCGCGTGGTATACATGATGCCTTCGATGAAACCGTCGATGCCGCCCATGTGCGCCATGATAAAGGGGATTTCCGGAAAACGCCGGAAAAGCTCTTCGAAATGGCTTGGACGGGCATATTTTGTCGCGCATACTTCTTTTACTCCAAGCCAGCCGCAATGGGAAAGGACGCCGCAGTGCAGCGAAGCCACCTTCTCGAAGAATGGCAGAACCGCAGGATCGTCGGGATAATAGCCGTAATTGGGAAAGAGTTTCACAACGCGGCAACCGGCGTCATAATATCGTTGCAGCTTGTCAAACGCATCCGACGCGCGCGGATCGATGTATGGTGCCCCGACAATGCGATCAGGGGCCAACCGGCGCAGTCGCAAAATGTTTTCATTGACCTCTTCCGAGGTAATGGAACCGAGAGCGAAAATTTTCTCTATTTCATACCGATCCATGTGCGCAATGATGCCGCCCACATTTTCGGCAGGAAATTTAGGATGAATGTGTATATCGATCTTTTTCATATTTTAACCTGCATGTTGTTGTACTATAATTATCAGCAATCGCTTCATTACAATATCTCTGCATATACGCGAAATACAAACGTATCTTCTCACCAGTTTTCCTCGAAAATCCACGGATCATTGTTTTTGCTGAAAAGACATTTCAGAATTTCCGAGATAAGTTTTTCCTTGTCCGCAGACAGTACCAGCATACCGGCGCAACAAACCGAAGACCCCATCAATTTCACTTCAAGACTGTCACCTGCCGCAACGGACTCCCACGCCCTGCGGGCGGGCCGGAGCTTCAAGAACAAAAACCAAAACCGATCCAAGGGTCGGGGGTATTAAACCCAACGGAACAAAATTCGAGACCTCAGTCCCGGCGATGCCGAATTTCAGCCAGTAGCTGAATCGGCCCTTTACGTTACAGTTCAAAGCACAATTGTCTTTCCTGAATCAGCCGCCATTCTGGCGGTAAGCGCAAGGCGGGAAACCTGGAATGTATCTTCCATGGAAATCAAGCATTTGCCGGTACCGTTGATTTCATGGCAGATGTCACTGAAGATGTCGCCGGGTGCTTCTGCCTGCAACTCTGTTACCGGAGTTGTGTGTGTGGCAGAAAAAGCCTTTCCATCCCGCACCCAGATCACTCCATTATCGCCGGCGATCCGCATCTGGTCATCACCGTGCGATCCGAATTTTCCGGGCAACAGGAAATCCGTATTGATGCTGCCGATTGTTCCCGCGCCGAAATCAATCATTATGGAACAGTGAGATTCACAATCCCCATAATCATGATTGGCAGTGGAGCTTTGAACGGCAGAGACGTTTTTCCAGTCGCCGACGTTCCAGAAACTTAAATCAATAGCATGAACCGCCACCCAGAGAATAATTCCTCCGTAGTATTGCCGGTTCTTATAGAATTCAGGCCGGGAATTGCCGAAACAATATGATTTCTGCCCGAAAAACAGGCGCGGTTCACCAATAATTCCGCTTACCACAACTTGATGGGCCGCATAGAAATGAGGTTCATAGCGCATGCAGTGCATGCCGAAAATTTTAGCATGGTTCTGTTCCGCCGCTTTTTGCAGTTCGCCCAGCGTTTCAAAATCATGCGCAATCGTTTTTTCCGTAAAACAATTAATGCCGCGGCGCAAACATTCCAGAGAAATTATCCCGTTGCGATCATAGCGCGTTGCGATGACGGCAATATCCGGTTTCACCGCGTCAAGCATTTTTTCCCACGACTCAAACTGGGGGCATGGAGTTTGTGCAAGAATATGAGCCAGCGTGTCTGACGGCAAATCGCCAGACGTCCCGGAGGCGATACGGCAACAGTATCCAGCAGCAGAGTTTGACGGGGATACACTTTTATTGAATGTTTTCCCGGTTTCATATTCAATGCCGTGCCGGGTTCTATTTTATTGTTTGGAAAGCGTACCGGAACCCACACCCGGCAAGGCGCGTTTGCAAATAAAACCTTCTGCGGCCTCTCGCCGTCCACAGTAATGTAGCACGAATCATGTTCCGCGCCAGGCGCGGCTGGAGACTTAACCCGCAGAAAAACATAATATATCCCCGCGACCGGAATTTCAACCGCGAATTCGACGGATTTCACGCCCGGAGTGTCCATGTTTGGCTTATCAAGATTGTAATATTTGCCGGAAATGCATTCAGGAGCGTTGCTGGCCGGAAAATCAGCGGAATTCACTACTTTTGCGGTAACGCGATCACCACAAGGCGAATGAATATTTTTGGGGATTAAATTGAGACTAATAAACAATTTTCAAAAATTGCGTTTGTCTTTATATAGAATATAATCCGGCGGAATTGTTTCCACCGGATTATAGCTTAACTTCAGCAAATAACGTCCAGCATCACTGCCATGCCCAGCAGCGTTTCTTTGATGCGGTAATATTCGGACGGCTTATTGCGACAATGCCAGACTTCGGAAAAATCCTTTTCAAAGAATCTTATGTCATCGGCGGTTTGCCGGGCCAAAGCTTTATCCCTGCGGCAGACGCTTTGCGCGATCCGGTGCATCAGCAGCGCGCCTCTGGCGCCGGTAATAAGTTCCCGCACATTCAATGGTGAGGTTTTAGCGGCAGTCAGTTTTAAGGTTAACGCCGGAATGAGTTTTTCCAGTTTCCTGATGCTGGCGGACAGCTTGCCGTAATCGGCGGGGGCCGTGATTTTTTTGCTTGATTCCGTTTCAGTTTCGCCGCGCCGGACGGATTCATACCAGCGGACGATATTACCCCAGTTAATCGAACTCGCCGCCGAAATCGCCCTGGCAATATCCACCGCCGCCGTGGAATTGATTCCCAATTCCAGGGCGCTGAACGCCTTGTCAAAAGCGGCAGTATCTTTCGCCGCGTCAATATTCCAGGCAACCGCCGCGCCGTAAATCATGCCGTGCATGGAATTGTAAAACAGGTTGACATGGCCGTAATCGCCCCAGTCAGTATTAAGGAAACCGATTGCCCCGTTTTTTCTGCCCGCCGCGGCGTAATTCCAGATGTTTTCGCAGGCAACATTAATATTGTTGAAGAAATTATTCCAGCCGTGAACGCCGGGACAGACATAAAACGGGATTTTATTTTGGGCGAAAGGTTCGCACGGGCGGGATTTACATTCCGCCGAATAATCCCAGTTCAGCGCCACGGCGTCCTTCGGAAATTCTGGTATCAAATCGGGTTCGTGCAGTACGACATCACCCCACAACATCGGAATCTTGTCCTGTTTCCTGACCGCTCCGACAATCTTTTCCAGAAAATCCAGGTAAAGGCGCACCTTGCCGTGCTTTTCAGCTTTCGCGGCATTCCTGCCGGTTCCCAGATCAAATGTCTCATCGCAGCAGATATTAAAATATTTGGAGCTGAAGAGCGGAGAAAATTTCGCGATCATCTCTTCAACCAGCTTGAACGAACCGGCGTCGGAACAGTTCAGCGTGTAGTGGGCCATCCGGTCGTAAAAATAAAAAGGCAATTCGGAAGCCTTGATATCCAGTTCGTTCAAATGCTCCCGGCGTTTACTGCAAAGCAAATGGTAGCAATGGCCAAAGGTGCTTAATGACGGCACCAGATCAATGTGGCGTTTTTTGCAATATTCGTCAAGCCGCAGAATCTCTTCCGCGGTCAGCGGGTCGCTGCCGGCCCAGACGTCGGACATTTCGGCAAAGGTAAAAGTATGTTCAACATACAGTTCCAGATGGTTGAGCTTGTAATACGCCATCTTGTCCGCCAGTTCAAACAGCGTTTCAAGCTTCGGCACTTTCCCGCGGGTGGTGTCATGGTAGAAACCGCGAACGGGAAAATCCGGGGCGTCCGCAATGGCGCAACAGGGCAGTTCAGCGCCATATTCCGCGATCATCTGGCGCAGTGTCTGGATTCCGTAAAACAAGCCGGGCAAACCGTCTCCGGTTATCGTTACGCCGTTTTTGTCTATCGCCATTTTATAGCTCTGGGCGTCCGCAGTTCCGGCGAGAGTCAGGAAAATCGCATTTCCGCCGGGCTTATTCGAGCGCGTGAGAACCGGACGGCGGCAGACGGCTTGAGCCAGAGTATCTGTCAGCAGCAACGGGCCTTCCAGCGAAATCAGCGGCTTGTCCTGATCGAGAATGATCGCCGTCTTCTCATCCAGCACGCAAGTTCCGGTTTTGGTCTTTATTTTTCCCGGCATTGGTATAACATTCATTTTTCAACAACTCCATCGTTTATATTGATATAGTAATTTTCTGTATGATATATATATTAATACATTCAGTATTAATAAAATAAATGGACTTTTCACTCATAATGAATGACAAATTCAACACTTCGGAAATAAATGAGGAACCGATCCCCAGGAACATCCGCGACCAGATGTGCCGCTCCGGTCTTTGGATCTGTTCGTTCTATTCAAATGTAAAAAGCGGCTTCAGGGATTCGCCGTACCCGCGAAAATTCAAATTCTACGTGCTTACTCATCTGATCGGCGGCAAAGGCTTTTACTGGACGCCGGAACGTGAAAAACCGGAGATCATTTCTCCGGGTGCAGGCATTATCGCCACGCCGGGACAGGCCAACAGTTATGCGGGCTATAAAGATTATTTCCATGAAGATTCAATTGCGTTCATGGGGCCTTCGGCTGATGCGCTGTACAATGCGGGCGTACTGCGGGACGGGCTGATCCAAATCGGAACCGCCCGCCGCCTGCTCCCGATCATCGAAAAACTTAAAGGCGCCACCCTGGCTTCGCAACTGGAAGCCAACGCTCTGCTGCTCAATCTGATTTTCGAACTGTATCACGAAAACCGCAAGCGCGAACAAACGCCCGGCGCTGAATCGCGGATACATCTGCTGATCAGGGAACTCAAGCATAATATCAGCAAATGGTGGACGGTAAGCGAAATGGCCGCCTACTGCAATATCAGCGAAAATCAACTCCGCCGGATATTCCGCGAAACCACCGGCATGGCGCCCAAAAGCTATATTGAAACAGTCAAAATGCGGCGCGGCGTCGAGTTATTATGCGGTTCAAAATGTAAAATTTCCGAAGTCGCCGCCAATCTCGGTTATGTCGATCAATATCACTTTATCCGCAGATTTAAAAAAGTAATCGGCATCCCCCCTGCCCGATACCGTCGCGAATTCTCTTCCATGTCGTAAAAATAATTTTACGCGTTCATTCATTTTCTGCCTCATTTATAAAAAGGTCAATTGACAAGTTAAACGCACATTTGTCATATTAAACGCACGTAACCTAGAGAAAGTCGTGCGTTTAATTTGACAAACAGATAAAAAAGGGTTGGATTTTTCTTCTCAAGAAATAAAAACGCATGTGCTTTGTGCTC
>CAIKZE010000327.1 GCA_903831825.1 uncultured Lentisphaeria bacterium | reverse complement strand
GTGCCGCAATTCGTTTGATATGAAGATTTTTAACAGTGATTAATGATGGGCGATAGAACAGATATCAGAGATATGTAGCCCATTAAAAGTGATTTTATTTACGGCTCGATCCTAAGGGGGCGGAAGATACTGGTTTCCCTCTTACATTTCACATTGCTCCTTCTATTGGATGGCATTACGGATTGTATGATGATCCCGGCCTTCCTCAGCTTGAGATGTCCTTACAGCGGTTCCCTAAATTGAAGTTTTTCGGACACTCGCAGGCATTCTGGGCGGAAATAGCACGGATGGAAACCCCGGGAGAACGAACCGGTTACCCGGCCTCTCCTGTAAAAGAGGAAGGAGTTGTTCCTAAACTAATTAGAAAATATCCGAATCTTTACGGAGACCTCTCTGCCGGGAGTGGCTGTAACGCTCTCAAGCGTGACACAAAATATGCGGTAAAATTTCTGAACGAATTCCAGGACAGGCTTATGTTCGCAACAGATATATGTGCGCCTGATGGGCCGACTCCGCTGGTTGACTTTATGCTTGAACTGAAAAATACAGGGAGTATTTCCGAGCTTGTCTTTAATAAAGTGGCTCGTGAAAATGCTGTCCGCATTCTTGGGCTGTGACGTTGGAAGATCAAATATGAAAAAATCGTCGAACCAAATAAGGGAAAAATGTGCGAGTATAAATTTACCCAATAAGAAACGCTGTTAAATGAAAATTATGATCATGACTGACATGGAAGGCTGTGCCGGTATTCTCAATGTTGATGATTGGGTTATACCGGAAGGCAGATATTACGAAAAAGGCAAACGCTTCCTGACCGAAGAGGTTAACGCCGCCGTTGCCGGTTTTTTCGAAGCCGGGGCTGACGAGGTGGTGGTAGTTGACGGTCACGGTGGCGGAATCGACCCTGAAATGCTGGACGAACGGGCATTACTGAGCAGCGGTGTTGCCAAACCGGTCTGGCCGTGGGGACTGGACAAAACTTTCAACGGTCTGGCTTTTGTCGGGCAGCACGCCAAAGCCGGTACGCCTTATTCGCATATTACCCACAGCGGTTCGTTCATCCGCATTGACATAACCATTAACGGCATTTCAATTGGTGAATACGGGAATGTAGCGCTGTGCGCAATGGAACTGGGTATTCCAACCATCCTGGCCTGCGGTGAACAGGCTCTGGCGGCGGAAGCGGCGGCGCTTACTCACGGTGTTGTTACTGTCAGCGTCAAACATGGCATCCTGCCGGATGGCCTGGATGCGCTGGACTGCAATGCCTACAGCAAAGCTAAACTCAGCGCTATTCACTTGTCGCCGCACAAAGCCAGAAAGCTCATCAAAGAAGGAGCATCCAATGCGCTGCTGAAACTCAAACATGAACCGCAAGCGTTCTCCTATCCGAAACTGACGCCTCCGTACGTCCTTGAAACGAAATTTCGTGCCAATGGCGATAAAACAGCTCATCTCCGTCGGGGGGAACATCCGGACAGCATCATCGGGCTGTTGAATATGCAATATAGTGTATAGTTCGGCGGGATGCTTCAAAAGTTATGTGATTGAATTTGTGTCCAATGTTTGTGGAAGTTAAATGAAGGAAACATATCAGCATTCCCAAATAATTTTCAAAATTGCGCTTGTATTTGCTTGCTTTCAGATCACTATCCGGTATAGATTAATAGATTCCGGAAAACACTAAATAAAAAAATGGCAATGAATACATATAAACTGGAAAACAACAATATTGAAGCGGTTGTCCTGGCTTGCGCGAAACAGCTTCAGACGCCGGGCGCGGTGCTGGTCGTGCCCACGGAAACAGTTTACGGGCTGGTTTGCCGCTGGAATGACCGCGCCGGAATAGAGAAAATCTATCAGTTGAAAGAGCGCGACCGCGGCAAGCCTTTGGCAATGTTTGCTGACGGTACAGCCATGCTGGAAGCTCATGGCGTAATTTTAAACAGCGATGCCGCGCTGCTGACGGAAAACTTCTGCCCCGGTCCGGTCACGATCATAACCGCCGACCGGCAAGGCCGCAAAACCGGATTCCGGATTCCGGACCATCCGTTTATCCTGTCCCTGCTTAACCGCATTAAGTTTCCGCTGGCCTCGACCAGCGCCAATCTATCAGGAACGCCGAATGCCTTGAATGTTCAGGATGCGGTTAAAGATTTGAACGGAACTCCGGATGTAATAGTTGACGCGGGGGCCATTCCGCCGGACCGTCAGGCTTCGACGGTCATTGATGTGTCCGGCAATGAATTGCGCATAATCCGGCAAGGGCCGGTGCCGGAATCGAAAATCCGGCAGGTATTATACTCTGCACGGCTGAAAATTTTAAAATAGACGAGCAGGATTGTGATCTTTTGAGCTTGGATTAGCACTCTTCGAGGCCTTCGATACCCGGTATCGGCAGCCTCTCAGAATACGAACCAATTCTCAAAATCTTCGCAATCTATGTTAAATTTTCAGCCGTGCAGAGTATAAGTAAAAAATAACCCGGATAATTCCGGGAATAAATATAACAAGGAGACATAGTTATGCCATTAATTGACATGCCGCTGGAGAAGTTGCGTTCTTACAAAGGCAGCAGCCCGTGTCCCAAGGACATCGACAAATTCTGGGACAACTCGATTGCGGAAATGAAAGCCGTTGATCCGGAAGTGGAACTGCTTCCATCCGACTTTCAGGCGCCTTACGCCGAATGTTTCGACATGTATTTTACCGGCGTCGGCGGGGCCAGGGTTTTCGCCAAACTGCTCCGTCCGAAACCGCTCAAGAAAAAACATCCGGCCGTTGTCATGTTTCACGGTTACAGCGGCAATTCCGGGGACTGGTATGACAAGCTGCCTTATGCGGCCGCCGGATTTACCGTTGCCGCGCTGGACTGCCGGGGACAGGCAGGGAACTCGGAAGACGTAGGCGGAGTTATCGGCAGCACTTTTAGAGGACAAATTATCCGCGGACTCGATTCCGGGCCGGAAAAACTGCTTTTTCGCCAGATATATCTGGACTGCGCCCAGCTTGCCGGCCTGGTCATGCAAATGCCGGAAGTTGATTCTTCAAGAGTCGGCGCAATGGGCGGCTCCCAGGGCGGCGGGCTGACGCTGGCCTGCGCTTCGCTGGAGCCTCGCATCAACCGGGCTGCTCCGGTGTTTCCGTTCCTGTCCGACTACAAACGCATTTGGGACATGGATTTAGACGCCAATGCCTATGCTGAACTACGTGAGTATTTTCGCTGGTTTGATCCGACTCATTCCCGCGAAGACGAAGTTTTTCGCCGCCTTGGCTATATTGATGTGCAGAACCTCACTAAGCGAATTCGCGGCAAAGTCATGATGGTTACCGGCTTGATGGACAACGTCTGTCCGCCGTCAAGCCAGTTTGCCGCATTTAATAAAATAACATCACCTAAAGATGTGGTAATTTATCCTGACTTCGGACATGAAGGGCTGCCCGGCAACAATGACCGGGCATTTAAATTCATGCTGGAAATGTTGAAGTAAGCCACGCGGGAGATAACTTTCCGCGACGCTTTTAACCGCTGCGGATTTTTTATCATTTTTTCATGTGATATACGGCTAAAATAACGATTGCCAGAACTATAATGAAGATTATCGCCGTTAATATCAGCATGTTTAATTTATTTAGAAATCTTTTATTATATTCGGCGATTTTCGGCGGCACCGTCCTGGTCTTTGGCGGCGGTCTGTTTGCCGGCGGCGCCTGCGCTGTACGGGCTTTTGTATTTGAGTCTGACGATGGAACTGGCTCGGACTTATCTTCCGCGACTGCGTCCATTTTCATGGTGGCATTGGAATCCATGGCAACCGTCATGCCGCTATCGCCGGCATTATCCGCGCTTTTTTTATTGAAAGACGCCGATTTGCCTTTCAGGGAAATCACAGCGTCCGCCTTGGAGGTAGAGTCACCTGTTTTTTTAACTTTTCCGAATAATCCAAGCGTCTTTCTGCCCGGCATCCGCCCGGTCAGTACCGCTTCAATATCGTCTATTACATAATCCCAACTGGACTGACGGTCATTGGGAGCTTTCGCCATCATCATCTGGATCAGCGCGGAACATTCTTTTGAGATCGCCGGATTTATATTTTCCGGTGGCGTCAACGGGGTTTTCACATGCATCTGCAAAACTTTTCCGGGAGTTTCCGCCTGGAAAGGGGGCCTCCCGGTTACCATGTGATAGAGCGAAGCACCAAGTGAATACAGATCGGTCCGGAAATCAATATTCTTCTCCGCCTTGGCCTGTTCCGGGCTGATATAGTCCGGGGTTCCCATAATTATGTTTGTGGCTGACTCTTCCGGATTGTCTTTCAAACTTTTGGAAATCCCCATATCCATCAGCCTGGCAAAACCTTTGCGGTCCAACATAAAGTTACCCGGCTTGACATCCCGGTGCAGCATCTTGTGCTCGTCCCAGGCATATTTCAGCGCAAATGCGATATCCCTGGTAATTTTCAGCGCTTCGCGCTCAGACAGTTTCGTGTCTATTTTCAACTTGGTGGCTACTTCCATGCCGTCAATATATGAGGTAGCCAGATAATAATAGTTGCCAACCTGGCCGGCGGAATAAGCCGTGATAATATTCGGATGGCTGAGTTGCCCGGCCATTGCGGCTTCGGACAGAAAACGATCAACAAAGCGTTTGTTGTCGGAGAATTTCGGCAGCAATATCTTCAGCGCGACCAGCCGGCGCATGGAAATTTGTGTTGCCAGCCAGACTTCACCCATCCCCCCGCTGCCGAGCTTGCTGCGGAGCACAAAGTCTCCGATTTCCAATCCTTCTTCCAGTCCTGGAATCGGGATTGTTATATTTTTGAAGCAAGCTCCGCACTGCAACGTCTGGCCGGCGGTGCTCGACTGCGCGGAGACTTCCGCCCCGCATTCCGGGCAATTAAAAATTATTTCAAAATCCATATTCCTTTCCTTCCGACTGTCTACAACTGCTATATGATAGAATATCCGGAGCCGGTTTCAAGCGCAATAGTGAACAAATCCCGGATTTTGTGCAACGTTGTCTTTGAAATAATGGAATAATCATCAATATTTATGTATACAGCAAAGGGACCAAAATGATAAAAGAAATATTTACAGCAGCCGTGTTAACCGCCAGTCTTGCGCAAATTCAACCTTTATCAGCACAGGCTGAAAAAAACATGAACTCAAAAGCCAGGATTAATGTCATTCTTGTCGGCGATTCCACCGTCGCGAATTATAAACCCGAACTGACAATCCGGGGATGGGGACAGGTCATCCCGCGATTTTTCAACGACGACGTGAAAATTATCAACCAGGCGATCAGCGGCCGCAGTACCAAAACATTTATTCAGCAAGGTGATTGGGATAAAACGTTAAAACTGGTAAAACCGGGAGATTATGTGCTGATACAATTCGGGCATAATGATTCTCACGCCAAAGACAAGCCGGAAGCCACCGATGCCGCCACGAGCTATACGGAATTTCTCAAAAAATATGTTGACGATGTCCGCGCTGTCAAAGCAACTCCGATACTGGTTACCCCGATGCATCGCGGGATATTTGAAAAAGGCAAAATCTCCGCCGAACTGCAACCATATGTTGACGCAATGAAAAAGGTTGCCGGAGAAAAAGATATCGTCTGTATTGACCTTTACACTTCCAGCGGCAAATTATTGCAGGAATTGGGGAATGAAGGAATTGCCCCGCTCTTCTGTTCGCCCAAAGACCGCACTCATTTTTCCGAACAGGGCGCAATTGCCATCGCGGAACTGATTGTCAAAGACCTGGCCGCCTCCGGAACTCCGCTGGCTGGCTATTTAAAGAAGTAAGTTATTGTCCGGCGGTAATCATCTGACTATAACGATTGCTTCTTCGCGGTTGTCAGGAAGAGCGCGGTAATGACTGCTGCCGCGGCGGCGGCGAAGAACGCGCCGAGGATGAATGAGACTTTCGGGCTGGTCATTGACCACAGTATGCCGAAAACCAGGCTTGCCGGAAGCGCACCGAGTCCGACAACCCCATGATAGAGGCCGTAAGCCCGGCCCTGGCATTCAGCGGGAACAAAGTCCGCGACCAGGGCTTTTTCCGAACCTTCGGTCATCCCGTAGAATAAACCGTAAGCGATAATCAGCAGCCAGATCATCCATAATTCCGACGCGAACGGGAACACACAGTAAACCGCCATATAGATTATCCAGCCGAAAGTGATCGTGAACTGTCTGCCGAGACGGTCGGAAAGCCAGCCGCCCGGCATGCTGAAGCAGATTTTTGACAGATGCAGCACCGTCCAGAATAGAATCAGGAATCCGGGTCCGAGGCTGAATTTAGTCTGGGCATAATAGAGCAGAAACAGATCTGAACTGTTGCCCAGCGCAAACAGGGTTACGGCAACGAGAAAAACATAGAATCTGCCCGGCAGCGGCGCCGTATTATGATTTTCAGGCTTATTCGCTCCGGCAGCAGACTGCTTGCGGATTTCTTTAATTTTGCCGGTTATTATCCAGACCGCGGCCACCCCGGGAATAAGGGCAAAAGCAAACAGCCAGCGCAGAGCATGCATTTCACCCGCATCAGCAGTTGCGGAGGACCGGCTCCACAATTCGCCTCCGCCCAGCAGCAGATAGAGAAAGACGCCGGCGGTCACCGGCCCTAAAACTGCTCCGGCATGATCCATGGAGCGGTGAAAACTGAATGCCAGTCCGCGGACTTCAGGATAAACCGATTCACTGATCAGCGCATCGCGGGGAGCGGTCCGGATGCCTTTGCCGATGCGGTCGATGAAGCGGAGCAGAATCACATGCCATCCGGCAGTGCAGACTGCCAGCGCCGGCCTGGCGAAAGTGGAAATTCCGTATCCCCAAAACACCAGCGGTTTACGTTTGCCAATCGCATCGCTGATTCGACCGGAATAAATTTTCAGCACACTGGCAACCGTTTCCGCGATGCCGTCCATCAATCCGATATACACCGCAACCATTCCGGAGGAAACGAGCCCGGAAAAAAACAGCGGCAGCAGCGGATAAATCATTTCACTGGAGAAATCAGTGAAAAAACTTACCAGTCCAAGCATTAAAACGTTACCTCGAAAAACACTTTTCAGCGCGGGACCGGAAATGTTAAAAATTTTCATTGTCGCATGTCCTCAATTCGTGCTGCGTTCAGCTTTCAGTTTTCTTGCGGATTTTAACGTTGCCGCCGTCAAATAGACGATCAGCATAATTCCGGAAACAATAATGATAATTCTTCCGGTTATGATATAATCCGTGACTTTACACAAAACACTCAAGAATACGGAGAAAATGAACAATGCGAAGCTGGAATCAGCGGTTCTGTCATCACCGGCGCTGGTCACAATCGAGTGCATTCTGGCGCCCAGCGCAAAAGCCGGAATTCCGCCGATGGTCAGGAAGAGCGCCAGCCAGAGTGAATCCTTCACGGAATCAGTCCTGCCGGCCAGATATGACGCCGACCCGGAAATTGCCACAATCAGCACGGACAGCCGGAGAATCATGCCGGCAATTTTTTCCGGAACTTTGAGGAAAGATTTCATAACCGGGCGGACCAGCGACCCGCCGCCGATGCCGAGCAGCGAAGAAATTACACCGGTAATAATTCCGGCAATTGCCGCAAACCACTTTTTATTGCGGGCCAGTTTAATTTCTCCTCTGTCAGGCTCATTCCGCAATGCGGCTTTTCCTGAAGATCTGACCGTTTCAAGAAAAATCAAGGCCATGATAAACAGGTAGAGCGCTTCCTGCGGTCTGCGGCTGCCAAAGCAACTCAGCATCAGATCCCCCAGCGGTTTGCCCGCCAGGCTGCCGATAAATGAAAAAAAACAGACCGGCAGCGCGACCGCATAGCCCCAGGAACCTTTCCGCCATCCGATCGACGGAAACTGCCTGATGACTGTCGGGAGGGTGCTGGGAACCATCTGGAGCAGACTGGCGACGACGGCAGTTTCAATATTCACTCCGGCCAGCAGCAGCGCCGGCATGATAAGCCAGCCGCCGCCAAGTCCCCAGAAACCGCCGGAAAGCATGGCGCTAAAGCCGATAAGTATGCAACATAATGCCAGGGATAAAGTCATAATGAAAACCTGTAAAAATCAAATCTCAAACTCAGCCGCCGCCAACAAAACTCATTACATCGAGCACATCGTTCTCTTTCAAGATAATTCCGCCGCAATCTTGGCTGCCGGCGATATTGCCATTGACCGCAACCACCGTTTTGGCCGGATCCAAGCCGCGGGCTTGAAGAAATTGTTCCAGCGAGACTCCGGGTTCAATGACAAAAGGTTTACCGTTGACGGTGATCTTCATAACCTGACGCCTTGTCAATATTCAACATTGGTGTCGGGATCAACCAGTTTGAATTCTTCATGATGAAGAACACTTTCCGCGCGAAAACTCAAATTCTTGCCATATTTGCTTTCCAGTTCCTGGAGCAAATCGGCATCTTCATTTTTGAGTCTTGCCAGTACGTCAGGATGCATGATAACCCGGACCGAAAGCCCGGTTTTGGCGTTTCTCCGGCGCAATACTTCATTCAGGCGGCGCTGAATCTCCACACTCATGGACATGGCCGACTTGATATTGCCGCTGCCGTTACAATAAGGACACGGATCATAAAGCGTGTCTTTCAGGCTTTCATGTTCACGCTGTCTGGTCATTTCCATCAATCCCAGCTTGCTTAACGGCAGAAGTTTGGTTTTGGCGCGGTCGTCCTTAACCAGTTTTTTCATGTGTTTGAAAACGGTTTCACGGTCATGGGCGCTGCGCATATCAATAAAGTCAATCACGACCAGTCCGCCGATGTTCCGCAGGCGGAGTTGTCTGGCGACTTCTCCCGCCGCATCCATGTTGGTCTGCAGAATGGTTTCCGGCTGATCCCCGAGTTTCCGGCCCTTGCCGGTATTCACATCAATCGCAATCAGCGCTTCGGTCTCATCTATGCAAATATAGCCGCCGCCGGTAAGCTGAACTTGCCGCTTGAAGATGTCGTTGACCTGCTCTTTGACTTTGAACCGTTCAAAAATCGGAATATCGCGGTCATACATCACCACTTTACGGGCCATGCGTGTGCCGCCGAATTTAATCAGCGCGTTATGTATCGCGTGAAAAGCAGTATCGTCATCAACGATGATCTGGTCAATGTCGTCAGTAATAAAATCCCGGACGGTGCATTCCAGCAGGCTTGGCTCGGAATAGACAATGGACGGGACCACTCCCTTGGACATGACCAGTTCAACTTTGTGCCAGTAATCAAGCAGCATGTCGAGGTCATGCTTGAAGAAAATGGCTTTTCTGCCTTCGCCGACGGTGCGGCAGATAAGTCCCATTCCATCGGGAACGTCCAGTTCGGAAAGAATTTTTTTCAGCCGTTGCCGCTCCTGGGCATTATCTATCTTCGAGGAAAGCCCGATGTGATCGGAATAAGGCAGCAGCACCAGATAACGGCCGGGAATGGAAATATTGGTGGTAACCCGGGGGCCTTTTGTTCCGATCGGTCCTTTGACCACCTGTACCAGCAGTTCAGTGCCTTGCGGAAACATTTCCGGAATATCTTTCATGGTAATTTTTTTTCGGCGGCGGCTCCACTCTTTTTCGCGAAGCTGTTTGGAGCCGGTTGCCTGTCCGAGCACCCGCCGGAGTTTTTCGGAAAAACTTGTACGTTTTTTATTTCTTGTTTCAGGCGGTTTTTCATTTTTTTCGGCTTCTTCGACGAAATCTTCATCAGCCTCATCGCCGGATGGCATCATGTCCCAGTAATGCAGAAACGCATTTTTACCCGTGCCGATATCAACAAATGCCGCCTGCAGGGTCGGCTCGAGATTTACAATCTTTCCCAGGAAAACAGAGCCGACGCGAGGTTCGCTCTGTCCGCGTTCAATCTGATACTCTTCCAGTTTGCCGTCATTGAGCATGGCAAATCTGGTTTCAAGCTTCTCACAATTCAGGATTATCTGTTTTTTTACATTGTCCATAGTTAACTCTTTGATATCTTCATTTTATTCGAGCATACAATTAACACCCGAAACCGTCTAATACAACCGGCAAAATCACTCCATGCCGACAATAATCCCTTTATCCAGATGGCAGCCGTTCAGAAAATCGATGCCGCGCATTTCTTTTTTATCCTGGGGAACTACCGTCAGCAGTTCAAGCGCGTTCGCGCCGCAGGCAATAATCCAGCCTTTCTTATTCGCCTGCAACACTTCGCCGGGCTTGCCGGACATCAGTGCGTGAACTGAAGCGGAAGTGACCCGTACCGCAATTTTACGATTATGCGCCGTCAAAGTAAAAATCGCGCCCGGCCAGGGATAATAGCCGCGGATTCTGGACTCAATATCCGCCGCCGGCAAATTCCAGTCGATTATGCCGTCGCCTTTATGTATTTTCTTAGTAAATACCACATGTTTATCGTCCTGCGCGACAGGGTCATTTTTCTCTTTAATGATTCCATCCAGTACGTCTACTATCTTATCGGCGGCAAGCCGTCCCAGCGCTTCCTCCAGCCAGTCCGCCCGTTCACTTCCAGATAAAAGATGCTCAAATGAACAGTAGACGCGGCCGTTATCAAGTCCTCGCTCCATTTCCATGAAAGAGATTCCGGTGCGGACATCGTGATTGACTATCGCCGCGGCAATCGGCGAGGCCCCGCGGTAACGCGGCAGCAGCGAGGCGTGAACATTAACACAGGAAATCTTCGGCAGCTCCAGTAGCGGCTGTTTAAGCATCTGACCGAAAGATACGACAACGATGAAATCCGGAGTCAGCCACCTTAAATAATCAAGAAATTCTTCCGCATTTACCGTCGGAATCTTATCCGCCGGCAAGCCTGAAGCATGGGCAAATTCACCGATCGGGGTGGGATGAAGCTTTTTCTTTCTTCCCGCCGGGCGGTCAAGCTGGGTGCCGATACCCAGAAGTTCAATCCGGTCAGACCAGACCAGCCGGTTTAAAACCGGTACTGCAATCTTGCCTGATCCAAGAAAATATACTTTAATTTTTTTGTTCATTAAGCTGTCCGTGCGTTGTTTTCTTCACCAGCTAAGCTAAAATATAACCGGCAGAATCGGAATTTCGAACGCACAAAGTTAAAAAGCGGAATTTTAATGATGATAAAGACAGCATTGGCGCTCGGCGGCAACCTCGGAGACGTCGCCGGAGCATTCAGAACCGCGGCACAAAAACTCGAAGCTGCCGGCATGATAAACATTAAACTTTCAAGTTTCTATCGCACGTCGCCGGTCGACTGTGTTCCCGGAACCCCGGACTTTCTGAATGCCGCGCTTGCCGGAGACTGGCCGGGTTCCGCGGAAGAACTTTTTGCCGTATGCCAGAAAATTGAATGCGAGTCCGGACGTGCAGCCCCCCACGGAATTAATACTCCAAGAACTTTGGACCTTGATATAATTCTTTTCGGCGACCGGATTATCAACTCGGACACGCTCCGGATTCCTCATCCACGCGCACCGCAGCGTTTCTTTGTCATCGCACCGCTTGTCGAAATTGCGCCGGAAATGATCTTTCCGGACACCGGGAGAAAAGTATCGGATATTTTCAAGTCATTAATGGAATAAGCGATTTTCAAAATATTATGTTCCAAATCACCTGTTTTGTCTAAAAATCATCTTATTAATGATTGTTTATGGCTTGCATTATCTGACAAATTTGCTAAATTCTTTAATTAATACTAAAAAACAGGGATAGTCCCCGTTAAATAAAAAAGGAAAGTTCAATAAAATGAAGAAGCTCTTTACTCTGGCTCTCGTAATGGCGGTATTGGCGGTCGGCGGCGTTGTTTTGGCAGTTGACACTACAGCAGCAGGTGCTGCAGCAACAGACAAAACTGCTACCAAGGGTACGAAACATGTTGATTTGGACAAACAGCTTGCCGATCTTCAGGCCAAAAAAGATGCATTAGTTAAAGCCGATGCCAAGGCTGACACCAAAGAAATCGATGCTAAAATCGATGAAGTAAAAGCCAAAATTGCCAAGAAAGCTGCAAAAAAATCTAAAAAAGCTAAAGATGCTGCTGACACAACCACCGCAGCGCCTGCTCCCGCAGCCCAATAAGTTGCTCTGTTCAAGATTTCTATAAATAAAAGCGCTTCAAAAATATTCTTGAAGCGCTTTTTTATGTTAAACAGCCGGAAAATAACTGAAAGATCATGCAATGGCGTATCAGAATCAGGAAATAACTTCAACGCAAAGTTTTGCTTACAAAGACATCAGAGTTGAATTGAAGGACCATCGGCTGCTGATAGAAAATTCCTGTCTTTCAAGACTTTTTGATTTGAAGCATGCGGTGCCTCAAACCGTTTCGCTGATAGATAAATGTTCAGGCGCTGAATTGGCCGCCGCGCATGGGCATGGCGATTTTTCATTTGTCGGCATAAATATGCCGCATAATCTCAAGGGCCGCACGGAATACCGGTTGGAAAAAATTACCGCATCCGTGGTTGAAAGTTCAATTTTTGACGCGGAACATGTTTGCGTCAAGTTAAAAATCCACGAAGACATTCAGCAAGTCTCTTTTACCCGCAAATATTTCCTCTACCCTGATTTGCCTTACATGGCGTCGCAAACCGGAATTATCAGCAAGGTAATGCCGCAGATGTATTGGACCAGACGCGGCGGCCTGTACCAGAAAGACCTCTACGGGAAACATTCCCCGGAAACGCTTGAAAGCTGCGCGGACAGTCTACGGCTTGCGGATAACTTACATCCGGCAAAAGCGGTGGAATTCGCGGGACGCACTGATTACACCAATGAGCATGTTTTTGAACATGAAAATCCCGTCGCAATGTTCAACGGCAATCTGCTGTTCTGCGAAAACTCCGCCGGAAACGGGTTGTTTTTTCTGCAGGAAGCGCCGCCGTCAACGGAACGGCGCGACTTTGAAGAATATGATTTCAGGATTAGCGAAAAAAATACGGTTCACTCCTGCTGCTGGGGAATAAGCCCGCATGAAGTATCGCCGGAAAAGGAACTGTTCAGTTACCGTCATGTCCTCGTCCTGTATCAGTCCGGAACTGCAATAACCACCTTGAAAGAATACCTCAAAACCCGCTTCCCGCAGAATCCGGAAAAAGATTATTCAGTAACGGTCAATCCGTGGGGCGTCGGCTGTTTCCCGTCACTGGTCAGCGAACAATTTCTGATAGACGAGATCAATGCGTCGGGCGCGCTTGGGGCGACTCACTATCAAGTTGACGACGGCTGGCAGAAAGGGCGGGCCCTTAGCGAAATGATCGGCAACAACCGGCACATGACCAGAGAATTCTGGGAATTTTCAAGAGAGCATCTGCCGAACGGATTTGATCATATCGCCACCGCGGCCAAAGATACCGGAGTTGAACTGGCGTTGTGGATGGCTCCGTCATGTAATTGCGAGTACCGCGACTGGCGCGAATTTGCCGATATCGTTTATGACTGCTATTGCCGTTATAATATCAGAATGTTCAAGATTGACGCGGTAATGACCAGAACCAAAGAAGCCGAAGACAATCTGGAAAAACTGGTCCGGCATCTGCGGGAACTCAGCAAAGGGGAGATATTCTTTAATTTTGACACCACCAACGGCCAGCGTCCGGGTTATTTTCTGTTTCTGGAATACGGCAACATTTTCCTGGAAAATCGTTATGTCTGTCACTCCTGGGGCTTGGGATATCACCCGGAAACCACTCTGCGCTGCATGTGGCGGCTGACAAAATATATTCGTCCCCAGATCCTTCAGATCGAAATTCCCGATTTCAAAGCCATCAAACGGGAATTTTATGCTGAAAAAAAATGTCTCCAGCCGGACGTTTATCCAGCGGATTACTGGGCGGCGATTCCGCTTTTTTCCAATCCGCTGCTTTGGCTGGCTCCGTCGCGGCTTGACCCGGAAGTGGCGGCGATTTACCGCAAAATAATCAAACTGCACCTGGAATACCGCGATCAGATATTTGCCGGTGAAATATACTCCATCGGACATGAACCTGACGGTTCGTCAATCTGCGGCTTCCAGTCGCATGACGCCGCGTCCGGCAGCGGGTTCCTGGTGTTCTATCGTGAAAACAACGCGGCGGCGGCAGCGCGAATTTCAAGCGCAGTGCCATTAAACATGAATTTGGACATGAAACATATTGCCGGAAGCACAAATTCATCTGTCGTCCGAACGTCCGGAAATGAGTTGACGGTAACGATGGACAAAAATTGCAGTTTTACGTTCTATTCTTATAAATTATGTTAAATATCGGGCAAAAAACTATTAATCATAAAAAAAAGTTGATTTTGGAACAAATTTAAACTTGCAATGTCTAAACAAATATGGTATATCAAATGGTCAAACAATTTTTACCGAAAGGAGCAGATTCGTCATTGTAAATCCGAGTTTCGGATTCAGACAAGCGTATTGTCCCTGATAGCAGAATTTTAAACCACAGTATCAATTATAAATTAACTGAAGGATTGAAAATGAAGAAGATCAATGTAGCAGTCATGACCGCAGGCGCGTTCTCCGTAGCGCTTCTTGCCGGCCAGCCGGTATTTGCCCAGAACGACAAACCCGTCGCCGCTCCCGCTCCGGTAGCAGCGCCGGCAGCCCAGGCCGCGCCAGCAGCAGCCAAACAGACTCCGGAAGACCTCTGGGGATTCCTGCCCGCCGTCGTTGCCGAAGTCAATGGCAAGAAAGTTACTAAAGAAGACATCATCAAGATTTTTACCGCACAATTCCCGGATGGACAGGTTCCTCCGATGTTTACCCGTCAGATGCTGGAAAAATTTGCTCCCCAGGTCATCAAGCAGATGGTGGATACGATGGTGCTCCTGAACCTGGCTGAAAAAGACGGTATTAAGCCCGACAAGAAAGCCACTGTTGCCGCATTGAATGAAATGATCAAAAATATTCCGCCGGAACAGCTTGACATGGAAAAACAGAAGCTGGCCTCTCAGAATATGACCATCGAGTCTTATATTGATAAAACCGCCGACAACAAGATTGTCCAGGAAAGCTTTGCCATTCGTCAGTGGCTTGACAAAAACGTCCTGGCCAACCTCAAGGCGACGGACCAGGAAATCGAAGCGTTTTATAAAGAAAACAAAGCCAACTTCAAGGTTCCCGGCGATGCCGAAGGCAGCGTCCGCGCATCTCATATCCTGATCGCGGTAAAGGATGAATCTCCGGCGGCGGATAAAGAAGCCAAGGAAAAAGCGGAAAAGATTGTGGCCAGACTCAAGGCTGGTGAAACTTTTGAAAAGCTGGCTGAAGCCGAAAGTTCCTGCCCCAGCAAGAAAGCCGGCGGTTCGCTTGGAGCTTTCTCCAAAGGTCAGATGGTTCCGGAATTTGAAACTGCGGTGTTTGCACTCAAAGAAGGCGAAGTCAGCGGCATAGTGAAGACCAAGTTCGGTTATCACGTCATCCGTCGTGACAAAGCCGTCAAAGAAAGTGAAAAATCTCTCGCCGAAGTTAAAGGCGCAATTGAAAACGTAATCAAGTCCAAGAAAGCCGAAGAAGCCATCAAGACAATTCTGGCTAAAGCAACTGCGGATCAGGGCGTTAAAATATTAGTAACCCCGCCTCCCGCGGCCCCCGCACCGGCAGCTCCCGCAGCAGCCCAGGCGGCTCCCGCTCCTGTAGCGGCTCCCGCTGCTAAATAAGTTGATTTAAGCTCCCGGCCGTGCCTGAAATGGCACGGCCTTTTTTATGTACCCCACATGGCAAAAATCTGAGTGAATTAAATGATATTGATAATCGGAACAATACTGCTGTCTGTTATAGTTATCATCTTTGGCATAGTCCAAGTTTTTCGACTCAGAGGACGAAAAAAGTGGTGGGCGGCATTACCTTTGGTTATTGGTATTTGTCTCCTGGGATTCCTGACTCTATGTTTGTTTGCACTACAACATTTTGGCGAAGTAGCGAGAAACTGAATGAAGGCTGGAAAGCCTGCTGCACAGAGGTTTTAAAAATATGGGAGTCACTAAGTTTTTAGTGATAAAACGCTTTAATCTGCTATCGAAGATAATTGAATGAGCTGGTAAAATAATTGCCAGCTCCGGGATGCACGGATTGCAAGTTATGCGCCGCGACTGTAATCTTTGAATTTAAACATTTCATCATCGGGCATGGTGCATTTTATCTGCTGACCGGTCAGTTTCTCAATTTCTTCCAGCGAGTACGCGCCGTATTCGCAGACAAAACCGATGGACTTGCCTTTCTTGCCGGCGCGGCCGGTACGGCCGATACGGTGAACGTAATCCTCGGCGCGTTCCGGAATATCATAGTTGACCACGATGGAAATATCGTCAACGTGAATTCCGCGGGCGGCAACGTCGGTCGCGATCAGGATTTTTTCCCTGCCGGCGCGGAAGTCTTCGAGAATTCTCATGCGTTTCACCTGCGGCACATCGCCGGACAGCATGCAGCATTTGACATGACTGCGCACCAGCTTTTTCGCCAGGTTGAAATTGGAATCTTTCCGGTTGCCGAAAATCAGCATCCGCTCAAACGGCTCATTTTTAATCAGCCACATCAGCAGAGTGAATTTCTCTTCCCTTGAAACGGAGTAAAAGACCTGTTCGATCAGGTCGGTGATAAGCTGTTGCGATTCGCTTTCAACGGTTACCGGGTCTTTGAGCCAGTTGTCCACCAGCCGCAGGATACTCGGGTCGAAAGTTGCGCTGAAAAACATGGTCTGGCGTTTGCCGGCGGGCGGAAGCTGACGGACAATCCGGCTGACATCGGGAATGAACCCCATATCCAGCATGCGGTCGGCTTCGTCGATTACCAGTATCTCCGTTTTGGACAAATTCAGGTGACTGCTGCGGGAATAGTCAATTATCCGGCCCGGCGTGCCGATCAGAATATCAATCGGTTTGCCCAGCAAATCCCGTTGTTTATGGTGATCCATGCCGCCGAACACTACCAGATTGTTCATTCCGGCAAACAGTGAAAGGGCTTCCGCATCCTTATGAATTTGAATTGCCAGTTCGCGGGTGGGAGCCATCACCAGCGCGCGACAGGTGCCGGGCAGCCGTTCGCGAAGCGGTTTATTCAGCAGTTGGGTGAAAATAGCAATCAGAAATGCGGCAGTCTTGCCAGTGCCGGTTTGGGCTTTGCCGGTAAGGTCCTTGCCTTCTAGCAGAATAGGCAATGTTTTGGCCTGAATAGCGGTGCAATATTTGAATTCCAGGTTCTGGATGCCGAACAGAATATCCTGATGAATGGGCAGATCAACAAAACGTGTTTTGCCTTCTTCCGGCGGAATTTCCACCAGAACATCCGGTTTCTGCGGAACACGTTTCGGTTTGATGTCAAAAGTCGGCAACTTCTGTTTTACATTTTGTCCGGCTTTGATATTTTTTATGCCGGATACCGGCGGCTGTTCAAATTTGCGGGGATGGCTTTTCTGTTTCTGTTTTTCTTCAATATGCTTATGCTTATAGTGATGATTAGCTCTGACCGGCGGCTCTACAGACTCAACGCGCTTGCTTCCTGAAAACAGACTTTTGATTCTTTTCTTTAAAAATTCAATCAAGATACACTTCCTTAAAATAATTGTTTATCAGCTCAGGAGCCGTTCAAAATAACCTTTACATCTTCGCGATTCTCACGAATGCCTTTGTGTTTGCCGGTTCGTTACATAACCTTCAGGTATGCGTCTCACCGGCAATACCCAAAATCATTTCGGGATATTTCGCGAAACTTGTCAAGTTTATTTCTTGACAACTCCTTGAAAATAAAAAGCTGAATGACAAGATATACCTGATGTGTGCAAAAATCAAGGAATTGCGATATTTATCAGCAATCAGCAACAGTGCGCGAACGGAGGAAAACGAGAAAGTTTGAGCGGAAAATACCCGGAATTTATTATCCGGGTATTTTTATATAATTCAGCAGTGACTAATGTTTCGCTTTTCTGGCGGAATGCTTTTTGACGGAGTGCTTATGGGTATGGTGTTTTTTAGCAACATGGGATGACTTCGCTTTGTGCTTTTTACTTGCCGCATCTGCGGAGGGGCAGGCGAAAACTGAGGCGAACGCAAACACGCACAACATGATAATCAGACGAATCCTGTTCATAATATTCCTTGATATTTAATAAATTAAAGTTGCTGCTATATGCCTTTTTCCCAGGTCAGTACAAAAAAATAAAACCTGAATGTCATACTGACGGAAGAAACTGAACTAAATAATTTGGCATCATTTTAATTGGAATACAAGCGCCGATCAGTGGGATTTATTCAAGAATATATCTTGTGTTTATTCCGGAAAGCCGGAATGGACCGGCGCAGATCAGAGCCACTTGGCCAAGCATTCTTCTAATTGCTTCTTCTTCAAAGGTTTTTCTATATTATCGCTCATGCCGACGTTTAAACACATTTTTAAATCAGTTTTCTCACTTCCCCCGGTCAAAGCAATGATTGGAATGGACTTTTCGGCATTCCGCGATTTTTCAATTTTTCTGATTTCCGTCGCCGCCTGGTAGCCGTCCATAACCGGCATCTGGCAATCCATGAGAATCATGCTGAATTCATCCCCGCGTTCACGGAAAATCTGGCATGCTTCCTGTCCGTTTTCCGCCAGTTCGAATTTATAACCCCAGGCTTCCAGCATTTCCCGCTCAATCCGCTGGTAGATTTCGCTGTCTTCCACGATCAAAATCTTTTTGATATCTTTGATTAAAGCGGAATTTTCATTTTCAGGCAGCAATGAACCGTGCGTGGTCTGCACTACACAGTTCTCTTTTTGCAGCTTGGCATCTTTTACCGCCTTCCTGCTGGAAAGCGGGAATTCTATTTCAAAAGCAAAAGCGCTGCCAATACCGGGTTCGCTGGTTAAAGCAACCGTGCCGCCCATCCTGGCGACGAGTTGTTTGACGATTGAAAGGCCGAGACCAGTGCCGCCGGCACGCACGGCAGGCTGGCGTCCCTGAACAAATGGTTGAAATAATGTCTGCTGTTCGTCTTTGGAAATGCCGATACCGGTGTCAATGACCTCGAAGCGCAATCTGGCGGTTTTATCGTTTGTGCAGTCGGCACAGGAGATATTGAAGGTGACTCCGCCTTTAAAAGTATATTTGACCGCATTGCTGAGCAGATTGATGAAAATCTGGCTCAGTTTGGCTTCATCTCCGACCA
Organism: uncultured Lentisphaeria bacterium; assembly: GCA_903831825.1. Classification (GTDB taxonomy): domain Bacteria; phylum Verrucomicrobiota; class Lentisphaeria; order Victivallales; family Victivallaceae; genus CAIPAT01. The sequence continues at coordinate 747 of CAIKZE010000327.1, read as the reverse complement.
TAAATTGCGGAATTTGAGGCGAGATATTAAGCTCGAACTGGAGTTTTTTATCCGAAATTTCTTTGGTAAAAATACCTGCGATGATATTGACTTGTTCATAAAGATCAAAAGCAACGGGTTCCAATTCCAGCATTCCAGCGTCAATTTTAGAAAAATCGAGGATATTATTGATTTTGGACAGCAAGATTTCCCCGGCATTTTTAATAACCGTCAAATATTCTTTCTGCTCGGGCTGCAAACGGGTTTCGGAAAGCAATTCGGCCAGACCGATAATTGCGCTGAGCGGCGAGCGCAGGTCGTGCGTAACATTAGCCAGAAATAATCCCCGAGCGTCCTTGGCCTGCTCGGCTTCTTTCCTGGCTTCGTACAAATATTCCTGCGTTTCAGATAACTCTCTTACTTTTTCCTCCAGTTGGCGATGCTTTTTGACAGTCTCATCATAAGAAGAGAAAAACAGGTCGAGGACTTGTGTCCGATCCGCGTTGATTAAGTGTTCATGTCCGGCAAAATAGAGACTTAAATTTGAAGACGCGGGTTGGGTTTCGCGCAATTGTTTGTTCAATAAAATATAAGTTATTCTGGCAAGCAAGCCGGCTTTTTCAAAGGGTTTAGTATCTTTGTTTTAGACTTCTATGTTTTAAACGTTTTTAAAATTAACATATTAAGATGCTTGTTTATCAAGGACTTGCGCCCATCCATTCTCATAAATTTCTACTGCCGATGACATGATAGCCCATCCTTTTTCAG
>CAIKZE010000326.1 GCA_903831825.1 uncultured Lentisphaeria bacterium | reverse complement strand
TTTAGAACTTTAGCACTTTAGAACTTTAGCACTTTAGAACTTTAGCACTTTAGAACTTTAGCACTTTAGAACTTTAGCACTTTAGAACTTTAGCACTTTAGAACTTTAGCACTTTAGAACTTTAGCACTTTAGAACTTCTTTTCCCATTCTGACTGGCCCGAGCAGCCCGGCAGGCAGATTAGCGTGCCGGAACATATTGCCGGGCGCGTTGGTCACGATTATCTTAATACTATGAATGCCGGACGTGAGTTCCAGTTTGTGCCGGTATGGCGGCCAGGGCAGAACTGTTGAAGTCATGCCATCCACGGATATTTCCGCGATGTCCTTCACGCATCCGAGGTCCAGCATATAGATTCCACCTTTTTCAATTGCAAATGTTTTCGTATAGACGGCCCTGCCCGAATATGCGGGGTAGCCCCAGTCCGCCCAGTCAGACAGAATTCCGGCTTCAAAAACTTTTTCCGTTGCGGAAATGTCCGGAAATGACCGGTGTCCGTGCGGATACGAACATTTGAAATTGCCATACAGGTACGGTATTTCCTTCAATTCCCCGCCTTCAGCTATGATGTCGATTACGTTGACCAGCGGCGAATTGCCCTGCTTTAATTCTATATCGGCAAAAATATTATTGCAATCATAAAAGCGTTTTTTCGCCCATTTATCAATCAGCGTCCCGTTCACATAAAGTTTCCAGTCGCCGGAAACGGAACTTTCCTCCATCACGATTTTCGCGCCGGAAATATTGCCGGAACTGGTGAAGCGATACCGGTATAAAATTTCTGAACTGTTGGCCGGTGCAGGATTTTTCTCACGCAACGATAGATTATAAAGAATGCCCTGCCCATAGTCAGCTTTTTCAATTTCAGCATCCGCAAAAACATGCTGGGAATTCATGGCAAGCTGATTTTCGCCGAACTCCACTTGCCAGTCGCTGTTCAGTTCAAGGATTTTCTCCTGAACGTTTTCAAATTTATAAACATCGTCAAGCATAAGTCCGGAAACCGGCTGGATTTCAACCGGAATGCCCTCGCAGGAACCGCGGAAAATGTTTTTTGAGCGGTTATACAGGAAGAAAAGATTCTTATCGTTTTCAATATATCTGCTGACAAAAACATCTTCTGCGCCACCGCCTTTGATCCCGGCAACCGGCGGCAGCATGTCAGCGGGATTGCCGTTAACCAGTTCCATACCTTGAGTGTTCAGTTTTTCCGGGTTGGCGGACAGGACAACCGGGATGTCCGCGACCAGAATGACTCTGCCGCCATTGGCGGTATATCTATGCAATGCTTGCGCCGTATATTCCGGGATAAACTTCACATACGGTAACACTATCGCGCCGTAATTATTATGATGCTTTAACACTCCTTTTTCAGAGACAAGTTCGCTGAGCGTAACTTCATCTACAAAATCAAAATCTCGATGTGCCGAAAGCAAATCATCAACCAGCGCATGGATTTTCTTTTCATTTTCCAGCACATACCATGAATCGTGTTTCAAGTCCCTGGGTTCGTTGTCCGGTTTCTGCTGACAGGCCAGGCTGGTTGCCGGATACAGCATGAGGATGTTGCAGACCGGCACGGCTTCGGAGAGTCTGCCGCACACGTTTTTCACATACTTCGACAGACAGTTCATGTAATCCCATTCACTGTGCTGATAAAAAATTGACGGCGGCACTTCATCTTTGCGCGGCCCGTCAATCGAATAAGAATAGCCGTGCATGACGAAGTAATTTATTCCCAGCGCCATCTGATAGTCCAGCATTCCTTTCAGGTCGCGCAATGCAACTTCATCGCCAATGACCGCCAGACAGTCGCTGCCCGCCAGTTCCTTGCCGAAAATATGCGCCGCCGATGCAACGACTTTGATGCCGGTGTGGTAGGCGGCGGTGTCCTTGAATCCGTAAGCCTTGCCGAGCGGATCGCAACAGGGAATGTCAACATACTTATAGCATCTCAACTCGTTGGGCCAATATGCCGATGCCAGCGAAAGCCATTCGGTGCGCGTCAGATGCCCCCTGAAAATTATATCCTTTTCATGACACCATTCGCGGGATTGTTCAAGATAATTGACCGTCATCAGCCGGTGCTGCGTCGCCCTGAAATGCGCCCGGACGGCAGGTGATTGTTCATCGATGTCATAAGCCAGATGATGAAGGTTTTCAACAATGTCATACTCATGATCTTTGAGAAATTCCTGAGCAAAATTGACGGACCACGGATATATTTCACAGCCGTTGGAAGGTTCATCAAAGAAAACACTGTCCACCAGACCGCCGAAATGTTTGCCGTATCTTTTGTAATACTCTTCATAGGTGGAATCCAGCATTGCTTTAGTTGTGCGCGGATCCATCAGGCACGTCCGGTTGAAATTTAGTTCAACCGTAATTCCGACAACTGCGTATCGGGCCTTTTTTTCAGGTTTCCAGCAGACGGCAAAACGGTTATCGATGAAGCTGCACCGCCAATGGGGATTGCCGCTCAACGCCAGTAGCGGCGAATACAGCGTATGCTGGACCCGGCGTTCCGTCCATTCCTGACGTCTGGTGCCGCAATATTCGGTAATGTCGATTGACTTCAAACATTGTTCATCGGCGTCCAGCTCAATGGCAAAAGCTTTCAGAAGATAGCCCTTCTTAAAATCAAGTTCGATTTCATCGCAGTTTTCGAATATTCTGACGGTGAAATTCATATTCCGGCTTGCCAGCTCAGGATGTTCCCACGCGGTTCTGCCCCCGGCAATGCCGCTGGGAAAGTAATCTTCGTCCCATATCTGGAATTTCATGCCGGTCGATTCGCATTCCTGAATAATTACGTCAATAATCTTCCACCAGTCATTCGACATATAAGGCGTGAGCAATCCCGCACGTGCATGAGCGAATACCCCTTGATAACCTTTGTCGGCAAATTCCCTTATCTGCCGCCTTACCTCTTCCTGATCAAGCTTATGATTCAGAAAATATTGTGCTGAAAGATATGTTCTCTCTTTTTTCATTTCAATTCCGTATTGATTTAAGATTTGTCTATAGTATAGTTCTTAACAGTAAATGAAACCTTGATTAATTCGTCAAACAACAGCACAAATTCGTCAATATGACATTAAAAACAACATTCGACTTTGCAACGAGGATAAGAGACCGGGACTTTCCGCTAAGGATTGTCCGAAAAGCGCCTCAGGATGCAACAGATATGCATTGCCACGAATTTACGGAGCTGGTCATTGTCTATGACGGAAAAGGTTTGCACACGATAGAGGGCAAGCCGCCAGCGGAACTGGTCAGAGGAAATGTTTTTGTAATTTCCAAAGGCGTTTATCATCAATATCTGGACGAGGGTATAAGCCTGCTGAATGTCATTTTTGAAACAGACCTTTTGCCGCTGCCGCTGCTGGACGTCTATGCGATGCCGTATTTCAATATGATTTTCAAAGGCAGGACTGAAAACCCGGAGATATTTAAGATAACAAATGACGAACTGGCGGAAGTCCTCGCCCTGGCCGGCAAACTGGAAATTGAACTTGACGAGCACCAGCCGGGCTGTCAATTTATGGCAACCGGATTATTTATGCAAATAATAATGTATCTGGCCAGGACTATCGGCGGCAAAGTGGAAAATACCCGTTCGCCGCATATTGGCATCAGCAGGACGATAGAATATCTGCATAAACATTTCACTGAAAAAGTATCGATAGAAAAACTGGCGGAAAATACCGGCTTGTCAATGAGTTCGCTGCTCCGGCACTTCAAACGGATTAACGGCTCATCCCCAAAGGAATACCTGATCGAGTTGAGAATAAATTATGCCTGCGAACTGCTGGACACCACCCGGCTGAGCATTGATGAAATCGCATTTAACGCCGGTTTTAATGACAGCAATTATTTTTCGAGGGAATTCAGGAAAGCGACCGGCGTGACGCCGTCAAAATACCGGGCAGACAGAAAAAAAGCAAGCCTGTAGCATAAAACCGGCTCTTCCTGAAAACGATACCCAAGTCATCGCAACTGCGTTATACAATTTGAATTGACTTTAATTCACGCTATTTTATTAAGTTTTTTTAACAATATGTCATAATGAGAGGGAACAATGAACAAGAAGCTTATGCAGACAACACTTGCCGCCTGTACCGCCTCGCTGATGTCTTATTCCGCACCGGGATATGATGTTGTCAGTTCTGAAGTAATCGCGAAATATACCTCGGAGCCAATCACGCTCGACGGCAAACTTGACGAAGCGGCCTGGGCTAAAGCCCCGGCATATTCCATGTGCCTGCCGCTGAAAGCGTATTCCACCATGCCGGAAAGCATGCAGAAAAATATCGGCGAAAATTTGCGGGAGAAAGGCACGGTAAAACTGCTCTGGGATGATAATTATCTGTATGTCGGCGCTGAATTTGAAGATTCCGACGTCATGCAGGAAGGCCAGGAAGACCAGGGCCATTTTTACACCACCGGCGATCTGATTGAAGTATTCATAAAACCGGCGAAGGAAACCTATTACTGGGAAATTTACGGAACTCCGAATAGTAAAAAAACCTGGTTTTTCTTCCCGAGCAGAGGCCGTCTCACATTCCCTTCCTGCGGCAGTTACCTGCCTGAAAGCTTTAAAGTCGCCGCGACGGTTGACGGCACCCTGAACAACTGGAAAAACAAGCTGAACAACTGGGAAAAAAGAGATAAAGGCTGGACTATTGAACTTGCAATTCCGATTAAAGAATTGACGGCATACGGCGCGAAATTCGATAATTCATCAAACTGGACTATCCTGCTGGCACGTTATAACTATTCCGTCTATCTGGAAAAAACGGAGTTGAGCTGTTATCCGCAGTTGTCCAACCCCAACTGGCATATTTACGAAGAATACGCTAAACTGCGTCTGGAAAAATAATCATAAGGCGGGCTTTGCCCGCAACCCAAAAGAAGGAATCCAGAATTCAGAATCCAGAATTCAGAATAAAAGGCAGAAGACAGCTCCAGCGGAGCGACATATTAATAGCTTAAAAATCCATAAAATAGATTTTGGCTCCAGCGGAGCGACATATTAATAGTCGGAAACCAGAATGGGAAACAGAATCTCAAAAAACAGTCAGGGATGGCGGCTCCCTTCATTCCGGCATGACCTGATGCCTTTATTTTTTTCTGGCGGCGAAGTGCCGGGAGTCGCCCCATTCATCCCAGGCGATGGATTCGCCGATGGACTGCACCCGGCGTTCCAGGCAGAAACGGCATTGTTCGGAATTTTCATCGAGGCATGGTTTGTTGTCGTAAAGCTGATATGATGAACGGTACTGGACTGCGGTCAGGTTGGGCATGATAACGTTGGCCCCGGCCAGCAAGCCTTGTTCGCGGCCGCGCGGGTCGAGCGCCTGGAGCGCGGTAGTCGCCGCGATATTGACGTTTTTCAATAGCAGTCTGGCGGCGGCGATCATTTTCAAGCCCAGTTTCAACTGCTGTGCTTTCAGCGTTTCAAAATCCGGCATCTCCTTGGCCAGAGGAGTATCCCTGGAAACCAGATAAGGCCCCATGCCGATCATGTCCACATCCATTTTCTGAAAAAACAATAGATCGCCGACCAGGTCGTCAATCGTCTGAAACGGCAGCCCGATCATGACGCCGGTGCCGACCTGATAGCCGATAGCTTTCAAGGTCTCAAGACATTTGAGCCGGGCCGCGTGGGAATGGTCCGGCGGATGCAGTTTGCGATAGAGTTCAGGGTTGGACGATTCGATGCGCAGCAGATAGCGGTGAGCCCCGGCGTCAAACCAGCGGCGGTATACTGCCGGCATCTGTTCGCCCATGGACAAGGTGATGCCAAGGCGTCCGGCGGATTTTTCTTTTATTTCCCGGACTGCGTCTTCTATTAACTTAATGAACGGTTCGTCGTCACGTTCGCCGCCCTGAATCACGATTGACCCGTAATGATGAGCGTCGGCCCACATCGCGGCGTCAACAATCTCCTTTAAGGAAAGTTGAAAGCGTTCCATATGGCTGCTTTTGCGAATGCCGCAGTAGTAACAATCTTTTTTGCAGATGTTGCTGACCTCAATAAGCCCGCGCAGAAAGACTTTGCGGCCGGTAACGCGCTCTTTGACGGCATAAGCCGCCTTGAACAACCGGTCGAGATCTTCAGGAGACTCCAGTTCCAGAATCTTCCGGAGATCCGGCGCAGTCAGCGGTTTTTCAGATTTAATTTTATCAAACAGTTCGTCTGTCATGGCAGATTATCTTTGCTATATTATATAATGTAAAATATTAACTTAACCGGCTGCGCCGGGACTTTAATAACCATAGAGAAATCATCCTTTTACCACTTAAAGGCACGAAAAAAAGACAAATACACTTCACCATGAAGGGCATGAAGGTAATGAAGATAAGACATGGAAGTCAGCGTATGACTGCGATGCCCGCAGTCATACGCTGACTTCAGGTTTTTCTATGTTTCCCCCCTTTTTCGTGAGTTTCGTGCTTTTCGTGGTGAAACGGTTTTTCTTATCCTGTCTATCCTGTTCATCCCTGTTAAAATATCGCGGATTCGGCAAATGTGGCAACCGGGATGATAAAAATTAATAAAAAAAAATATCCAAGCCTGAAATTACGGAAAAGACGGCTATATTCTTAACTTTACGGAAAAGAGAAACGAACAGGTTTTTTGCGCTAATTAAATGAATTTTATGCTTAAATTGTTGTAAATTAACATCTTAAATATAATTTTAGCGTGAAATTAAAAAGGCGGTCATGAAAGATTGTCAAAAGAAATTTGGTTTTTTTCTCAAAAGCCATTGGACAGCAGGGCTATTAATGGTTATTTTAAATGCTCTGTTTGTCACTAGTGTTTATTCACTTGAGGGAAAGCAGCAGACAGGGGTTAGCCAAACTCCTGATGGCGGAACGTCAGAGAGAGTCAAATTCGCAGATGCAAAGAATTTGACTCCCTTTAGTGTTGCCGTCGCTGTTGCCGTTACCGGAAGTGACAAGGATATGCAGCTTAACCCGGGCAAGGATGCCCTGGAGAATGAACAGACCATGCTGCATAACGAGTTGATTGAAATCATAGACAGGTACAGAAAGCAGAATGAGAGCTACCGCCGGCTGCAACTGAGTATTGCCGCAACCTTGGCAAGTGGAGAATTGAAGGGCGCAGGCAAAAGGGAAGATCAGTTGGTGACAGCCTTGGCAACAGTCTCTGAAAATGGCAGGAAGCTTGCTCTTAAAACCATTGAGTTCTGCGAATATGTGGATTCCATCCTTGACAAGATGCCGTTAGGGAAGCTTCAGAAAGCCGAAATCCAGCTAAGGAACGAGGAACTGAAGACGGAATCGCGCAAATTCTGCAGCCTGGCAGATCCCGCTCTCAGCCGGGAAACAGTCGAAGGATGCCGACTGCTGGCGGTGAACGATGATCTGAAAATCGCAGTATTGCCTGTAGGTGCAGTTCAAGGTGTCTTTAATGGGTTGCATTTCTACGATGGGAAGGGAAAAGTAACGCTGAAGGTGATAACGGTAAGGCCGTTTATCTCCGCGGCGGTGCTAGAAAAAGGCAGTATTAATGATCTGACGCCAGGAATGGAAGTCAGCACAAACGAAAAACGCAACAAATAATGATCAGAGAAAAATTATGGAAGTAAGAGCTGAAACTAAAAATGTACGGATTGCACCGGAAAAAGCGCGGCACGTCTCGCGTCTGCTTCAGGGAAGGTCTGTATTGGAAGCATTAGCTATAGTTGACCTGAGCCCGCGCAAAGCTGCCAGGCTCATGGGGAAAACCTTACGCTCCGCTATTGCCAATGCCGAAAATAACTTTGATCTTGACCGCAAGAGTCTGACCGTGAAAACCGCCGTTGTCGGCGAAGGTCCGACCTTGAAGCGCTTCCGCCCGAAAGCCCGCGGCTCCGCAGGCAGGATCCGCAAAAGAACAAGTCATTTCGAAATTATTTTGACGGACATTTAATAAGGGGAACGAATCGTGGGACAAAAAGTAAATCCAATCGGATTAAGAACCGCGCTAAACAAGAACTGGGAATCCCGCTGGTTTGCCAAAAAAGACGTTTTCGGCAACTGGCTGCATGAAGATCTGAAGATTCGCAAGTACATCAAGGAGAAATTCCTGAGTGCCGCGATCGCCAGAATCCAGATTGAAAGATTCGCCAGCCGCATTCGCATTACAATATTTTCTGCCCGTCCTGGCCTCCTTATCGGGAAGAAGGGAGCTGAACTCGACGGCTTGAAACAGGAAATCGGTAAGTTCACCGAGAATAAAGAAATCTTCATTGACATCGCTGAAATCAGACGCGCTGAAATTAACGCTCAGCTTGTTTCAGAAAACATCGCGATGCAGCTGGAACGCCGTATCGGTTTCAGAAGAGCGATGAAGAAAGCCATCCAGACTGCCATGGATATGGGCGTGGACGGAATCAAAATTCATTGTAGCGGACGTCTCGGCGGTGCAGAACTGGCCCGTGACGAACAGTACAAAGAAGGAAGAGTACCGCTTCACACGCTGAAAGCAATTATCGACTATGGCTTCTCTGAAGCCAATACTACCGCCGGGAAAATCGGTGTAAAAGTCTGGATATGTCATAACGAGCCTACGGAGGATCAAGAATATGCCATTAATGCCAAAAAGAGTAAAGTACAGAAAAGTCCAGCGCGGAAATAACTCAGGTCTCGCCACCAGCAACAATAAAGTTGACTTCGGCGAATTCGCGCTTCAGGCTCTGACTAGAGGATTTGTTACTAATAATCAGATCGAGGCTGCTCGTGTGGCTATCAACCGTCATCTGAAAAGACGCGGTAAGGTCTGGATCCGCCTGTTTCCATACAAGCCGTTCACCAAGAAACCCTTGGAAGTACGTATGGGTAAAGGAAAAGGTAACGTCGAAGGCTGGGTCGCCCCTGTAAAACCGGGCCGTGTCCTTTTCGAAGTCAGCGGATGCAGTGAAGTTATTGCCCGTGAAGCGATGTCGCTTGCGGCCAACAAGCTTGCGCTGCGCTGCCGATTCATGTCAAGAACACAAGTTCAAGCTTAGGCTTTCTGGAAAAAAGTAAGGTACCAAGTATGAAGAAAACTAATATAAAAGAAATGACTGATGCCGAGGTTGAACAGCACCTGACAGAATTGCAGCGTGAAAAGCTCAATCTTAAGATTCAGTCAAGAACGGGTCAGTTGGAAAAGACGGCAAGAGTCAAGCAGGTTCGCAGAGACATTGCCCGAGTGATAACTGAACAAACCGCCCGCCTCGCGAAAGCTAACGGTTAAACTGAATGGAAGTGATTATGGAAGAAGCAATTCAGGATAATGCTACAGTTCGTGGTAATCGTAAAGAGCGCGTGGGCCAGGTTGTCAGCGACGCTCAGAATAAAACGATCACCGTACTGGTAACCAGACGCACAGCGCATCCGCTGTACAAGAAAGTTATCAAAACCAAGAAAAAATATGCTGCGCATGATGAAAACAACGAAGCCAAAGTCGGGGACATGGTCAGAATTGTCGAGACCCGTCCTTTGAGCAAGAACAAAAGATGGCGTTTGTTGGAAATTATCAGCCGCGCCGATGTTTAATCAGCAGGGAGTACAAGCAAAATGATTCAAATGCAATCGACATTGGAAGTAGCTGACAACTCCGGCGCTAAAACTATTGTCACGATCACGGTTCTCGGACAGAGACGTCGTTTCGCCGGAATCGGGGATCTTATTACCGCCTCAGTTACGGAAGCAACCCCGGACGGCACTGTCAAAAAAGGGCAGGTGGTCAAGGCTGTTATCGTAAGAACAGCGGCCAAGATTCGCCGCGAAGACGGGTCTTACCTCAAGTTCGACCAGAACTCGGCGGTCCTTATTGACAAAGACAACAATCCTATCGGCACTCGTATTTTTGGTCCGGTAGCCCGTGAACTCAGAGAAAAGAACTTTATGAAGATCATTTCTCTTGCGCCGGAGGTGTTATAATGAAAAAGTATCATGTGAAGAAGGGCGATAAAGTTGTTGTTAACGCCGGATCCTGGAAAAACGAAGAGGCCAAAATTATTGCGGTTCTGACCAAGAAAGACAGAGTAGTGCTGGAATTCAGCAATCTTTCTCCTCAGAAACGTGAGCTGATCGGCAAGCGGAGCGTCAAAAAATCCAAGCTGAACCCCAATGGCGGATTAGTTGACCGTTCAGTCTCTGTTCATGTCTCAAACGTTACGCCTGTTGAAGGCCAGAAAAGCGAATAG
>CAIKZE010000325.1 GCA_903831825.1 uncultured Lentisphaeria bacterium | reverse complement strand
CAGATACCCAAGCCACATGAAGCTTTCATCCAGACAATTCCTGTCGCCACTGGTAAGCATACGACTGTTGATACGGACATATCTTTTTCTGGCATCTCCGACCAACCCCAGGGTATCGCACCAAAGCTCTTCCACTTTTTGGATGCTCTTTCTTTTGTTCCGGACATTAAAATCAAGGAGAAAAAAACAGTGATAGTGGAAATGGTCTGATTGAGCTCTTTCGCGGGCCCATAAGTAGACCGGATCGAACCCATGCCGATGTAAATATCGGCGATAGTTTTCAATAAAGGCCTGGAAAAGAGAGTTGTCTTCCGGTATCAGCATACCTACAGGGAAGGTGAAGTCTAATCGGACTAATAATACCTGCGGGTGTCTGGCCAGCATATACAGCAGGAGTTGTAAGTTCCGCTCCAGGATATCAACGTAGTAACCGTCCGAATCCAAGTTGAAATATAACGGATAACCTTTATAATTGGCCTGATAAGTAATTGGGGAGCTGATCATTTTAAAGTCCTTTTGTTAATTTTGTTTACTAGTAGTATAAACATTGTTCTTTTGATTAAATAAAAACACGGACATGGATTAAGGCAGAAGCGATGATGGAGAGCTATGGGTTAAAACATTTTATGTTTTGTTAGTAATGTCGTTATCCATTATATGTAGAAAATAGATTTGAACGCTTTATATATTTTACGGCGTTATTGGTAACGCCTTAATACAAAATGATTTCTATTATATTCTCTCTATATATTCTAGATTGTATTCTCTTATGTATATTCTTTCAATATACTTTCTTATATATTCTATAATACTTGCTTATATATATTTTATAATGTACTCTATTATAGATTCTTATTTATTCTATTATGTATTAATATATATTCTATATATACTAATAGAAGTGATTATAAATATCTGTCAAAAAATCTTCAATAATCACCGTGCTGCTTGGGGTTTTGATGAATTTTAACCCTGATCTGTTTTGGCGGAGTTATTTCTACTATATAATAGTATTAACTGACAATTATTCTGTAAAATAAAACAGACATTACCCATGATATACACGAATAAAAAGGAGTGTATTATCATGAACACAAATATCAGACCACAAAGCGTTAAATTAATATCACGTTTTCTAAGAATTATGACTGACGAAGATCTCGTCACCGTCCCTGAAGCAAATACCATAATTGCAGAATTAAAGCACCTTGCCGAGCGCGGCGAAAATTTGCCAGCGATAATACCCAAACTGGTTGACCAGGAAGAAGCGGCTTCAATGCTCGGCGTTGGTCTTTCAAACTTTAAAAAGTTGGAGAGGGAAGGAGCATTTAGTTTTAAGCGGAAAATGGTCGGCACTTCCGTGAGATACCGCAACACCGATGTCATCAGTTATATTCTGGCCTCAGACGATTCCAGCCAGCCTGATCATGCCAACAATTGATTGCAACAAAATTTGAAGCGGAATAAGCAGTATTATTGTACTTTGACGGGCAGTCTATTCCGCTTCTTCTTCCTTGTGGCTTTCCTGCTTTTCTTTATTTTCTTTTGCGATAACAATTTTAGATAGTTTTTTCTTTAGCTTAATTTCATCGTCAGAGTTCAGTCCGGAACTTTTCATAAGCTCAAATATCTGATCAACTTTTTTATGATTGTTGATAGTTTGTTTTTCTTTTTCTTTCGCGGCAATACCTTTAAGCGTTACCACGTCAATTCCAAAGTAATCGGCGATAAGTTTCTGACTAAACGCTCCGCTATCCAACGCCTCGAACATCATCTTGTTCCGTTCCACATTAGAAACAGTTTTAATCCCGTTGGCCATCGTGGAAGTCCATAACGCGCCATCTTTATTGAATTTGAGCATAACGTTGAATGGATCCAAGGCTTTGCCGAAAGCATCACGCGCTTTTTCAATCGTAACACTAACCGCGATATTGTTATTACTGCCGGGCAATGCTTTTTTTATTCTAATGATATTATCTACAGTCGCCGATTTGATGCTGCTGCCGCGTTGATCGCCGGTTGTCTTGTTGGCATGGTGCAGAACGATGCAGGCACACCCTTTTTCACAAATGTTTTTCAGCCAGCCAAATAAATTGCTCCATGACTTGCCGCTGTCATTAAAACGGGAGAGCGTTGAGAGATTATCCAGAATAAGGCAGTCAATATGATCCTTGCGGTCAAGCTTGAGCCATTTGTAGATTTTATCCCGGTATTCTCCGTCATCATCAGTCAAGTCCCAGTCTTCGTGCGCCACCTGTTTATATTCGAGATTAAACGGCGGCTGCCCATGTTCGCTCTGCTCTGCCATTTTTTTATAAATTGGATTTAATAAGCTTAGCCGTTTTTTAAAGCTACTGTTCGACATTTCACTATCAATGAACAATACGCGTTTAGGCGAATGCGCCAGCCACCCCATCCCAGATCCAAATACAGAACAGCCGTGGAGCATCGCATTGGCTAGAGACAGCGCGATCCAAGTCTTCGCGCTGCCCTGCTCCGAATACATCAGAGTAATACTGCGGTCCAGGATCAACGGGCTCAGGAGAAACGTGTTTTCAATAATCTCTTTATCGTCTTTCTCGGGGTCATAGGTGTCTGGAAAACTCATGGGGTCACTTTGAGAGACGGTCTTTTTTTTCAGAACAGTGATATCAATGTTAAAATCCGGCGGGATAGATTCTATGAATTCCTTAGCGGAAATGCCTTCATATTCCGGATTATTCAATAATGTTTCATAATCGACAAAATTTAGCGTAATGGAATCAAAGTCTTTCAGTTCCAAATAGCAACGGATGGCAGTTTCATAATGGACTTTGTCATGCTTCCGGATGATGTAAAACACATGCCGGTTTTTTAGCCCGTGCCAATCAACCTTATCAATTGTCTCCTTACCGCCGTACCAGCTGCTCCAGACTATTTCTTTCAAAATCGCTAATTGCTGGTCGATTTCATTAATACGCGCCTCATCATCTTTCCGGCTTCGGGCTATAAAGCCAGCAATCACCTCATAGGCAGTACAGAATACCTTAAATCTTTCACCGTGGTAATAATCATTAAAACAAGGTGGGGCATAGCCATTTGGCGCGGTACTCTGATTTACCGAGTTTAAAAGGTATTCGTTGGACTCGTGCAACATCGGGGACTGTAGCTTTACGTATAACTGTTTGTCAATATTGTCGGCATATGGATCAACAGCGCCATTCAATGGCCCTCTTCTTGCAAAATTAAACGTATAGCCATTTAGCCGAAAAATCATTCTGGTTTTAGAATATTCTTGTTCATAACTGCCATTCGCGGTTGCGGTTTCAAAGTTAGGATATTTTTTGCCGAGTTCAGCGATTACATGCTCTTTCAGCTCATTTTCAAAATCGCCATCTTCCCCTCCATGATAGCTGACGCAATCTTTCTGCTTTAAAATCTCCAACTCGTGATTCAGCTTCTCGACTTCTAATTGCTTTTCTTTGTAGGCCTGGTAAGCCGTCAGCAATGAGTCGGTCAAAAAGACTTTGACCTGCCTGCCATACCCCTTGATAAGATCAAGGTTCCATAATGGCTGCTCCCCCGGGAATGGAATTTCCAATGGACGCCCAGGATAGTTAAGGTTCTTCGACCAGAAAGTTTGCGGTGCAACAATCCCGTTGTCGTCGATCAAGACATTGCCGAGCAATTGCTCCCGGTCTCGGAACCGGATATATTCGCAAGCCGGATCTTCGACGATTTGATCCACTCCATATGTAATGGAACGGTTGGACCAGTGAGTGCGTTTATCAAACTTGACTTCCTGAAAAATGTCCTCTGAAATATTTATCCAGTCAAGAGCGCAAAGTTCATCAATGGCCTCTTTTTCGGTTTCAATGTGACTTTGCATCATATATAAGGTGATCAGGCTGACATCTTTCACCGCTTCAGTCATGTCACCGTGATAGTAAATCTCTCCGACCTGGTATTCGGGCTTGTAGATAATATTCGCCATCTTACCTAAAAGAACTGTAATAGCCGGAATCAGCATCCTGGCATCTTTAATATCATATCCTTTGGAACTTAGGTCATACTTCTGCAATAAAGAGACTATTGTGTTACCATCGGTATCTTTCCCGAAACACTGTTTGGCAGTCTCAATTATCTTTGGTAATTCTTTAAGGTCTATAACTTCTTTTTTAAAAGTATTTCTTTTAACGATTTTGTATTCTTTGAAATCATAGAAGTACCCGGACGAGTCAGCAGTCCTCAGCCAGAGCAGGAAGTCCTCGCTGCCGATGGTGGAAAGCAATTTCAATAGAAGTTTACCCCGCTTAACGCGCTGTCGCTCTCTATCTGAAGTTCCTTCTATTGCATTATCAAACGCGCCTTTACAGGCAACGATCTCTTTATATATAGATGATTCAATTATATTTTCTTCCATTATATAACCTATTATTCATATATAGAATTTTAAAATTGTTAATATTTAAGCACAAATTAATATTTATATTTAATTGATAAAGTATTGATTTTAAATATTATTATAGTTAAAAGGTATTATTAAAGCTAGCACATCTTGAGATATATTGCAATTTAATCTTTAAAAATAAATAATTTTCATCGCTCTTTTACAGATAATTATCTATTCTTAAAAACAGCAATCGCCGTCAGTTTTGTTACCGATGATTTCTTCGGTTCGATGATTATTAAGCCATCCGGAAACGCTTAATTTGCGTTTCCGGATGGTTAGGAGATATTCAAGAAAATCCTGCCTTGCCAGTCTGTTCAGTTACGACAATGCAATCACTCAACGGGCAGCGGAATGCGCACGAGGAATGGCCGGGCCTTGAGCATTTTAAATGGCCGTAAAACGGTCGCTTGGCGTCAAGTGCGCAAAACACCGGACGGTTGCCTGGTAATCGGCAATCGAAACTATGTTTTTGCTTTTAAAGAGGTGGATTTTAAGAAATAGAGAACACAAAACGGCATGAGTGTCAACGCATGACTGACTTTATAGACTTGGCAAAAAGGCGGGGCTGTACTATCCTGCTGTCCTGTGTTTATTTCGCATTATTTTGTTGCCCCCTGGATAGCTGTACAGGGGACGCAAGAAAGACCTTTGTGCCAAGAAAAAGCGGCGGCGCAGAGCCAGGTATTTCGATGAAATATAGGTTTACGTCAATCATAACGGTCTACCCGTAATTGCTGTCCGGGCTTTGCAATTGCTCGTCCTTGCAGGCATCGCCCAAAGGCGAAGGTCACGACAGTAGGTGGTCTGGAAGCCATGATAAAATGGCGTCCCTGTATGGATGGTTCCGGGCAGTCTTTTGTTTTTTTGACATGAACAAAATTCCCAAGCAAAGTGTCGGTTAGGCTGGTTGTAGTATGGATGCGTTTCTGCCAATGAGAGCCGTCGCTGGAAGAGTATATGGTTCCCGATTGATGTTAACACCCTTATTGAACGACTCCATCGGGAATCGGAAATACGATGGCAGTCATATCTGAGAGGCATTGGAGCTGCGGTAACTTGGGCAGCTAGCAGAACCCCACTATATATTTTTGACTTTTATCCAGTCGGACTCGGACTTTTGAGGTTAAAAGTCCGTCTGATCGAGTCCGTCCAAGGGTCTGTTTTGTCCGGTTGGACATGGGTAAAAGACCAGCCGGACACGCCATTTGTCCGCTACAAGTATCGTAACGTCCGGATTTTTGTGTTACTAAATATTACCTTAATGCGGATTCGATGGCCTGGATCGCTTTGCTTTTCTT
>CAIKZE010000324.1 GCA_903831825.1 uncultured Lentisphaeria bacterium | reverse complement strand
CGCGGGATCCCGCTGGAGCGGGAGAATATCCAACTGATGAAGGAAAGGCAAAATACAATCATATTTATTCAAGAGCATATATTACAAGAAAAAAGCAGGAACGATAGCGGTATTTCTTCACTTGGATATTGGATATTCCTTGTTGGATATTGGATATTCAAATTATTCGGTCGTTACAAAAGCTAAAGAATTACAGCATTGCCGCCGGAATCGTTACAGCCTGTTCCGTAATCGGCATGTGCCAGGACGACATCGAAATGACTGCGCCCGGGCCGACGGGTTTCTTGAACTGCTCCAGCACCTTGAAGTGCTTAATCGAGTCCCGCCCCGGATTGGATGATTTCTTGAACTCCACCGGATAGAGCACGCCGTCCTTTTCAATAATCAAATCAATTTCCCGCTGATCTTTGTCGCGATAGAAGAAAAACTCCGCCCGCTTGCCGTTATGCCAATAACTCTTGAGCAGTTCGGCAATGCACCATGTTTCAAAGAAAGCTCCGGCCATGGCGCCCGATTCCAAAACCTGATGCGAACTCCACCCGGTAAGATAAGCAGCAAGACCGGTATCCAGAAAATACAACTTGGGCGTTTTAGTGATGCGCTTGTTCAAATTGTTGGAATAAGGTTCCAGTAAATAAACCAGGCTGGAGGCTTCCAGAATGCTCAGGTAGTTTTGGGCGGCGGTAATGGAGATATCCGCATCCCGGCTCAAATCTGAGTAATTTAAGAGCTGACCGGTTCGTGCCGCCGCCGCCCGCAGAAATTTATAAAAATGCTGAAGATTGGCAACATGCGCCAACGCGCGAACATCCCTTTCCAGATAAGTCTGGACATAGGAAGCGTAATAGGTTTCCCAATGCGAATCATCTATCAACGCGATTTTCGGAAAATATCCTTTCCAGATGTCATGATAAAAATCAACCACGTTGACGTTGAGTTCATCCGCGGAAAATTCAAGCGTCGGCAAAAATGGCTCTGATTTGCGCTTTTTCAGTTCAGCATTCGAAAACCCGAGCAGATTCACAATGCCCACGCGACCGGCCAATGATTCGGTGACGCCTTTCATCATCTGGAACTGCTGGGAGCCGGTCAGCCAGAACATGCCGCCCTGTTGTGCCTTGTCAACAATCATCTTGATAAAAGGAAGCAGCTCCGGCGCGTATTGAATTTCGTCAATCAGGACGGGAGGCGGAAAACGATCAAGAAAAGCCTTGGGATCGGTTTGGGCCAGCAGCAACACCGCCGGATCATCCAGCGAGACATAAGTACGGTTATCCTTGCAGATATGCTTGAGAAAAGTCGTTTTCCCGACCTGGCGCGGCCCGGTCACCAGCATAACTGGGAAAATGCCGCTCTCATGCTGAAAAACCGCTTCCAATGTTCTCTTAATATACATAATCATTCCCGACTAATTTCATTTTACAAATTAAAATAGTCGGACTTTAAAAAGAAATCAAGCATCAAAAGCAGTTCCCGCAATAAAATACCAGAAAAATTAGCGGAAGCCTGGTAGCCAGAACGGCCCAAACATATAGAGATATTGAGAAAATGCTAAAAGTATTATGCAGAAAAAAACTAAAGCTTTTTCCTCCGACAAACAAATCTGCCCAATATTTCATAGTAATGGGAACAAAGAAAATAATGGAAATCGCAATCTTTAATTTGTTTCTCATGGAATTTCTTATTATATTCTTTTTAAAGTTTGCACTGATATAAAGGTAAAACAATGAACGAGCAAATAAAAACAGTTATTGAACATTATACAATAAGCTCTTTTCAAGTTGCTTGGATTAGTGTCGTTGTTTCCGTTGTTGTTTCCGTTGCAACTTTTTTTATAACCAACTGGTTAAAAAACTACTTTGCAAACAAACTCCTTCAAAGAAATTTAGAAACGGAGCACACATTTACCCAAAGGAAAAAAATTAAAGAAGTTTTAGCTAAATACAAAGTCCATCTTTTGACAGCTTGCGAAGACCTTAATCATCGCTGCTGGAATTTTGCAAACACATATAACAACGATTGGCTTGTCATAAAAGGTACTTATGGCAAGGAAGCATATTATTTTCACTCTTTTATCTACCGAATTTTAGTAGTATTTGCTTGGATAAAGAAAATTCAAAAGGAAATGATTTACCTTGATACAACAATTGCATCAAAAGAAGATTTGGAGTTTATTAAGTTTCTAAGAATATTCCCTAAAATATTTTGCGACCTGACTTTTATAGAAGGAAAAGAGGCAGATGGAAATTATTCAGTTGACCATTTCTTTAAAAACAAATTTGAACTATTACCCGACTGCATAATCAAAGATGATGGAGTTAAATCATATTCCGAATTCATAAAAAATTTGACTAATACCCAAGTAGAATTAACAGAGCTTTTTAAATATATTGATGGTATTTCACCTACTGAAAACAGGAACCGCTGGACCAGACTTCATCTTCTCCACTTGACAATTATCGTATTCTTAAATAATTATGGATACGACTTCCAACAAACAAATGAAACGAAATTAGAAGAGGTTATTACAAAACCGAAAATTTCACCCTATTTGAAAAATTATTTTACTCTTTTAAACGAGTATCATCTAGACCAAAACGTGGAGATTAAGAAACTTGAAAAAATAGCAAAACAGTACATAGAGTTTCATTAATAAACGCTATTTTATTTTTCGTTCTATTAATAAAGAAAGTGAAGGGTCAGATGAAAAGGGTGGTGGTGCTGCGGGCGGACAGGGCGGCGAAGCTTGCCACGCCGGCGGTTTGCACGCCGTCCAGCAATTCCTCCTGCTTGATGCCCATGACGTTCATCGCCATTTCACAGGCCAGGAATTCAATGCCCATCGTTCTGGCCTGAGCGATCAATTCGGGAAGACTGTCCACGTTTTTGGAGGCCATGACATATTTCATCATGGCGGTTCCCGCGCCCAGCATGTGCATTTTCGACAATGCCAGTTTTTTCGGGCCGCGCGGCATCATGAAACCGAACATCCGGCTGAGGATGTCTTTTTTGACCGCCGGCGGATGCTCTTTGCGCAGGACATTCAGGCCCCAGAACGTAAAGAAGATGGAAACCGGCTGGCCGAGCGCGGCAAAACCGGTGGCAATGATAAATGCCGCCATCGCTTTGTCCAGATCGTTGCTGAACAGCACGATAGTCGCGCGTTTTTCAGCAGCCGGTCCGGTTGAAACCGCCGGGATTGTCCGGCTGCCGCTCCCCTGCCCTTTGACGATTACGGCTTCAACCTTGCCGTCTTTCTTTTCGACTGAGACCAGGGTGTTGCCGGTGGCCTGGCACCACGCCGGGAGGTCGTTGTAAAATCCGGCGTCGCTGGCAACGACTTTCAACATTTTGCCGTCCGCCGCTTTTTCCAGATATTTTTTAACCTGAACAATCGGTCCGGGGCATTGCAGCCCGCAGACGTTCAATTCTTCAACTATCGTATCTTTTACCGGTTCCATAATTTTTCCAGCTCCCTTATTATTTGCCGGAGTCGCGCAGGACTGCGGCTTTTCATTTTTTTGAAACAGTTTCCAGCCCAGATAACCGCCGCTGAGGTTCTTCACGTCAAAACCGTTGTCCCGCAGCAGCCGTTCGGCAAGATATCCGCGAAGTCCGACCTTGCACAGGATCACGATCTCCCGGTTTTGCGGCAGTTTGTCGAAATTATTGCGAAGTTCGCCCAGCGGAATATTCACCGAACCCGGAATCGCACCGACGATAAACTCATCATTTTCGCGCACATCCAGGATAAACGCCTCCCGCGGAATCGCGTCCGGCGCAACCACGCGGCTGTCGCCTTTGATAATATTGTTCGCGACGAAACCGGCGAAATTGACCGGGTCCTTGGCGGAACTGTACGGCGGCGCATAGGCCAGTTCCAACTCTTCCAGATCCTGCACTTTCAGGTTGCCGCGCATTGCAGTCGCCAGCACATCAATCCGCTTGTCAACGCCCTCAGTGCCGACCGCCTGTGCGCCGAGAATCCTGCCGGACTGCTC
Source organism: uncultured Lentisphaeria bacterium (assembly GCA_903831825.1). Taxonomy (GTDB): domain Bacteria; phylum Verrucomicrobiota; class Lentisphaeria; order Victivallales; family Victivallaceae; genus CAIPAT01. Next base: position 5,375 of record CAIKZE010000324.1, on the reverse strand, counting down.
GAACAGCAGTTTGATAAATATCGGCGACGCGCCGGGATAATAGGAAGCGTGGGAACTGGGGATGATGTAGGTTTTCAGAAACGGGATATTTTCTTTTATCAGCCGCTTTTCATTGACCCCGACCGAGGCGGCGGTAAGTTCAAATACTTTGCAGATATTGGTGCCGAAGCTGCCCTTATAGGTTTCGGTTGCTCCGAAAATATTATTCGCGGCGATCCGTCCCTGACGGTTGGCCGGGCCGGCCAGCGGAATCATCACCGGTTTGTTCAGCACCGGGTCATTTACTTCAATCACGTCGCCGACCGCGTAAATATCCGGGTTCGAGGTTTGCAGCGAAGGATTGACTTTAATGCCGCCGCGTTCATTCAGCTCCAGTCCGGCGTCGCGCGCCAGTTCGCTGTTCGGATGCACCCCCAGCCCCATGATCACCATTTGCGTCCGGATTTCGGAACCGTCTTTGAGCGTCACGGTCAAGCCGTCGGCAGTGCGGCGAATCGCGGTTAAGGCGTTGTTCAAATAGACCTTTACGCCATGTTGCTCCAGTGTTTCGGTCAGCATTGAAGCCATTTCCGGGTCGAGCGTCGGCATCACCTGCGGCGGGCGCTGAACCATCACCGTTTCAACGCCGCGTTCAATCAGATTTTCAGCGACTTCCAGGCCGATGAATCCGCCGCCAGCGACTACTGCGTGTTTGATGCCTTTGTCAACCCGGCTTTTTACTTTATCCATATCGGGAATCGTCCAGAGGGGCAGCACGTCCGGGTCGTCCGCGCCCGGCACCGGCGGCACCGCCGGACGGGAACCGGTGGCAAGAATCAATTTGTCGTAAGTTTCGATATACTCCGTGCCATCGTCAACTCTTCTGACCCTGACGCTTTTCGCCGCCGGATCCAGCGCAATAACTTCCTGCCGGATGCGGGCGTCAATGCCGCTGCGGGCTTTCAATGCCTCCGGGGTCATGACCAGCAGACTGTCCCGCTGTTGGATTACATTCCCCACATGATACGGCAGCCCGCAGTTAGCGAAAGAAATGTACTGTCCGCGTTCAAAGAGGATGATTTCAGCTTTGCTGTCCAGTCTGGCCGCTCTGGCCGCCGCGCTGGCGCCTCCGGCAACTCCGCCGATAATAATGATTTTCATGGCAATATCTCCTGTTGTTGTATAAATTTATTTTATTCTTCTGAATTCGCGGGTTGTTTCCTGAATGAATTATCCGTATTCATTATTTAACGCCCCAATAATTTGGATATCCAATATCCAACACGGAATATCCAATATTCAAGGAAAAAGATACTGCTTTTGTATTTTGCTTTTCATTCATCAGTTGGATATTCCTTGTTGGATATTGGATATTCGTTTTTTCACCCATAAATTCTAGTGAAGGCCCTGAATTTATTTTTTGTTGCTCAACCCGCAACAGATTAATTCAAGCGCATGTTCAAATAAATCCCGGCTGTCCGGGTCTTCGCCGTTCAGAATAAACCCCGGAATCAATCCGCCAAGTTCCCCCCAAAGCGTCAGCGCCATTTTTCCGGCGTCAATATTGCCGCGGATCGAACCATCCGCCATCCCCTTCCGCAACATCGAAGCCAGCAACTCGTTGATCCGGTCGTTCTCTTTCAGGGTATGTTGCAGAAATCTGCTTTCCGCGCCGCATCCGCCGCGATGGTGGCGGTAACTCAGCAGCGCGCAGTAATACTTGGGATTTGTGCGGTAAAAATGCTGAAATGCCCTCCCCGCTTCTCCAATCATTTTGAGCCCGTTCAACTTTTTATCCGCGGAGACTTTCTCGAATCCGGCCAGCACCAGCGCCAGCGCTCTGCTGACAATGCAGATGCATAATTCATTTTTAGTTTTAAAATAGGTATAAAGCGCGCCTTTGCTGAGTTCGGCGGCCCCGGCCACATCATCCATGGTCGAATTGTCAAAGCCGCGTTCAAAAAAAACTTTTTCAGCAGCATTTACAATCTGCTCTTCGCGCTGCTTTCTTTCCCTGTTCCTGCGTTCAGTTGTTCCCATGTCCTTCTCCTTTATATGACCATAAGTCATATATTGACTATAAGTCATAAAGCATATTATAATTCCATTCTCCATAAAAATCAATATTATAAGCCATAAAACTGCATAAATGATAAAATGTTATGCATCCGCGCGCTTCTCTTTTGCGGATTTAAGGCTATATTACAAAAAATTTTGTTTACTACGGAGATTCCCGGATGAGGAAATTTTTTATAATTTGCTGCATCCTGTCGATATTGTCTCAGATGCACGGGCAGAATGTGTTCACCGGCAATTTCGAACAGGGGCTGAAATACTGGCGGGTTATTCCCGCCAATGCGGGTTCAGTCAAAATTGAAAAATCGGCAGACGGCAGGAACCTGCTGGAAATTGCGCCGAAAGACGCCAATCTGGAATTGAACAGTTGCGCCCTGAAAATCGACAAAGACCTGAACGCCGCCGGAACTTATAAGATAAGCTATGAAATGAATGTTACGGCAGTCAGCGCCGGCAATTTCACGGTTTCACTGGTTTTTAACGACGCCAAAGACAAACCGTTGAAGTTGTATCTGACATCAGCATTTACGGTCGGACAGAAAACGGAAGGCTGGGATAAATATACTTTCAAATTCGGGGCAAATTCAGAATACCCCTTCCCTGACGGTACGGCATCCGTAATAATCAGCCTCGCGTTTCGTGAAGAATCCGGCAAAAGTTCCGGCAAAGTCATGATTGACAACATCGGGATTTCCAAGGTGATGCCGTCAACGCCCGTCCCGCCGGAAATTAAAGCGACTGACGCCGGTTTGATTCCGGCCAGATTCGAAGACCCCGCGGACAAAGATTACTATTGGTTCGAGGCTGAAAGTTTTGCCCCCGATGACGCCGTTTACGGCAGTTTGAAATACCGCAACGCCTGGACCAGAGTCAAGGTCGGCATCCCCAACGAGTCGAGTATGCATTCGCTGGTCCGTCCGCAAGCCGGCAATGAGGCCGAAGCAGCAGCATTCATCAAGATTTCCCGCAGCGGCCGCTATAACCTGTGGGTGAGAATGGGGTCCCTCTCCCAATGGGGACCGCAACGCATTGCCGTGGAAGTGAACGGCCAGAAATTCAAGGCCGAACCGCCGCCGGAAGACCAGTTGCTCAACGACGCCTTCACCTGGGTAAAACTCAATCCGGAACCGTTGAAACTCAGGCGGACCAGGCCGGTTACGCTGAAAATCAGGAATGACACGGAGCCGCAGAACCCGGCATTCGTTGACTGTTTTCTATTGACCGAGGATTTGCAATATGTTCCGGCCAAACAGATTCCATGCCAACGTTATTATACGGTTTTTCCCTATGACGGCCCCCTGGTGGAAGCGGACATCTGGAGTGCGGCAAGGCTGGAAACGCCAGTCTATATCTGCAAAGATTCCGCCCAGCAGTTTCTGATGCAAATCAGGAACCTTTCCGGCAAACCGCAGAAAAATCTCTGCATCACCATCACCCTGCCGGAAGGCGTCACCCTGGACAGCCCGGTTCCCCCGCAAGACAGCAAACCATTAAAGAACCATCCGCTGGAAATTCCGCCGCCGGCAAATTTTGAGCATAAAGTAATCACCGAATTCGGCAAAACATTGAATCAGTACAGCCTGACCTATGACAAGGAAATCGCGCCATTCGACCTGAACCACAAGACTGCCAGCCTGACGTTCCTCGTCCTCAACGCCGACAGCAAGATTGCGCCCGGCAGTTACAATATCAAAATACGCTGCGCAACGCCGGATGAACACAAGCAGATAGCGGGCATCATCCAGCAACTGGAAGTGCTTCCGGAATTGAAGTCCGCTTATTCCAAAGAGTATGACTGGGGCGTGGATACCATTTATTCTTCATTGCTCAATCCGGAACAGCAGAAAAAGATTCTCGACACTTTTGAGAAAGCCGGCATGACCATCTGGGCGGCCCGGCCCGGCGAAGCGGTGCCTGACCTGGCGGCGCGCAACCAGGAACACTGGAAACTGCTCAGCGCCCGCAAACATCTCCGGCTCGTGGGCTGGGGCGAATGGTGGTGGCCGGGCAATCCGTACACTGACGAAAGCCGTGAATACATCCAGAATCACCCGGACTCCGCCGGAATATGGCGGAATGACCCTCTCGGAAAATCACTGACAAACAAGCTGATCTGCCCGGAATATCTCATTCGCGGACAAAGCGAAACCTATATCCGGAACCATATTGAAAAACTTATCCCGCTGCTGCGCGACCACGGCATTAAAGAATATCTGGAAGACGCCGAATATTCCAGCCCGCTTTCCTTCTGCTTCTGCAACCGCTGCAAGCAGGCGTTTGCCAACCACAGCGGCATTCCCTACGCCACAGTCAAGGACATGGACGGCGACACGCTGGTTTCCACTTATAAAAACCGCTGGATAGACTTCCGCTGCGCGCAGAACACTGAACTGCTGGACCGGATCACCACGATGGCCCGCCAGATTTATCCGGAAATCAATTTCAACCTTTCTTCCGGCTATCCGTCCGCCAGCAGCAGCAAACAGCGCTCCGGCATTGACTGGGAACAACTGGTCAAACTGAAAAACATCAACGGCGTGTATGTGGCTGACGAACTTTCCGGCTCCGCGGCCAAAATCGTACAGATGGCGGAGTGGACCAAATCCAATCAGAAAACTTTTGCCACCATGGCCAAAGGCACATTGAGCCTGCCCGACAATCCGGAAGAAATTGACGCCCGCAATCAAGCCGGGCTGGAGGCCAGAATCGTCCATGACATTATGTGCGGCGCCGGCGGCATCCTGGTCTGGTGGTGGGGTACCTTTGACGGCCGCTGCATGAAGGCATTCGAAACCGGAACCCGCATCGGCGCGGAATACGGAGACATTTTGCGGCAGGGTACGCTCAACCGGAAAAAAGCCGGTCTCTCGGAGGATTTCTATCTGCTGACCGCTGAAAACAGCCGCGGCAAACTGGTGTGCCTGGTCAATACTTCGTTTGTCTGCGAAGACATCGTTCTCGCGCCGGAGACCGTCCTGAAAGAACTCCCCGAAAAAACTATTTTTCTGAACGTTCTATCCGGCAAAACCGAGACGCGCGAAGACATCAGAAAACGGCTGGATTCATCTTATAAAAGAGGCAACACCTCCGTCTGGTTTTTCGCCAAAAAGTAAATCAGGAACAGCTTCCGGTAAAACGTCTTCCGCTTTAGGTTAATCTGATTCATTATCACTGTTTTTACACAGCAACAAAGAATCAGAAAATTCTTCGCACTGATTCAGCCTGAAAATCCTGCTCATGCGATTTTTTTCAAGAAAAATATATTCTTCGCGCTTGTTTTTTTTGTTTCAAATATTATAAGTATAGATATTTATAATATT
>CAIKZE010000323.1 GCA_903831825.1 uncultured Lentisphaeria bacterium | reverse complement strand
TGCCTCTGTGTCTCCGTGCGAGACATTCCCATGTTTTCGTTGAGTATGGCGGTTTTGCAAGAACCGCCTTGCTTGCCTGTTTCGGCGAAACTGGCATACTTTCCCGTGTTCAACTCTTTAACTTCCGCATTTTAGAACTTTATAACTTTCCATCTGCATCCTTTTTTCTCGCACTAAGCCACAAAGCCGCAGAGGAAATCCTTTTTATCTTTCTGTTTTTCACCACTCACCGGTTTTACCTCCGTGCCTTTGTGTCTCCGTGCGAGACATTCCCATGTTTTCGTTGAGTATGGCGGTTTTGCCAAAACCGCCTTTTTGCCAGTTTCGGCGAAACTGGCATACTTTCCGCATCCTTTTTTTATCCGCACAAAAAAAATGTTTTACTGATTTTTCAACTATTTCTCAGATAACCTATTGACAATAATAGCAGAAATCATTATAATATATGTATCGGTACATATGACTTGTAACATTTAGGTTTTTTTATGGTCAGAATCAAAGACATAGCGGAAAAAGTGGGGATGGCGTCATCCACGGTATCGGCCGTTCTGGGCGACCGCAAGTACTGCATGGTACTGAAGCCTTCCATGCTGATTTATTTTCTGGAATCCGATGATTCAGGCGAGATATACACCACCGATGCGTTATTGCCCGGCAACAAAATATATGGTCTGACGGGGGGATGGGGGTTGTCAGACGGCCCTTTTATTTTGCCGTCATGGCATAACGGGAATCCGAACCAGCTTCATTTTGACGGGCATGTCGCCAAAAACATCTATGGCGCGCTGGCAGGCTCTCTGACCGTCCAAGGCAGTGTGTACTGGAGGCTTGGCGCTGATATCTCTTCTTTGCGTTGATAAAAGGCCTTTATCAGTTTTATGAATTGTTCAAAAACAGGATTAAAGATGAGATTATATGGTATGATGTTGTTGGCGGCGCTTGCCGGGACGGTTATGGCAGACGATGCGAATTTGCAGAAAAAAGATATATTGCTGTATGAGCCGTGCGAGTCGTTGAAAAGCGATAATCCGGGGATAAAGATATCGGACTCGATCAAAATTGAAGCACAAGGCAAATACGGCAAGGCGTACCGGATTGAACGGCGCACCTTGAACGCGATGGCAAACGGCGATTTCGCCCAAAAAGAGTCGGACTCCTGGGTGTACCGGGACAACGCGGTCTGGCAGCCGTCCGGCGGCATCGGCAACAGTTCATGCCTGAAAATCAGCGGCGGCGACGTTTCCGCTCCGTTGACCGGCCTGAAGCCGGGCTCCGCCAATGCGTTTTCGTTTTACGCGAAAAATGCCGATCCGGCGGCGGAAGCATCCGTGTCCGTCAGTTGGGAAAGCGGCGGGAAGCAAAATTCCATAGTCCAAGACCGCAAACTTGGCAATGATTTCGAACGGATTATGCTGCCGCTGACGGCAGAAACCGATTCCGGAACCGTGGTTATTTCCGTCAAAGGCGCGGTCGTGATCGACGATGCCCAGTTGGACAAAGGCGTCGGTTTTTTCAACAGCTACGCCCCGCCCGGACAGAGGCGGGGTTGCGACATCATTGAGATCCCGGTCAACGGCAAATATTTTTCACCGGAAAAAGGCGCGTTCAGTTGCTGGATCAATGTGCCGTGGCTGAATCCGGAGATTGCCGGCGACTCCGTCTGCACCTTCTTCGGGGTTACTAACGCGGAAACAAAAATTAAAAGGTGGGGCGCTACTTCGATTTTCGGAGTTTGCGGCATTCCCAAACAACCGTCCGATAAGCTGGCCGGCACGGTGAACGCATATACGGTGGATGCGGAAAACCGGATTATCGGCGCCAGTGAAAATCTGGCTAATTTGAAGCTGGACGGCGGCCCCTGGCACCTCTGTGTCGTCAACTGGGAATTGAAAAACGGCAAGATGCAATTTGCCATGTATCTGGACGGCGACAAGCTGAAAATCAGTAAAGAGCAGCCGTTCGGTCCCTGCAAGGTTCCAATTTCAATCACGGTCGGATATTGCAATGGCGGTTATCTGAACGGCCTGCTGGACGATTTCGCCATCTTCAACCGGCCATTGACTGAAGCTGAAATCATGTATATCTATAAGTCCGATAAGCCGCTTTCCGCAATGCTTAAATAATCAATTTTAAAATAAGGTGAATAAAATGTTTAGAGTGTTAATGGTTCTGACGGGGATGTTTCTTGCCGTAAACGGGTACTCCGCGCTGGATATTGTCAAGGACGGCAAAAGCGACTGGCGCATTGTCGTTGCTCCCAAGCCGCTGCCGGTAACTTTGCGGGCGGCGGAGGATTTGCAGCTCTACATCAAAAAGTCAACCGGCGCCTCACTGCCGATTGAAAAGACCGGGACTGTCACCGGCGGCAAAAATATCGTGGTCGGCGACTGCGAAGCTGCCCGGAAAGCCGGAATCGACCTTGCGGAACTGAAGCCGGAAGGCTTCATCATCAAAACCGCAAACGATAACTTGTATATTGTTGGAAAAGACACGAAAGGCGACGCCAATTCCACCCACTGGCGCTCTGCGCCGCAGGCCGGAACCTGGAACGGCGTCAGCGCTTTCCTGGAAAAATATCTTGATATCCGCTGGTTTTTTCCGGGGGAATACGGCGAATATGTTCCGGAACAGAAAAATTTAACGCTGGACGAGATCAATTTCAGCGACTATCCGAAGATGGAATTCCGCCAGATGGGTTATCAACAGTGGGAAGGCATGAGCCCGGCCAGAATCGCGGAGACAAACGCCTGGAAACGCCACAACAAGAACGGCTGGAGTGTAATCTGGTGGTGTACTCATACCTGGTGCGGATTTTTTAAAGGCGAAGACTACTTCAAGCAACATCCGGAATGGTTTGCCGAGGTGAACGGGCAGCGGCTGGCTTATAACGGCGAATACGGCCTCCAGATGTGCACCACCAATCCGCAAGCGCTGGATAAGTTTGCGGAAACAATTATTAAAACTGCTCAAAGTCCAGGTTATAAAGGCAGCATGTTTTCGATTTCCCCGAATGACTCCGGCAATTTCTGCGAATGCAAGAACTGCCGGGCGCTGGATGTGGAAAAACTGCCGGACGGCAAACCCGTAATGACCGACCGCATAATAACTTACTGCAACGAAGTCGCGAAACGGGTCAACAAAGTCCTGCCGGATCAGACTTTCGGCGTTTATGCTTATTCCTACTATTCGCTGCCGCCGCGCAAAACCACGCTGGACCCGCATGTCAAGGTAATGCATGTATTGAACGATATCGGCGTGCTTTATTACTCGGACAAGATGTCGGAAAGTTATCTTAACACGATGCTGATTCCATGGAAAAAAATGACCGGTACGCTTTATTATTATTCCACCCCTGAAGGCATGGGCAATATGGAGTTGCCGTGCATGCACAAACGCGTGATCAAAAAGATTTACGCCGACCTGGACAAGGCCGGAATAACCGGAATTTCCATGAATAACACCACGTCGTTCAACGCCTCCGCGCTGAATAATTATCTTTACCTGAAGATGGCGTGGGACCCCAAAACGGATATTGACGCAGTTTACGCGGATGCGATAGAAAAATGTTACGGCAAGGAAGCGGCGGCCTGTGTCAAAGAGTATTTTGACATGGTGGAAAACGCGATGGCCAAATACGCCGATACCATCAACGTGGATCTCGCTCTCGGCTCGGGCCGCCGTTTTCCCGGACTCCTTGACGTAGTCTATGACGGACTGTACGAAAAAGGCATGCCGGTTCTGAAAAAAGCAATGGAAATGCAGACGGATAAAAACCAGAAATACCGTTTGCGGATGCTGATTGAAAATCTTGAATACTGCCGTGACACCGTCGAACTGTATAAACTTTCCCAGAAAATCATCAAGTCGTCTGCCAAAAATAAACAGGACGTGCTCAAAGCGGTTGAGCTGGCCAATAAACGGCTGGCTTATCTGGAAGAGAAGGATAAACAGGGTCAGATTAATCTTAACTGGACAACAAGGGTTGAAAAGGATTCTTATCTGCCGTTTTCTCCGAAAGTATACCTGGCGATTTTAAGTGAAATGGACGGCGGCGGCAAAACGGCGGGCGCGGTTTACCTGAAAAACAACCCGGCGGTCACCATTGACGGGAAACTGGACGAACCGTTCTGGGCCAACATCCCGGCATTGAAAGTCAACCTGAACAAAGATGACGGCGAACCTTGCAGTGTCCCGGCAACGGCAAAAGTCTGCTATGACAAGGATTATCTCTATCTCGGAGTCCGTTGCGAGGAACCGCTGATGGCTGAAATCAAGGATACCTGCCGCATTCACGATGGTCCGGTATGGAATGAAAATGAGCTGGAATTTTTCTTTGACGTCAAGAATGCGCAGAAAGATTTCAAGCAAATCCTGGTCAATTCCCTCGGCACGGTTGCCGACGTGGAATCGCTTAACGGCAAGAACGACATGAAATGGGAGTCCGGCGCGCAAGTAACGGTCGCCAAAGAGGCCAATGCCTGGACCCTGGAAATGCGCGTCCCGTTCAGCACGCTTGGCGGCGCGATTCCTCATCCGGGCGCGATATGGGGATTCAACATCTGCCGGGTGCGCAATACGGTAAAGCCGTCCGAATATTCCTGCTGGAATCCGACGTTCGGCGGCTTCGGCAAACCGGAACGGTTCGGCAAATTGATTTTCCGTTGATCTAAAATCATCCTTCGTAACTCTGAAAAATTAAAGTTTTGCCATTGATTCATGGAATTCAGAAATAACCCAAAAAGGCAATATGAATTCAAAAAGGACTATAAAGAAAAGTGTTAAATTCGAAAGTGATTCACACGAATTTTACTATCTTGGGCAGGAAGTTTCAGCGCCGCTTGCTGCGGCATTGACTATCATAGGAGAGGATTTCCCGGTTCGGGCAACAACCGAAATTACACAGGTCAATGTGCGATTTCAAATAGGCGGCAACGGCCCCACTCTTAAATCCCAGGGCGGACTCGTTGAAATATCCGGGCAGACTGTTCCGCAGGTTTTGCGTGCCCTTGCTGCTTTGCGCGGGTTTACCTTTGAAGGTCAAGTTCCGCATTGCCACGAAGAACGCTCACGGTTCAAAACTCTGGGGTTGATGCTTGACGCCTCGCGCAATGCGGTTCCGACCGTGAATACGGTAAAATATATTCTGCGGCGTATGGCTTTGATGGGTATGAATACTGCCATGTTGTACACGGAGGATACTTACGAAGTGAGCTCGCAACCTTATTTCGGTTATCTGCGCGGACGTTACACGCAGGCTGAACTGCGTGAATTGGACGACTATGCGGACAAACTGGGTATTGAGATGATTCCCTGTGTGCAGGCATTGGGGCACTTGGCCCAAATGCTCCGCTGGCCGGTGTTTGCCGAGGTCAGAGATACCAGCGATATCCTGCTGGCCGGTTCACCGAAAACCTATCTTTTGCTAGAGGAAATGCTGCGGGCCGCCAGCGCACCCTATCGCTCAAAGCGGATTCATATCGGGATGGATGAAACGCATAATCTTGGACTTGGGCGATACCTGCAGTTAAACGGGTTCCGCCAGCGTTTTGATATTATAAATGAACACTTGAAAAAAGTAGTCAATATCACCGACCAGCTTGGGTTGCATCCTATGATTTGGAGCGATATGTTCTTTCGCTTGAGTTCGAAAAGTGGCGGTTATTACGACAAGGAATCAGAGATTCCACAACATGTTGCCGGTGAAATTCCCAAATCAGTGCAGCTTGTTTACTGGGATTATTACCATGCGGAGAAGGAGTTTTATCTGGATTGGATTGGTCGTCACCGCGCCCTCGGACATGAACCGGTTTTCGCTTCAGGCGTGTGGACATGGCAAGCTTTTTGGGCGAATTTCAACAAGGCGCAGGTTGACAACGAGGCGGGCATGCTGGCCTGCAAGGAGAGTGGCGTTCAAGAGGCTTTCACCACGGCTTGGTGCGATGATGGAAACGAGTCGGATATACGTTCGATGTTGCCCGGTCTGCAGCATTTTGCGGAACATGGGTACGCAGATCAAGTAAGCGAAATACAACTGTCACGCCAGTTTAAAGGAACTACCGGTACCGCTCTGTGTAATTGGACGCTGCCTACCGGTCTCGACGATTTGCCGACCGTGGAATCAATGCGATCTTATTACCGCCGGAATGGGTTTCCCATTACGCCTTCCATGGAGGGAATCAGCGATATGGCGAGCCGTAATTGGGTTGCCGCCAACCCCGGCAAATATTTGTTGTGGCAGGATCCGTTGCTGGGCCTATTTGACGAGCAGATCAAAGATATGGCCTTGGCGGGCCATTATGAAAAACTGTCAAAGCAAATATGTGCGCTGCCTGATGCAGAGTTTTTGAAAATGCCGCTTCACCTGTCAGAAGTCCTGGAGCATAAGGCGGAGCTGGGTGTGAATATCTTAAAAGCGTACCAGCGCAAGGATATTCCCGCCTTACAGTTAATTCATGATAAAACCATTCCCAAAACCATCCGGAAACTGGAACTCCTGCGCAAAACACACCGCAAACTATGGCATCAGCTTTACAAACCGCAGGGGTGGGAAGTTCTGGATGTCCGTTATGGAGGGTTGATAGCGCGACTCGATACCACCGGGGAACGGCTGAGTGAATTTCTTCAAAAAAAGATAGATATAATTCCAGAGCTTGAGGAAAAACGTCTTCCAATAGCTGATTGGCCCAAGGGAACTCTTGGCTTATCGGCAATGTCTTATCAACACTTGAAGAGCCCCAGCTTAATTAATTAATTAATTAATGAGAGAATGAAATTGTAACTAAGGAGTCGTTCAAAAATAACTGGTACTTTCTACTGGTTCTCGGTGGTACTTTTGGCTTTGCCGGTTCGTTACAAAGCTACGGCTTTGCTCCTCTCCGGCAACCCCAAAATTTCTCTCCGATACCCTCAGTATAAAAATACCACTTATTTATTTACAACTCCTAAAGATATTATCAGACGTAAAAACAAGCGATTTCAATTTAACTGACTGACGGAACAATATGAACATTCACGATGAATCCCGTTTTCGCGTCGGGACGCTGATTTATTCGCCTGCCGGGCTGGTGACGCTGTTTGCCTGGCTGCTTTGGGGTGACTTTGTTTACACCTTGATGGAAGCCGTGATGCCGGCGCTGCTGCCGATGATGCTGCGGGACAACGGCGCGAGCAATCAGGCCATCGGGTTTATCATATCCACCATTTTCATGATGGTCAACGCCGTCGCCAACCCCATCATCAGTTACAAATCCGACCGTTTCCGAAGTCGCTGGGGCCGCCGCCGCCCGTTTATTCTGGTGACCACGCCGTTTGTCGTGGCCTTGCTGACGCTGATTCCGTTCGCGCCGGAAATATCTCGGACGCTGGGCGGATGCGGATGGTTTGCGGAGCTGCTTAAGTACAGTCCGGTGACCTCGTTAGTGCTGATATCCGCAGTGCTGGTTGCAACATTTCAGCTTTTCAATATGTTCATCTCCTCGGTCTACTATTATTTGATTGCGGACGTAGTGCCGGAAGCGTTCATCGGCCGTTTTTACGGGCTGTTTCGCGTGTTCGGCACCCTGGCCGGACTGGTGTTCAACTATTTTATTTTCGGCATGGCCCAAACCCACATGCATGAAATTTTTATCGGCATGGCGTTGTTTTACGGGTTCTTTATCACGCTGATGTGTCTTATGGTGAAAGAAGGGGAATATCCGCCGCCGGATAGAAAAGAAAAGCGCGATCATTGGTGGAACGGCATTCGCAATTACGCCGTCGAGTGTTTTGGACACCGGATATATTGGCTGATTTTTGCGGCTTACGGATTCTTCGGCTGGGGCGGCGCCGCTAATGTGTTCGGCATTTTTTTCAGCCGGGACCAACTGGGTTTGACGCTGGACCAGATCGGCAAAATGAGCGCCTACTCTGGATTCTGCAATGTGCTTATCATTTATCCGCTGGGTATTCTGATTGACCGCTGGGGCAGTCATAAGTCAATAATCGCCGGTTTGTTTGGCGCCGCAGGGTTGAAAATGATCAGTTTTTGCCTCATTCACGATTACTGGTCGCTATTGCTGTGGAACATTTTAAGCAATGTGCCGCTATGCCTGGTGGGACTGGCCATGTGCAAATGGCTGATTGATCTTTATCCGCGAGACCGTTACGGACAGTTCGGTTCAGCCAGCGCAATGACATCTTCCATCATAGCCGCGATGATCGGCCCGCTGTGCGGCATTTTCTTCGATTATATAAAAGATTACCGCTATGTGTTTTTGTGGCCGGTGCCGTTCTATCTGGCCGGCGCCGTCACGGCATGGCTGGTGTATCGCAAATGGAAGTCAATGGGCGGAGAAACCGGTTATCAGGCGCCATAAAAAATCAATGTTCGTCAAAAAATTATTTTTAACCCCGCCAGAGGAGCTGTAAAGATACGGAAGGCAGTTAAAGAAAAAGTTTATAAAATAAAAGTGATAGTCACCAAGACCGTCACGGAATTAAGCAACGATTAACGGAGAATTTAAAATGAGCAAAAAAATCGCATTTATCGGCGCCGGCAGCCTGGGATTCACCAGAGGCCTGGTGCGGGACATTTTGACTTTCGAAACATTCAAAGACGCCACCATTGCGCTGATGGATATTGACCAGGAAAGACTCGCGTTCAGTAAAAAGGCCGTCGAGAAAATCATTGCGGCTGGAAAGTATCCCGCGAAAGTCATCGCCACAACTGACCGGGCAATTGCGCTGAAGGGCGCGGACGGCGTTCTTATCACCATTCTTCAGGGCGGTCCGCAGGTTTTCCGCACCGACATTGAGATTCCCAAGAAATACAACGTTGACATCAACGTCGGCGACACGCGCGGCCCTTCTGGCATATTCAGGACGCTGCGCACGCTTCCGGTCATGCTGGATGTCTGCAAAGATATCCGCAAGCATTGCCCGAACGCAATTGTGCTCAATTACACCAACCCGATGGCAATGCTTTGCCGCGGGATGAAGAGCGAATTTCCCGAATTGAACATCACCGGCCTTTGCCACTCGGTACAGGGAACTGCTGAAATGCTTGCCAAATGGATCGGCGCGCCGATGGGGGAGATAACATATCTTTGCGCTGGAATCAATCACCAGGCATTCTATTTGGATTATAAATGGAATGGAAAAGATGCTTATCCGCTTATTCGCAAAGCAATATTGAAAAAGCCTGAAATATATAACGCCGAACTTGTGCGCAACGAGATGTATCTGGCTCTGGACTATTATGTAACCGAGTCCAGCGGACATAACTCCGAGTACAATGCCTGGTTCCGTAAACGCGCTGACCTGATTGAAAAATATTGCACTGACGGCACCAACTGGAACCCCGGACATTATGCGTATATCCTTAACGAATATCTCAACAGAGAAAACAACTGGAAGAAAGATGTTGAAGCGGAATTGAAAAAGCCCCTGGCGAAAGATTATCTGAAACGCGGACATGAATACGCCGCTTCCATTTTCAACGCCGTCTTCGGCGACAATAAGATGTTCGAGTTCAACGGCAATGTCCGCAACAAAAACCTTATCAGCAATCTGCCGTCTGGATGTTGCGTGGAAGTTCCGGTAATCGCGTCTAAACGCGGGCTCGACGCGATCAGCGTTGGCGAACTTCCGGCGCAGTTGGCCGTTCTGAACAATATCAGCGCCCGCTGTGAGGAACTCGCGGTCGAGGGCGCGCTCAAGGGCGACGCCAGAATGATTTATCACGCGATCCTGTTTGACCCGCTGACTTCGGCAGTCCTCTCACTGGAGGAAATCCGCAATATGGTTAACGAAATGTTCAAGGCAAACAAGGACTATCTGCCGCATTTCAAGACGCTGTCGGTCTGCCGTTAAAACGGCATGCCAACAGGATAAAGAAATGAAAAATCAGACTCTGGCGTAGAGGCATTTCAGGTAACTCGATTCCTTGAATTTGGCGGGATGATCGACCGCATGACTTGTCCGGTTGAACTCATCCAACGGCCTGCCGGCAGACGCCGCAGTCTGGTGAACCGCTTCAAAGAGTTCATCGGCGCAGATTCTGCTTGAACATGACGCAAAAACCAGAATCCCGTTTTTCCGGATAAGTTTCACCGCCGAACGCGCCAGTCTGGCGTAAGACTTTATTGCCGTGTCTTTCTCCGCCGCCGACTTGGCAAATGAAGGCGGGTCCACCACGACTATATCAAAAAGTTTTTTCTCTTTTTCAAGCTCATCCATGACCGCAAAAGCGTCCCCGGTGATTCCGACGTGCCGGCATGAAGCGATATTGCGGTCATGGGCGTTCAATGCAAAGTTGCGGCAGGCTGCCGCTATCGCGTGTTTGCTGAAGTCAACGCTGCAGACCTCCGCCGCCCCTGACCGCGCGGCATAGAGCGAAAAACCGCCGGAATATGAAAACAGATTAAGGACTTTTCCGGCGCCTTTCGACAATTCTCCGACTGCGGCGCGATTATCGCGCTGATCAAGAAAAAAGCCGGTTTTCTGCCCGGATTTCACGTCGGCTTCAAAAATTATTCCGTTTTCAAGAAACTGCACAGAACCGTCCCAGGCGGCAGTACCGTCCGTAAAAAGAGTTCCGTCAAGCAGTCCGAACCGGACATCGTCAGACATGCGCTGAACCTCGCGCGAAAAACGTATTGCAAGCCGCCGCAGTTCAGGATAAAGCTCAAAAAGCGAGTCTGCAATATCGCCCAGCCACGGAATGAATGCCGGAGTGTAGACCTTCAGCGCCAGCGCATCCGCATATTTATCGGCAACCATTCCCGGAAACGCGTCCGACTCGCCGTTGAGCAGCCGCCACGCATTGGTATCGGAAGAAATTTTCCCGTCTCTCAACTGTTTGGCCTCAAGGCAAAGCTTGCGGAAAAGCTCCCGTCCGACCGGAATTTTTGATGCGCCGAAGGAAAGCACTTTGACTCGAACCGGGGAAGACGGGTCATACAGCCCTGCCCCCAGCACCGATTTAGCCTGATTGAAAACGACCGCGACATCGCCCGGCTTGCCGTCGCGGGAAATTTTTTCAATCGAATCTTCAAACAGCCACGGGTGTCCCTGACGCAAAGCTTTAGCGCCTTTTTCCTTGACCCTGACCGCGATTCTATCCGGCGGATTTCCGCGCGGCAAATTATGTTCTGGCATCATTGAATTATCACCCTTTTTGAGATCCCGCAATTATGGTTTTGCACTCTGCGCGTAACATCATCAGTGACGCCAATATAGTATTGCCGCCTGGTTGTACTGTAGATTACATAACACCAATACATTTATCCTGATCCTATAAAATAAAAAAGCCCGTCGGGATGACGGGCTGAAATTGTAATGGTAGCGGGGGCAGGAATCGAACCTACGGCCTTCAGGTTATGAGCCTGACGAGCTACCTCTGCTCCACCCCGCATCGTGTAAAAACATAAAACTTATCAAGAGCTTTAAATATAATGCCCATTTCACAAAAAACAACAAGATTATCAATAAAAGAACATAATTCAGCGTAAATCGCACTTTATCTAAAACCCATGACAAGGCCATTTATGTTTGAAGACAGAAAACGGAAGCCTCCATAACCACGCCAGTCTCCGCAATTGAACAAGATGCTGCCACTGGACATTTTCATTTCCCGGCGACTGTTAAAAAAGTCTTTAAAAAATAGGGTAAAAATGAAGTTTTTAAATTGACTTTTTCTCGAAATCGAGCTAACATTATGCAGGAGTGAAAAAACTATGAATTTAAGTCCCAGACTCAAACCTGTAATCATTACCGCGGCTATTTTTCTGCCGTTGCTCGCCGTACTGTGTTTCTTTTGTTTCAGCGCTAAGCGCGAAGCCCTTACGCCGACAGAAATCCTGGAAAAAAAGGACTGGACACGGGGGGAACTGACCGACGCGCTCAGCCGGACATTCATGGCCCAGGCCGACAAACGCCGCCGCCCTGAGGTTCTGGAACATCTCCGCAAACAGCTCGGCGCTTATTCGGAAAACGAACGGCGGGAAATCCGGATCAAAGCGTTGACCAGTTCCCTGAACGGCTCGATCGATCAGTTGCGCGCCGCCACGCCGGAAGACCGCGACAAAATCATTGATGAAATAAACAAGACCGCGGAAAATAATTATCAGCGAGTCCTGAAAATGAGTCCGGCGCAGAAAGAGGCGTTGAAAAAACAGATGTCTTCCGAAGAGGGCAAAGCGGTTTCGGATGAAATGACCAAAATCATGACTTCAAAATTAACCCCGGATGAACGCCGGGATTTTACGAAAATCAGTCAAGTCTGGATTCGAACACTTAAAGAATTATGAGGCATGCCATGCATATTCGCAAATTTACCCTGGTGGAACTGCTGATCACGATCTCAATCATCGCGATACTGGCCGGCATACTGATGCCGGCGCTGGCCAAGGCCAGGGAGCGTTCCCGCAAATCCGGCTGTCTGGGAAACATGCATCAAATCGGCCTGGCGCTGAATATGTACGTCCAGGATAACAGGTATCTCATGCCGTACTGTACCATGCGGCCATCCAATCCTCCGCCCGGCGAAATTGGTTTTCCGTCGATTGCCGCAGTGTTGAAACCATACGCCAACTCTGAAATTTTTCTTTGCCCCGGCGACATCGACAAAAAATGGTTTACCCAGGAAGGCACCAGTTATGAATGGATGTCGGAGTTGATGATCAACGGCAAGAACGTGGATGACAAGACTTTTGTGATCTTTGGATTTAAAGAATTCATTATGATGGATTACGACAATTTTCACGGTAAACCCGGACAACTGGAAGCGAAAAATTACCTGTATCTGAATGCCCGCGTGACCGGCAAACCGGAGCTGCCTTAATGATCCTGGAGTGTGAAAACCTGTCCAAGTCGTTCGGTCGCAAAAAAGCGGTGGACAATATTTCAATGACGATCCGGTCCGGCGATATTTTAGGGGTCGTCGGGCCTAACGGCGCCGGCAAAAGCACCTTGTTGAAATTGTTCACCGGCCTGATCTGGCCGACCGCCGGACACGTCCGCATCTGCGGCCACGACGTCAATTACGCGCACCGGCAGGCCATGAGCCATATCGGGGCGGTGATTGAGTGGCCGGCCTTCATCCCCGACCTTTCCGCGCGCTGCAACCTCGACATTTTTTCCGGTGGCCACGGCTCCGAATATGAAAAGAAACTGGCGCATATCATCGAATTTGTGGAACTGAAAGACCGGCTGCATGACAAAGTCGGGCTGTTTTCCACCGGGATGAAGCAGCGGCTGGGCATTGCGCTGGCGCTGCTGCCGGATTCACAGTTCATCATCCTGGACGAGCCGACCAACGGGCTGGACCCGGCCGGAATCGTGGAAATCCGGACGATCATCAAAGAATACAACCGCCGCTTCGGGACAACGATCCTGCTCACCAGCCATCTGCTGGCCGAAATCGAGACCGTCTGCACCCGGCTGGCGGTAATTAAAGACGGCAGAATCGTGGCTTTCGGCACCTTGGACGAACTGCTGTCCGGGGAAAACATCATTCGAGTCGTCGCGGAAGATTTTGACCGGGCGGTCGCGCTGTTGCAGCGGGCGCGGGAGGCAGGCTCCCTGCCGTTGCTTTCGGTTGTCTGCGAAAGGCCTGAAATTCTATTGCGGGTCGGCGGAGAATGCGCGGCGGCGGTCAACCATCTGCTGGTGACTGACGGCCTGAAAGTAAGTCATTTGAGCCAGGAGCGCAAAAAACTTGAAAGCTTCTTCATGGAAGCGACAGGATACGGGAAAGAAAATGCTGAGAGAGATTTGGTTTGAGATTCGCAAAATCGCGGTACAGAAGAAAAACTATGTGATGCTCTTCGGTCACCTGTTTTTTCTTATTTTATGCTATGTCTGCTTCAAAACCTCCAATTTCCGTTTTTTCGAAAGAGAGATGGCCGATACCATAAAATTCGATAACTTCCAACGTTTCGTCGATGGCCTGTTTTTCGCCAGGGTGGGCCTGGTGCCGACCTTTGTGATCCTGATGCCGATTTTCATCTGCACGCTGGCCGGCGATATGGTGGCGGGGGAAATACAGGACGGAAGCCTGAAAATGTATATGGCACGTCCCCGTTCCCGCACCCGGATCATCCTGGCCAAACTGTCGGCAATATATCTAGTGAACCTGTTATACTGCCTGTACTTTGCAGTGGCGGCAATTGTCATCGGGATATGCCTCCGGGGCTACTCCAGTTCGCAACTGATTTATCTGCACGGGCTGGGCCTGGGCTCCGAAATGGTGTTGATGTCCCCGGCCCAGGCGTTGACCTGTTATTTTATGACCGTACTCTACTATTCGATTTCAATAATGGCGCTGGGCAGCATCGCGTTTTTCTTTTCCACGATCTTTGACCGGATGAGCGGCGCAATGGTCTCCGCCATCACCATTTACTTTGTCTGTTATATCGTGGAAAAGCTGCCGTTCGCCGACAAAATAGAACCTTACCTGCTGTCAAAAGTGATGAACGGCGGCAGCCTTTTATGGCTTCCGGACATCCCCTACGGCAGGATGGTCACCAATCTAAGCACCCTGTTCATTTACATCGCCTTCTTCAGCATGTTGTCCATCATCAATTTCAATATAAAAGATATAAAATAACAACGCCGACTGCTTGTACGGTTGACCATTTTCCATTTTCCTGGCAGATGATTAGATTGGCGACTGCCTCTTGTCAATTGCTACAACGGCGCATTTTTCTTTGCGCCCGTCATAATTGAGCATGGGGTCGTAGCCTCGTTCAATCCGGCGCAGGACGAACACCGCGCCTATCACCAGCGCATTTGTAATCAGATTGCCGATCCCGAAAACCATCACGCCGCCTTGCAGACCGCCACGGATCGCCATGATCGTCATACCGATCCATGCAAAAAAAATAAGGAGAAGTGCGCAAGCTTTCAGAAAGAAGACTCCGTGATGCGGAATGCCGTCAAGCGGCTGTTCCCCGGCCAGGCAGCGTGCAACGTCAGCTCTTATCGAACACTCCACAAATGACCAGACTGCATAAATTACTATCGCAACCGGAATTATTGCGAAAAGATGCCATTTGAAATCGAAGCTCCAGCCAATGTGCCACAGCCAGTAAGTAAGCGGAATCAGGTAAACTATTGAGAGAAGCATCAACAAACGAGTTACGACAAGCGCATAGTTCAGCCAGCGGGTCTGGGTACTAACGTAAGGGGCCTGCTCCATCTCCTCAAAACCGGTCTCAGACCAAGGCGCCGGCGGATGAAAATGCAAGTCGCCGCCCAGCGCCTGCCACTGACGATAGAGGCTGCCGATGACAGCCGCCGTGACAATCAGCCAGAAAATCACCCAGATAAAAATGAAGCGATAGGCGTAACTGGAACCATGAAAAAACCACATCAGAGAATCGAAGAAAAGACCGACTAGAAAACCGGCGGCAATTGTACAGCCATTTCGCAAAATGGACTGAGCGGAGCAGAACTGCCCGTAGCGGGATTTGGGCTGCAGGCGGATGTCGAAGGGCATGCCGGCAAGAGCGGCAAGGGTGGTATGGAAAGCTCCAACCAGACCGCCGAACATCATGGACAGCCAGAAGAAAACCTCAGGGGAAAGCGTAACGAAAAGCCAGACCCAGCCAGCCGCCGAAAAGACAACCGCAAAGACGGAGGAATAGGTTAATATGCGCAGCGGATGCCAGCGGTCTATGAAGATGGCCGAGAAATATGCGGCAGCGATGGCGGCGGCGGAACCTACGGCTGCCGCCTTGCCAACGTATTCCAGCGACAATCCCAGGTCTTTGTAATAGAAGATATAGAAGGGGCCGACCGCCCAGGTCATGGCGTTAGTGGTGCTGTAGATGAACTTCGTCCAGTAGAACTTGCAGGAGTAAGTCTCGCGAAAATAGGTTTTAAAACCAGCCCAGCCGCGGGAATTGGTCTTCTCTTTTTCGGAGACGGGAGGGTATTTTCCCTCCTTCACGAAAAGGCACATCATGCCTATTCCGATGAGATACACAAATGCCGTACAAATGAAGATCTCCTTGCTGTAGCTTTCGGCATATTTGAAAATGAAGTAGTTGTAAAGGAAACCTACAATTCCGCCGACGATCCTCATCAAGCCCATAAACCGCCCGATAAACATAACGGGAACAGTATCATTAAAAATATACTGAAAAACTGACATGATAAGCACATCGGCGAATTGAAAGGACACGATGAACACCGCAATGACAAGAATCGCCGCTGACGCAGGGGAGAGCATCGCAAGCAAGCCGGAATAGCGATACAGGAAAGCGGCAATGTCGTCTGAGAAAGCAAGAAGAATTATGCTTATGAATACAAAAGGAATGGATAAGGCGAAAAACGGAATGCGCCGCCCCCATCTGGTTCTAAGGTAATCGCTTTTGAAACTGAGGTAGGGCGAGATGAACACGCCGAAGATCGGAAAGATGCTGGTGAGGAGTACCCCGATTAGGACATTCGAGGCCCCGAGCGCTTTGAGTTTCAGCGGCAGAATGCTTGGGATGACTGTCTGCATCATTATGCAGCAGAAGTCGCCCCAGAGCAGGAAGCCGAAAAGCGTAATGAGTCCGGCCTGGGTGTAAATCAGTGTTCCGCAATGATAAGTCTTAACGTCACTGGTAACACTGGCGGCTGTCGGCACTTCCGATAATGAACTCTGCATAAAAATACTCCTGCTTCATTAACATCTGTAACTGCTGGTATCACCGTTGCCGTCAATACCGGTTCTGAAAATATGTTTGCCTCAGAGGACAACCTGTTTTATATCCAGTTCTCTTATCATATGTATATTATATTATATTGTGGTTACCAGCGGCGCTTCTGCCAGTCTTATCCCGACCAGATTGACGGCGTGTTATAACCGGCGGAATCGCCCAGCATAAAGATTTTTGTTTCACTACGGCATCAGCGAGTCAAGTGGTAAGCCATGACTCCACCCGGGAAGCAACCCGGATCGATAGGGAAAGAAAAACAGTGTGCATTCATTTCACTTTTCACTTCGCCGAGCGGATCGCCATCGGCAGAAAGGGCGGTAACTTTAAATGCCGCCGGAGTGCTGAATTCCACCGTCGCCTTGCCGCGATAGACCAGTAGCGGAAGTCTGCCGAAATTTTTCAGTATGGTCTTTTTTTCATTGCCAAACAGCATTTTTGTGTTGGCGATATTGGTCAGATGAATGACCAGAATACTGCCGCTGTTCCGCAACGCTTTACCGTCCAGGGAAATGGCGGCGACTGTCTGGAAACTGTCGGCGTTTTTCACCGTCATCGCGTCTGCGGTTAGTTTGCCGCTTTTCAGAGTGATTGACTCGGTGCGCGGTGTTTTTACGATAAAATAAACTTGATCGGCATTGAGCAAGATTTCACCGGCGCGGCTGGCGGCTTGTTTAGATTCCAGCGCCAGCTTCCATGCGGATGCGACAGTTTTATCAGTCAGACAGTCTGGCTGAATAGCGTTGGCGGGAATTAGCGCAGTAACCCCGGAGGGAAGCGTTATGCCATCTACTACGGAGCCAATCTGGGCGATCAGTCCCAGCATTTCGAACTCGGACGGATACTTCAACGGGTCTTCACCGGTGAAGATTTGCGGCGATACCCTATAGGCAAACTTTTCTTTCGCGGCCTGGATGTCATAGCGCAGGAACATAGCGATCACGATGCGGTCGGAAAGCTGGGCCATCGGATCGTTGACAGCATCAAAACCGGATGCCTCGGTGATGTTATTGATATTTACAGCGCTATGCGACCAGGCAAAGCGGTACAACGCATCCCAGTCCTGTAAACCAGCGTAAGCGCCGATCATCGGACCGCCCTCGGAACGGAACATGTTCGGGTTGCAGTAGTTGAATTCAGTAACGATAAATGGTTTACCGAAGATGCGTGTCGACATTATGTCGCGCGGTACTGCGGCCATCCGGGTAATGGCTGAACTCTGCTGGTAACGGGAGGGTACTCGCCAGGATGATGGATGATCAAAATAAGAATGATTGTCCACCAAATCGAAACTGTTACGCATCAAGGTCAGCGGTACGGAGGTGGTATAGTTCAAGCTAGTGACCATCGTTTTTAGCTTTAATTCCTCCTTGACGAAGCGGAGTTGTTCGGACAGGCATTTGTCTTGTAATTCCTGGAGGAATGTCATGAATATGCGGTCGGAAAAATGGGATATGCCTACGACAAGCCCGAGTTTCTTCTGCCATTCGTTAAATTTGGACCAATACAATGCGGTACTTTCCGGTGTTAGCCCCCAGTGCTGAGTCAGAGCTTCTTCGTTGATCAGGTTTAGTGCGAAAAGCGCCGGGTCTTCGCCCCAGGTCAGACCGGTGTAGGGGTTTTTGTGGGTCATCCAACGGCGTGCGAATTCCTTCCAATTAGCCATGGCGGCGGTACTGACCGGGATGAGCATTTTCATCTGGCGTTCCCCGAAGAAGGTGCATTCCGGAATGTTGTCACCGGATTTGAATAGCCGGTTGGTATAAAGATCGGTAACGATGTAGATACCGTTTTTCTTCATCACGTAGAACAAGTAATCAAGCTGGTCCAATTTTTTCAGGTCGAAAGTGAGTGTGTCTTTGGCTTTGGGGTCGATCAACTCGGTGTCGTGGTGGTGTATACGCACGGTGTTGTAGCCGTTTCGGACAAAAGTATCGGCCAACTGGTCAACGGTTTCTTTAGATAGAAAACTGGCAGAGAAGCAGAGGTTGGGGCCGTAAAGGCGAATCCGCTTTTCGGGGGCGTTGGTAAAGGTCAGGGTGCCGGAAGACGAGCTTTTAATGAAGCCGTATTTCCCGGACGGAGAGTCATTTGTCCAGGAAAAATCAAGCGGGCTGCCTCTGACGGTATGCCGCTTGAAAGTCAGCGGCAGCCAATCACGCCCGGCAGTCACATAGTCGTCTTTTTCCTTGAGTTCTGGTTCGGCGAAGGTCACGACGGTTTCGGATGTATTGACGCCAGCAATCATCCATATAGCATTAGGATCGACGACGCGGAAAGAGATTTCCCGCGGCCTAGATTGCCGTAGCTCGAAGGAAGAGACATAAAGACAGTTTTGGGAGGGCAAATTTTCTGTGCTCCTGGCAATGCAGGCATTTTTCCCCGGAGATGGAATCCGCCAGTTACCGCAATCAATGTGGGATATGACTGCAATAATCTGAGTGGAATGGTCTTCATATTTTACGGTAATTTCACCGATCTTTTTTCCGGGCTCCAGTGTCGAGGCGGATGTGTGCAGCAAATTGATGGCTCCTGCGGTGAGGTCTTCAGGCAGTTTCAGCGAAACAACGTTCGCCAGTTTTTCACACAGTTGTCCTCCGATAACGGCCACGCTCCGGTTCTGGCTAAGGTCGGAATCAATGATATCGAAGTGCAGTCCCTGTAATTGAATTTTTTTGAGTTTGAAAGTGCGAAGATCGTTTTCCGGTCCCTGATCGCTCCAGCCGCCCCTGCCGTCACCTGCCTTTTCGTCGGCGAAACCACGGTTGGCAATGCTAAAAATGTCAATGGGCCGATTTTTTATGGTATCGACCCGGAAATTCAGCTTAATGCCGCTGTCAGTAATAATTCCCAATTGGGGGGTGAAAGCGAAACGCAGCGAGAATGTGGGATTATCGAATTTCCGGTTATCCTGGATAGAGAGTTGACTGGCCCCTGAAATTGTCAAGAAAAGACCGCCGGAAAGCTTCAGCCGCACCTCGCCTGGTTTATCAAACTGCATTATCGCAACTTTCTCGAATTTCCGGGGCAGGACAATTTTTTTGTCGCCTACGGTAATATCCGGCATATCCAGTGGGAGAATCAGCGTTCCGAAAAGGCCGTTGAATGCAGTCGGAAGAACGAACTTTAACGCACAATTAAGTTCGAAAGCATTTCCATTCAGCGTCTGGATTGACTCCATAACAGTTCCGGATTGACCGCCTGTTATCAGCGTGCCATTTACTTTTAGTTCGTCATGACGTCGCGATGTCTTAATATTGCCCCAATTACTGTTACTGGACGGCTCCCATGATGAATTGTAGGTTTGGATGACGAATTCCGCTTCGCCGATTTTGAACGAGCCGTTCGCATTGAAATCGACGACCGCTGGGAGGTCGGCTCCTCTGATTAATCCGGAGAGACAAACAAGTACGGACAGAAGCACGCTTTTGAGAGGACGTTTTTTCATACTATTCCTTTTATCTTTACTTGATCTATAAATCTTAATTCAGGCTCTGTTTACAGTTGAAATACAGCTTCCCTATTTTTGACCTGTACGGGCATTCTGCCGGATCTGTTTATGGAATAGTTATTTTGCAGGGGGTTTTCGCCGGGAATTTGAACCCCATTTTGACTTGAAGCACTTCACAGATATGATCCGGCAGAATAATCCATTCTTTCTGTAATGCACCGTCGGGGCCGGGGGTAAACGGCGGATAATACGGAAGAACCGGGTCCGGGAACATTATCACCGGAAGGACACCGTCACCTTTTATCTCCGAACCAAACTCTATGCAATTAAGGGAATTTTCCTTAAGTTTTGTGACAGGGATGTAAAAAGAGAGATACTCCTCAGAAATTGCTTTTATTCCTAGTGGGTTATCAGCGTAGAAATCAGGATAATCCACCATTGCTTTTACATGTTTCCATTTTATAGAGCCGTCATCCAGTTTATAGCAACAACCATTAACCTTAAGCATCCAGCCCTTGCCATTTGCGTCAAAATTTCCGGTTCCATCGGGTGCTATAAGAACTTGTGCTTCTAGATGATTAAGCGGATTTTCCGGATTCTTGATTTCGCCAAGATAGAAGAATCTTCTGATCTTTTCACCCTGCTTAAGGTTCATTGCTGAACGCCACCAGCAATATTTTCCGGCAATCATGACAGCGCCATTATCAGTTGCTCTGACCCATATTTCTTTATCTCCGGGGTAAAGAGCTTTTGCGGTCGTGGCGTCGAGACCTACCGTCAGTCCTGCGCCATTGAGAATCGTTTGAGAATTTACAGGACATTCCTGGCCTGTTCCGCACTGGTTCATATGCCAGACGCCGGCAGCAAGATTGTAGGCGGAACCGGAAAACACATAATCATCGCCATGTAGTTTATAAGAACCGTAGAAACGCTTCTTGGTTTTTGGGGCTGCATCGGATTCGCAACTCAATGCCGGAATATTTTCAGGGAATGCAGAAACTTGCATGAAATTCATGTTTTCGACCAGCGAATACTTGAGTGACTTGCTGTTGTCAATAAAATACCATTTACCTTCAACTTCAACTTCAATGGTGGAATGTACCGATGTGTTGATCGTGCGGGCTTTCAGCCCCATTGTTGTCGCAAATCCGACCATTGTGTTTGAGGCCCCTGTGCAATATGATGAGTGCAGCAGGAAATCGACCGGATGACGTGACGGATAGTTTTCATTTCCGCCTCTTCGCGACTGGACATAGTCTCCCAAAACTTTCAGTTTTGCCAGAGTATCTTTTGAATTAAAAAGACCTTTTTCCTTAAGTATTATATCTCGTTCACTGGCAATAAAATCCCAGTCGCGCTGGTGTGCTGTACGTTTATCATTTTCCTGGTAGAGTTCTCCTCCCGGCAGAGCTGCGATTGATACATGAACTCCGGCAGTATCTTCATCCATTCCTCTACTGTCACGTGTTACTAGCGGATATTCCGGCAGACTGGAATCCTGATTAATGTGGCGGTTCAGGAAGAGGGGAAGCCCGGTTCGTGAATTTTTGTCAGGATGGTCATGAAATGCCAGAATTTTTATACCGGCACTCCAATTCATCGGGCCTACAGATTTTGAAAATTCAAATCGGATTACCTGCCATCCTTGTTCGTTTATAAGGTCTGCCAACTTATTCTGATTAACTTGCTTGGATACAATTGCGGTGTTCTGTGCATAGATATTGCTCCTTTTTCCTTCATTGTCGGCTAATCCTTCCGCACATATTGTGAACACAATGAGCATCGTGAATAATACGGATTTGAATTGCATAAATATACCTTTTTGTTTGATTTCCATAGTTTTTTAGAACTGCAATTGACGGCTGAAAGCCGTATTGTGTACTTATTAATCAACACCTGTTTAACGTGTTTTTCGCCGATTTCTTCAGTTTCTCATAGATGCAGATATTTATCTTGTGCGCATGTAGTACCAGCAGTTGTTGTTATTTTTGCCTTTGAGCATTTCGCTTTGCTGTTTCCATTCCACATGTCCGTCAGCCCATACTCCATTAATTCCTTTCTGGTGGCGGTTTCCTGCCGGAGGAGTGGCTGCCCAGGCAAAAGTCGGCGGTAATAGATAGGTAAGCGACCAGTTGCCATCGGTCCACCAATCGGTGGTATCGCCACTTATGATACTTTCAGAAGGATATTTTACCTCGCTCAGTTTACGTCTTGGATTGGCGGAACTCTCTTCACTATAGCCGAAGCCCATTCCCAGCACGGTTGAATCTCCCCGGTTCCAACCATAACCGCTGTCTTCCAAGGTCCCCTGATTATTTTTTGACGGACAGGCAAAGATACCGGAAACTATTAGTTTGATCTTACTGGAAGTAAGATCGGCGGGACTCCACACTTTCAAATCAGTTCCGGTAATATATGGATAAATTTCATACCGCCAGCGGTAGGCTTGACCGTTAGAATTGTTGCTTACCGGAGCCCACCCATGACAATTGTCCCCGTAACTAATGATTCCAATTCCGATTTGTTTCAGGTTGCCGACGCACTGGATGGCCTTGGCTTTTTCCCTTACTTTGTTAAGCGCCGGCAGCAGCATCGCCGCAAGGATCGCAATGATCGCTATCACCACGAGGAGTTCAATAAGTGTAAAAAACTTTCCTTTTTCCCTCATTCTATTTCCCTCATTTCTCATTTTACTGTTCTCCTTTCTTATTTTGCTGATTCACGAATTATCAATTCAGGAACAAATGCGTATTGATGCTTTTCCGGCATTTTGCCGGTACGAATCATGTCCAGTAACAGGCTCACGGCGGTTTGTGACGCCTCGGCGGTGTGCGGATCAAGTGTAGTCAATGACGGATAAACAAACCCGCTGAATTCCAAATTATCAAAACCGATCACCGCCAGATCCGCCGGTACGACAAGATTATTCCGATGGCAATAACTCAAAACCAGTGAAGCAAACGAATCGTTTCCCGCTATCACGGCATCTGGTTGTTGTTCCTCCAGCAGTCTGGCAATCACAGGGAATACCTTTTCGCAGACTAAATCACTACCCCATATATTGTTCCGGTAGTTGAACTCCAGATCATATTTCAACCCGTACTTCCGCATGACCTGGACGAAGCCGCGCTCCCGCTCGGTTACGAAGTGATAGATGCCGTGCTCATAGTTTATCCATGGCATCAGAAAAGAAATCCGCTGCCGCCCCAGTTCGTACAAATACTCTGTTGCTCTGCTGATTCCAGCGGCAAAATCCACATACACGCAGGCCAGCTCCGGCTGCAACAACTCCGGCGGCATGTCGTAGTACACCACCGGTTTTCCCACCTGCCTGAACAGCTCAATCACCTGACTCCCGATATCGCGGTGAACATGAGCGATGGAGATAAAACCATCTACTCCGCGCGATACGAAATCACTAATAAAATTGGCTATATTGCTCATGTTCGCACGACATTCGCCGATAATCAGCCAGTACCCGTGTTTTTCCGCTTCCTCCTGCATCCGGGATACCCGCATAAAATGCTCGGGGGGACTATTCACATCCAGCAGAATACCAATTGTTTTGGTGTCTTTGCCTACCAGCATCTTTGCCGCTATACTGGGGCGATACCCGATCTGTTGCGCCGCTTCCGTGATCCGCCGGCGTGTTTCCACACTCACCCGGGTATTGTTACCGGAATTGTTTGTTAATACTTTTGAGGCGGTAACGATAGAAACCCCAACCATCGCAGCTACATCCGCCAGTCGCGCTTTGCCTATCAACTGCTTTTTTTCTATCTCCATGTCTGCCCCTTTCTTCAACATACTGTCATATCTACTTATTATAGACTAGACGTTTAGTCTTGTCAATAGGGCTTAACAACTTCTTTCACTTTTTTTATTTTTGCGGATCCATTTTAGGCTTTTTGATTTAATCTGAATAATGGCCTTTCTTTCCAGCCTGGAGCTTGTTTCTTTTTCTTGTTAAAAAATATCCTGCCTTTTTCGCGTTTATTGAACCTGATTCCATGCTTGCTGTTGACAAAATTACTATAGATGTAGGGACAAGAAACAATTGAAAATTGAAAATTGAAAATTGAAAATTATAAATCATGGAATAGAAGAAAACGAGAAAAATGAAAACGGTTCTGTTCAACGGGACTCTAAAACCTCGGAGTGATCCACAAAAATAATTGAAAATGGAAAATTGAAAATTGAAAATGAAAATGAAAGAATAGCAGCCTTTCTCTGGAAATTAAGGATTCGGTTAACTTTGGAGACAATTGAAAATTGAAAATGAAAAAACGGAAAAAGTTGAAAATTGAAAACGGCTCTGTTCAACGGGACTCTAAAACCTCGGAGTGATCCACAGATGACACAGATGGACACAGATGTTAAAAACGGAATGGTTATGTTCAACGGGACTCTAAAGTCTCGGAGTGATCCGCAGAAATAATTGAAAGTGGAAAATTGAAAATTGAAAATGAAAGAATAGCAGCCTTTTTCTGGAAATTAAGGATTCGGTTAACTTTGGAGACAATTGAAAGTTGAAAATGAAAACGGTGATGCTCAACGGGACTCTAAAACCTCGGAGTGCGAGGGAAGTTCTAAAGTTCTAAAGTTCTAAAGTTCTAAAGTTCTAAAGTTCTAAAGTTCTAAAGTTCTAAAGTTCTAAAGTTCTAAAGTGAGAAGTTTATCTTTGTGTCTCCGTGCCTTTGTGCGAGAATGGTTTTAAAATGGTTATGCTCAAGTGGTCTCTAAAACCTCGGAAATGTTGGAAAGAGAAATGTATGCCAGTTTTGCCAAAACTGGCTGGGAGAGGCGTTTTTGGCAAAAACGCCATACTGGAGATGTCTCTAAACTCTCGGAGATGTGCGATGCTATGCAAATGCCGATGGGAAGTATGGGAATAATGGGAAGTATGGGAATAATGGGATGGCGTATGTTCAACGGGACTCTAAAACCTCGGAGTGTTGGGGGGAAGTTCGGGAGTTCTAAAGTTCTAGAGTGCGAGAAAAATGTGGTCCGCTTGGCGGGTCCCGCGACTGCGGGAGAGAAAAGTGAAAAATATAAACCGCTCTGTTCAGCGATACTCCAAAGTCTCGGAGTAATTGAAGAAAAGTGCCACAAGCATCCTGCTTGTGATTTTACTCAAGCTGGAAGCTTGAGGTACTCTGGACTTTCGAAAACTGATAGATATT
>CAIKZE010000322.1 GCA_903831825.1 uncultured Lentisphaeria bacterium | reverse complement strand
TCAGGCATTCATTGTCCCGTGAAAATAAAGGAAAATCCCGCCGGCAACTTTCGACATCACCGGCGGGGGTAGGCTGAGGTCTGCTCTACATGTCAATGCTCGGCTGGTTAATTCCGTCCTCCTCCGCAGACACAGGGGAATATTCGTCCGGGAAGAAACTAACGAGTGCTTTCTTGATGACTGGCGGCGCTTCATCGGCAATGTCAAATAGTTTCCCGTTGGACTCATCGGGAACCAGCGCAATGATTTCCCTTAATGCCTCGTACAGAGAATACTTGACGGCAGGTTGCTTGGCATCAGGCACCGGCACAGGCGCAGCCGCGGCCTTGATCTCTTTTTTAGCTTGCGCAAGTGAGAGTTTTCCGCTGAGCAAATCCTGAAACGTCTGTGCCGATGCTTCTTCAATTTTTTTCGCTTGAGCAACGTATTTTCCCGAAACGCCGACCTTGGCTCCGGCAAGGTCAACAGCTTTTCCACTAGAGGGAACTTTTCCCCTTATGTCTGTTCTGGCCCCGCGCCGTTCTGCCGCCTGCGGCTCCAAAGCCGGCAGCAGCTTCACCGCAAAGACCGCCCGCTGGCTCTTCGTCAGATCCCGGCGGTGCAAATTCAGCGCGACAATCAGCTCTTCTGCTGCTGTGTCTGTACCTTGCCATTCAACAACCTTAACCGCAATTCCCAATTCCTTACAAGCCCGCCAACGGTTTCGTCCGTCCAGAAGCTCTCCATTGCGGACATTGCGGATTATGACCGGTACCTGCTGGCCTCCGGAGATACTCACTTTGAGTTGCTCAAACTCTTCGCCTTCCAGCATTGGCAGTGCGTCCGCAAGCGGGTGAATTTCGATTTCTGTTTGGGGCTCGATCAGAAAAATCTCGCCAGGTTCGTGCAATGCTGCTACTTGTTCGTTTTTGGCCTCTACTTGCGTCTGTTCATTATTTTCTTTCATTTTTCTTCCTTATGAAGCGGACAGCCTGTAAAACAGCTACCCGCCCTGTTTAACGATTATTTGATTGCAGTTATATCAGGTAAGTCTGCCCAATTTTGTGAAGAAACTCATACAGCTCTTTTTTCGAGGGCATTCCAACCTTCCTGGCAATCGCATCCATGTCTAGGAAGATTGGATCTTCCTCGGACTGAATCGATTCTACATATCCAATGTAGTCTCGCAACTCGTTAACCAATTGGTACAAGATTGCCAGTTTCTGGATGGCACTCATTTCTTTCGGAGCCGCAACGGGCGGTTCCGATGTCAGATACGGATATGTTGCCTGACATTTTATGTTCTTCTTCTGCGACTCATGGCCGCCGTTATCTTTAATCGTTCTTCTCATTTTCTTACCTCATTTGTGTATCAATTTACTTCTTAGAGACTCTCACATCTTTACGAAGCTCTTCCCTTCGTGTCATATTGCCGTAAACGGAGTCTTACGGTTTGTTACTGTCTTCGGTTTAAATTATGCTCTTGCACATGTGCCTCCTTTTTTATCATGCTGCCTGCACCGGTCACTCTCTCCCACACCACCATGCCAATCTTTATGCCGATGCTTGTTATCTCGCGGGGATCTCTTAGTCACGTTCCAATACTAATCTCTCCTCAAAGTGTATATCTCGGTAATCTCGTATATCTTTTTGCTAGCCCTTGTATACGTAATATGTTATACTTATTTTCTCACATTATAGACTTAGAAAAAGATATACGAGATATGCGAGATATACGTTTTCTGTTCAAAATACTGCCTCTTACTGAACGTGGAGATATACATGAGCCCCCCGAGATACTCACAACAAAGCTTCCTCCACGGTGTAAGATGACGTTCTCCCGCGGGCGATAACTAAGCGTAGCCCGTTGAAGGTGCGCATGCCGCGCTGACGGAGGATTGCGGCGAAAGCGACCTGCCCGCTACGTTCTGCCAAATCCAGCCAGGCAAACAGCTCAAGCTGAGTGGCAAGTGACCGCATATAGTATGGCGGCAAGGTCTTAGGTTCCGGGCCGTTAAACCACTGCTCCAGCAAGGCAGAAAAGTCACGATCTTCGCGGTTGCCGGAATTCTCCAGCGCTTCGGAGATGACCTGCCGTTTGTCGAACGGGTTCTGGAAGCCGCACGCAACCAGGATGCCGGAAACAACCTGGCTCCAGCGAACGAATGACGGGATCGCAGTGCCGGTAAGCGGGAACCCCTGTTCAGCCCAGTGGATTATCAACGAGTTCAACGCCGACAGCGCCAACGCGCGGTTTCCGAGCAAATATTCGTGTACGTCACAATCAAAAATCCGTCGGGTGACGTCTTCTTCAAGAAAAACTAGGCGAATATCCAGTACGCGCCGTTCCAGGTCAGGGGAAATGGTACTACCGTTGCTTGAAAGTCCATAGACAGCCGTGTTGGCGGCAGTGCATAATTCGGTCTTCCCCAGAACACGTCCTTTGATGTAAGGCGACGTGGCAGCCTGTTCAAGCGCGGGGCTATCCAGATGATCTTTGAAGTTTGAGATCAGGACAAACTGTTCTATGGCGATGCAGGCAGCTAGAAGCATTTTCCGGTACTCATCGTCGGAACCGGCAGGCGGGTAAAATGCAGCCTGCTGTCCGGTATAGATGATCGGAGCCATTGCCAGCAAATAATCTTTCCCCAAGCCGGGGCGGTTGCCACAGGCGTAGAATATCATGGCCCGGCAGCCGTTAGTCAAGAGGGATAGCATCGGTGAAAGCAGGTATGCCAGCGTACGGGCAATATCCAACTCAGGCTCCAGGAAACAGAATCCGTGGAGAATATAGCGCAACAAGCCAACAGCGTCCTGCAAGTGCATCCTGCAAACCGGGATTGCCCCGGCAGGCGTCCATATTTTGTGTGCAGGATCATATCCGGGTGACGAGAACTTTAATACTCCGTTTTCCTGGTACGGTAGTGGAACATCTGACCGCATCGTGATCGTCTGGAACAACCCCTTCGCCTGCTCTGATTCAAGCAGTCCCTGTGCCAAGGATTTTGGAAACGATTTGTGAACTTCCTCGTCCTTTATCCATGCTGTGCAGTCAATCCATCTACCGGAATCTGCCGCAAGTCCGGCGGGTGTCGGCACGATCAGCCGGTCCCCGGAGACTTGCACTAATCTGTCGTTGGAGAGAAAGAATTCTCCCGTACCGGCAAGCACCTCCGCGGTCTCCATGATGGCGTCGCTTTCAGTCTGCCCGATCTTATTCGGCAATGCGATCTCTGTCCTTTCCGGTTCATCAGTTGCTGGCGACACCGGTACGAATTCTTTCATTTTTTCAGCCAGTGTTTGTGCGATGTCATTCATAACACACCTCCTTCCGGGCAAAGCCACAATAACCGTTGCCACTGATTCTTTTCCGGCCGGTATATACCCGGCAGCCTCGACAGCCTGGATTCGTTCTTGCAGGCAGGGTCACACCCAAGACCAGTCAGGATCGAGAACAAACCATTTTCGATGACACGTTCCCAGCAGGCTGCGTCGTTTACGTCGTCAGCCCTCACCCACGCGTGGATCGATTTGCCAGCGGAATGAATGAGTGCGCATAATGGCAGGCCAAGCCCTTTCCAGAACGCAAGCTGTGCCTCCACCGGCAAGTTATCAAACTCTCCTACAGCAAAACGAAAATCCTTGACGCAGGCGTCGCCCCGGAAAGTATTTTTGCCGTTTTGGGTCTTACCGAGCAGCCCGGACAACGGGTTGGCCATAATGTGTGGAAACGAGTCCGAAAAATATTGTTCGCGGGTCCAGCATAATGCTTCGGAAAACTTAGCCAGTCGTTGATATTCATTCTGGAAGAAAGCTATCCATTCGGCCGCAGTCCTGATTGTATTCCCGATAATGCCAGGATCTCCTCTTCGACCGATAAACACAAGATTATTGGGTGAATAGAGAGTCTTTAGCAGCAGGATTATATCGAACTCTCTGCCATTAATCGGTATAGGAGAGGTTTTGACTAAATCAGCACAGCTAATACTGCCGCCGCCCTTGGCGATAATTGCTTGCAGCGTCGCCTGGGCGAACTCTTTTTTCTTCAGTTTATGGACGACAGGCAATTGCCGTTTCAATGAGCGCTGCCGGACCGGCGCATGCTCATCATACGCCTTATCTACGGCCTGCCAGATTTCCTCGTCCGGCACGAGCCTTGAGCCTGGTCGGATTGCACTGCGGATATGTTTGAATGTTTCCGTTTTGTCCAGCCCCGCTTTCTTGCCAAGGTTCGCGACTCCGAGCTGTGCCGGATGGCAGCCGGTTCCTGGTTCCGGGAGGTTACTAAGAGCAGTAAGAAATCTCTTCATACGTCTTTCAACGTTTTTG
Source organism: uncultured Lentisphaeria bacterium (assembly GCA_903831825.1). Lineage (GTDB taxonomy): Bacteria > Verrucomicrobiota > Lentisphaeria > Victivallales > Victivallaceae > CAIPAT01. The sequence continues at coordinate 11,777 of CAIKZE010000322.1, read as the reverse complement.
GTGCCATTCCGATTAGAAGCAGGTTGCTTGCTTTCTTGTCCGGCAGGAGATATATTCTTTGCAGTTCCGTGTTCCAGATCAGGCCGGTGTTCCGCCAAGAGACCGGCTTGGTCAATTCTTCTTTCGCTACTCATGGCCTACCTCTGTCTGTGACTGAGTTCCGTTCAGTATTTTTTCAACCGCAGAATAGGGTATCCTGATTGAGCGCAACCCGATGCGTACTTTTGGAATTTCACCACGGGCAGCCATGCGATGTACAGAGGGAATTGAGATTCCAGCAAGTTTGGCAAATTCTGAGTAAGTCAGGGCCGGCTGCAAGGTCTGAGTCTTAGCTTTTTCCGAGCGGTGATTGCTGATCGCCTGCACAAGGTCGGTGGCGGAGAGGCTTGGGCAATACGGCTGTAGAATGCCAGTTGCGGCCGCCAGGATTTCTGGTGTGATGCGTCTTGAGATTTCCATGATACAAGTCCTTATATTTTTGCATTCGCCTGAAGTAACATTTTGCTACACAGGTTGCATTTGATATAAGGATTATAATCGATAAACATTAGGAAAACGGTGAGCGTTTTCCTAACTATTTTTATATTTTCTTTGTCTTATTAAGTGGGGCAAGTTCCGCCTTGCAGATTACTGTCTTTATGGTTTTTGTGCTGATAGTAAGTTTTTTTTCTATGTACTGATTGGTGTCTTTATCATTAATTTTTGTGCGAAAACCCTCTTTATCCCAGACTTTCTTCAGTTCTTGAGCAGCGCGAGTAATTGAATAACTGGGATGCGTCTTGACCATTGTAACTGCTATCTCTTTTAACCAAGGATAATGTTTCTGCTTTCGTTCGTTCGTTTGCTTCGCTGCACGGATTTCGGCATTTTGAACCTTTACACCAGTGATAATCTGCCCATAGAACAGCTCGTTGTGGCAACGCTCGAAAGTGCGGGCAAGGTTAGAAACGCTCCAAAGCAAGCGGCCCAAGTTTTCTGTAGTAAATGCGCCTGCTTTCAAATAATGAGTAATGCTACTTGCGGTCTCCTCAATTTGATTTATGAGAAAGTTATAACATGTGCAGCCGCAGCGAACATCTGGAACTCTTTTCTTACTCAATGCGGGGCGAACGTCTTTAAAGAATGCTTTCTTAAAAGATTGGAAGTCCGTAAATCTTTTCTGAATATATATTGCGTCTATATCCGGAAAGATCGCCCACCCGCCAATTTTCTGGTACTCCTCACGTAGGTAGCTAACGTTTTTACGAAGAACAGTCTTGATTCTCCGAATGTCGCCGGCATCCGTCAGACGGTTGACAGCCTCATCTGCCGCATCCAGCGAAACATGTCGGCCAGTATTCTCTTCTATGTGGTAGACCGCTTGCAGAAAGTCTTCGAAGTCTGTTACCTCCCCGTCGTTTTGCCGCGGAATATTTTTTACCGGCAGGGTTACATCTGGCGGTTTTATATTGAATATAGGAAAATCTTCGAGGGGTAAATTTACTTGGACTGGTTCTGGCTTTGTTGCGTGGTCATAACTTGGCGTCTGATAGAGATATGCTCCATGGAGACGTATTGAAATCAACTTTTTCGGGATGTTGTCGTAAATCCATTGACGATCATTGCGGCGGTAAGCTTTTTCCAAGACTTGCCATAGGTCATTTAATAGTGGATGGCTGTCAGCAGTAGCCTTCAGCAGATACTCTGGACATGAATGGTAGTCATCGGTTCTCATTTTATTGACTCCAAGCTATTTAAAAACGCTCTTATTTTTTCAATCGGCAAAGTATCGGCAAGTTGCTTTAATTCATCGCGCTCTGGTTCGGTAACGACGATGGACTGAATATCCATAAACGGTGCCTCTAAGACTCCGGCAACTTGGCGGGCAGCTTCCATTGATATGTGCGTATAGTGCTCGGTCATTGCAGGGTTTGAGTGGCCGACATTACCTTGGATAATTGCTTGGGGGGTCCCAGCATTACTATGAATCGATATGTACGTATGGCGCAAGGAGTGAAAGCCGACTTCTACAACTGCGTGCGTGCCTGTTTTTTTAAGTTTGCCGGTCTTCTCATCCGGAATCCACTTTATCCCGGTTCCTAGCCTTTGTGTTTCAATGCCTATTCCTTTAAAAAAATCCTGAATTGCGTTGGTTATTATATTCCGCCCACTTGCGGTTCGATATTTGCTTGCAAATTCCGGTAATAAAAAGCCGCATCTCTTTTTTGTCGTGATCTCGGCCAATCGTTCATAAAGCGGCCCCGGAATTCCGATAAGAACAGGTTTATTTTTTCTTGCGGCAGTCTTATTTGGTACTCGTTTAATAACCCGGTTGATCAAATCAATTTCATTCCATTTCAACGTGCAGCAATCGCCCAGACGTAACCCCGTAAACGTTCCCAGCGCCATCAACAAGCCCATATCTCCATGCGCTGAATTAAGGATATTTTTAAGTTCTTCAATAGATAACTCCCTCCGTGAGTTAGTATTTGATTTATTGAGCTTTTTTCTGGTTATAACTTTTTTAATAAAGGGATTCGTTGTGATTTTGCCAGGGTTTTCAAGAGTTTCAAATAATAAGTGAAGAAAGGTAATGTATTTATTAAAAGTAGTTGCCGATCTGCCGGAATTGCTCAAATATACAGCAAACCGGGTTGCAAGTTCCGGTGTAACATCGCGTAAATATATAGGATTCTCCGGCTGGGCTTTTAGCCATTTGCAGAAAATACCGAATTGAATTTGGTAATCTTTGAGAGTAGTTTCTCCGCTCTGCGGCCTATTTTGACTGTCCTTATATGAAACCCATGCATCGGCAATAGTAAGCGGTGGGTTTGCTACTTCGGTAGCGATAGCGGCTTTCTCTAGGGCTGTATGGAGCGCGGCAACTGCCTGTTCCCTTACCTGCACCTCGTCCTTTGCATAATATGGCGCAAGAATAAGGTCACGCGCTTTTTCTGCTTCTCGCAATTTGGTAATCGGTTTTTTGTCTTCATCTCTCAGGGAACGTTTGAACTCTTTACCATTGATGTAATATTGCAGATAATAGCGTTCCTTTTTGCCGCTTTTAAATAATCTGCCCTTTATCGGTCTTCCCATTATATTGCCTCTGTTGCTACCTGATTTATTATGATATTTTACAATAGCATAATAACCGTGCTGGCGCAAATTACAAGAACATAACAAGAATGTTTTTTAATTATGATCTTATTTAAACGGATTGTGAGTACGTTTTCAAACGTGAACACCCGGGATTCAGTATCGGACGCGAAACATGGCTGCGCTCAAAGGCGGCTTATTCAGGGGGCAAAAATTACATTGACGCCGCGCTGATTAAACATGTTTCCGAAATAGACCTGGAGTTCGAGGAGCGGCGGCGGCGGGCATATTACTTTAACTATCCCCGGAAAATCGCACGGCTGATCAGCCAGTATGTCTTTTCCTCTGAACCCCAGCGCAAAAACGCCGATCCGGACATGATTGAGGATTTTTCGCGCAACGGACTCCGCATCAATGAAGTAATGCGCCAGTTTTCAACGATGCTGAATGTTTACGGCGCGGCCTGGATGTTGGTGGAGATGCCGCATTTCGAAGGCGAACTCGATCCTGAGCGCAAACAGCGGGAACGCATTCGCCCGTATGCGGTGGCGCTTTCGCCGCTGTCGGTCGCGGACTGGGCTTACGGCAGCGACGGCAGGCTGATGTGGGCGCTGGTCGAAGAGAAAGTGTGTTGCGCCGCGGACCCGTTCGCGCCGCCCGTCGCCAAACTGCGCCGGAGGCTGTGGACGCGCGATCAATGGATGTTGTTTGAAAAAGCCGACGGGAAAGTTCAAATGGTCGGGCAGGGGGAACACCGCCTGGGCATGGTTCCGCTGATCCGCTATGAAGAATCCGATGGTTTCGGCATGGATGCCTGTCATTGGTTCGAAGACGTGGTCAGGATTTCCGACGCTGTTCTCAACAATGAATCGGAAGCGCAAATGAATATTGTTAAACAGATGTTCGGGCTGCTCGTAATTTCCGAAAACTTTGCCCGCAGCGCCAAAACGCCCGACAACGATACCGTGAGCGCTTCCGCGGCCGACCATAAATTCAGTCATGTGCTGGCGCGTTCCGCCGCAATCTGGGAATCCACCGACGAAAAAGGCGTCAGCCGTTATATTTCGCCGTCCGGCGCGGAAACCGCCCGCATCCGGGAAGAGAATGTGAACCTGAAGAAAGAACTTTTTGACATCATCGGCCTGGCGGTGCAGAAAGATTCCAGTGTCGAGCAGTCCGCCGAGTCAAAAGCCTGGGACCAGCAGAACGTCAAGCAGTTCCTGGCCACCCGCGCCGATATTCTGGAACAGTCGGAAATGCAGGCATGGAAACTTATGCATGCCTGGGATCCGTCCATTCCCGTGCCGGAAATTTCCTACAACCGGGAATTTGCCGTTATTGATTTGAAAGACTCAATCACGGCGCTGCTGGGGCTCAAAAGCATCAACGCCGGAGAAGAATATCAGCGCGAACTGTCCCGCGCCGCCGTTACCATGCTGGATAAAATCAAAAAGATTTCCCCGGAAACCCGCAAAACCATCTTCGAGCAGATTGATAACAGTTTGAACAGCGGCAATCCCGCAAATCAGGAGGCATGATCATGTTTGAAGACAGATACCGCGAACCGGTGACGCTGCGCGTTCCCTCGGGCAGTGTCGCCGACGGCAAACCCGTCTGCATGGAATACCCAGGCATGGCCATTATCACCGATTATGTCGAACGCGATCCTGCCGCGACCGGCAAAATCAAATCCGGCAAAGTATTTCTGCTGAAATGCGAATATGAGCCGGCGCCGGATGCGCAGATTGTTCATAACGGGCAGACTTATGATTTAAAAAGCGTCAAAATCTGCCGCGATTTAGAGAGCCGCATCGAATGTTACCGGTGTACCTGTATTTAACTTGATTGTTGTATTTCCGCCCTTCCGGATTCGTAAATCCGGAAGGGCATTTTTTATGCCGATTTCCGCAATTGACAAAGTACCGCAAGCATCTTGCTTGCGTTTTCCTCAAGCTGGAAGCTTGAGATACTCTAGTTAAAAGCAAAAGCTGGTCATCGGGGTCAAACTTTAGTTTTTGTGTTTTAATGCAATAGTTCATCAAATTCCTGCATCTTTCTACTCTTTTTTTCAACTCCCGAACAACGCTTCATTTGAACTAAAATATAGCCGGATAGATAATATTCAAGCATCAACAATACGGAATTTGATTTCAATACTATTGCTAAAATTCTCTAAAAAAGTCCTAAAATAACTTATTCACAAGCATCAAAAACACAAAAGCTAAAGTTTGACCCCTATTTCTCTTAATTTGTCGTCATGTGCAAGGGTTTTCATTATATTCTTTCTGTTTGGCAATTATACTTTTGCGTAAAATTGAATAAATCTAATATTCATTCTTGAACGGTGAAATGTCCTCCGGACAAAAGGAAATCAACCAGCGGTTGTGACTGAAAAAACTCCGGACAAACTTCATGGCCTTTGCCCTTGATCACTATTACTTTCATGGTACCTCCCAAGTCACAATAGCGACGGGCAAGAGCATCGCTGTTGTTTTCCAAAGGAACCGATTGATCTTGATCCCCGTGGACGTGTAAGACAGGTATTTTTCGTTGCGCAAGCGGCTCCATGCGGTCCACCGGATTGTGATATTGTATGTAAGTTCGCAGTTCCGACTCGGTCATGCCATAAGCGTCGCATACCTCCGGCAATCCCCACGGGTGGGATAGCGGATAACTGTTGATGTCACAAACGGGAAATATTCCGGCAATACACTCAACATAATCCGGATTTTCCGCTGCCCACAGATAGAGCATTAATCCTCCCCGGCTTTGTGGCAATAAACGCGGCCGGGGACTGAAGACATAATCCGCAACTATTTTTTCGTAAAACTCCGTATAAATTTTCCTGCCATCCGAGTTGCCATAGGATTCTCCCACATCCACCCCGCAGATTGGCAGGCCGGCATCAAGCAATTGTCTGAACATCCAAAAATTTTCTTCACTACTAGGATAACTCCCCATAATGGTTGGGGCGTACCATATCCACGGACAACCTGGCAGAATCTGCTGGTTGCCCGGTTTGAGAATAAAGCCTTTATGTCCATTCACTTCTACTTCTTCATAAACGATCTTGCTGTCTCTGATTAAAATATCTACTGATTTCATACTGTGAGATTCCTTTGTTTTTATAAAATTTAAATATCCAGGTTAAGCTTCACTACCTGCCCAGTCTCGATGTCAGTGTCATTGGGGTCAAACTTTAGCTTTTGTGTTTTCGTGCAATAGTTCATCAATTTATTGCATCTTTCTACTCTTTTTTCAACTCCCGAACAACGTTTCATTTGAACTAAAATATAGCCGGACAGGTAATATTACAAGCATCAACAATACAGCATTTAATTTCAATACTATTGTTAAAATTCTCCCAAAAAATCCTGCAAGAACTTATTCACAAGCATCAGAACAGCTTTCGCAAATCCGGATAGGGCATTTTTTATGCGCTTTCGCGGATAATCAACTCCGGCATCAGCTTTTCAGATTCAGCTTCTTTGCCGTAAATCATGGCGGAAAGCTTGTTCAGCGAGTTGCGCCCGGCAGTCAGAAACGGCTGGGCAACCGTCGTCAACCCCGGATGGACCTGCGCGGCAAGATATTGGTTGCCGTAACCGGCAATCAGAATATCCCGGCCTATTTTCACATTACACTTGGCAAGCATGGTAATAATTTCCACGGCTTCCCGGTCAGACGCGGCAAATATTCCGATTGGCAGATTGCTCTTGTTCTGATGCATGGACAGCAGCATGGAAATAATTTTTTCCATATTGAATTCTTTAACCGAAGTAATAATTTCCGGGGTTTTCCCGGCAGACTCTATTTTCCGGCAGAAGCCTTCATGTTTTTCCGGAAAGATCTGGTTGGAAATGGTCAGGAAACGCCGGCAGCCGCGAACCAGCAGCCGTTCCGCCACCATTGCACCCCCGTTGGAATCATCAATGTCAATTGAGATCAAGTCAGGCGCGGCACAGCGCCCCAGGTTGTTGACCATGACCATGTGACCGCCATTACCGCAGTACATGTCCGCCAGTTCAGCAATCCGTTCATTAAATTGAAACGCCGGGAACGCGATTACTCCGCAATTTCTAAAGTTTATGGCTTCCTGAATGAAGCGCTGAAAACCGTCAATCGTCGCATCATAAAAAAAAGCAAGCGGGAAAGAGTTCAAACCGGCCTCCAGGCAGATGCCTTTGACCAGCTCCGCCGGATGTGCTTCCTCGCTGTCCGGAACATAGACGCCGATAACCGGGCTGCCGCCGCGTTTCAAAAATTCAGCAGTGCGGTTGGGACGATATCCGAGGCGGAGCGCCGCAGCCCGAATATGTTCGCGGGTCTTTTCCGCAACTCTGGCCCCCTCATGCGGACATGGCGACAATACCCGCGAGACTACCGCAATTGAATAGCCGGATGCGGCGGCAATTTCACGCAGCGTAACCATAAATCACCTATTTTTATGAGAAAACGTTTGCTCTATGTAGAAAGTACCCTCTTTCCATACAAAAACAAACGTTTTCTCAAGATTTTTTTAAACTATCGAAAAATTTGGCTTGACTAATTGCGCGGCGGGATTAGTTTGTTTCTCATAGGTCACGCTCAAGGAGGAGTAATTATATGTCAGGCATAGATACAAAAAAACTGCTGGTGAAGCAGATTTATCATGATTTGAAAAACAAAATTATCAGCGGCGAATACCAGCCCGGCGAACTCATGCCCGGGTTGAAAAAGCTTCAGGCTCAATATGAAACATCGCTTCCGGTGATAAATGAAGCGTTGGAACTTTTGGCGGCGGAAAAAATGCTGATTCGGAACTCGCCGAATTTCAGGGTCAATGATCTCGCGCAGGAAGATCAGCTTCCGCACAAACTAAAGTACATTGCAGTAGTTATCGCTGAAATCGACGATTTTTCCCAGATCGTGTTCAACCGGCTGGAAGTCGAATGCCGCAAGCGCAATCTGGAATTGCTTTTCTACCGGCATGAAATGAACAATGAGCTTCAACGCCAGCAATACGACCGGGCTTCTTTGCACAAAAACACGGTGATCGTGCTGTTTCCCAACGGACCCTATTGCAGTTGGCTGCAGACCAGTCCGCATATCGGTCGCACGATTATCGTGGATGAAGCAATTCCCGGAGCCAAAGCTCCTCAAATTATTTCCGATGATGACAACGGCATGTTTAAGCTGACCAAATACCTGGTTGAGCTTGGACACCGGCATATTGCCCATATTTGTGCGGAGGACCGCAGTTCGGGATATATCCGTCATTTCGGTTACCGGAGAGCGTTGGAAACTTCCGGGCTCAAATATGATCCGTCGATGGTGAATAACGGAAAATTTCAAATTCAGGCAAGCATGATCGCTTTTGAACAGTTGCTGAAGGCGCATCCTGAAACGACTGCCTGCCTCTGCGCAAACGATTATTCGGCGCTCGGAGCCATTGAAGCGATGCGCAAACTGAAATTGACGCCCGGAAAAGATATTTCACTTACCGGCTACGGCAATTTTGCAGTCAGCGAAGCAATCGATTTGACTACCGTTGATCAGCAGACCGGAAAAATCTGCAACCAGATCGCTTATATGATTGACCAGTACCGGAACAGCGGCAAAATGCCTCAGGGAATTTATCCGGTTCCGACGGAATTGGTTATTCGCGGATCATGCGTCAGTCCTGAACAAAAGTAATTATACTTGGGTCTTCACTGGAATTTACGGGTAAAAACGAATATCCAATATCCAACAGAAACAAGCAGGAGTTATAGCGGTATTTGTGACACGGACGAAACAGACATAACGGACTCAACGGACTGGGAGCCAGAAACAAGCAGGAGCGAGAACGGTATTTTTTTACCTTGAAAGTCGGATATTCTCCCGCTCCAGCGGGATCCCGCGGCTGCGGGACGGATATTGGATATTCAAATTATTTGACCGCTAAAAACGGAGACGGTTATTTATACAGAAAATGACCCGCGAATTCAGGAGAAGAGGCTCATTCTTAAAAAGCTTTAACGTCCGGAATTGCCGGCTTGCTCAGGCTTGATGTCCCCATTGATTCAGGCGGGATTGAATAAAATCAATGATTTGCTGATGTTCGGCCTTGCCGTTGCCCTGTACGGAAAGCGGCGCGCCGAATTCAAAATGGATATGGCGGTCGCGGTGAATCGGACCAAGATCCCTCAGAAACCTGCCGTTTCCGAGAAAATCCGTTTTTAACGCGAAAGGAATTATTCTTACATTCGCGGCGCGGGCAAGCTTAACTCCGATGGAGTTAAAGTTTTCCGGCATGAATTTTTCGTTGCGTGTCGCCTGCGGAAACAGGATCAGGCAGCGTCCGGACTCCAGCAGCGCTTTGCCTTCGGTGAGAATCGCCTTGAAATCGTCGCGGGGATTCTCCCGGTCAACAGGAATTGCTTTCAGCGCCCGCATGATATCGCCGAAGTACGGAACGGAAAATAAGCTGCGCTTGATGACAAAAGTAAAATCAATGCGGGGACGGGCAATCGCATGAAACAGCGCCGTCTCCAGCGAACTCATGTGATTGCCGATCAGCACAAACGGTTCCTTTGAATTCAGGTTATCCAGGCCTTTCAGGTGTATCCTGCCGCCGCAGAGTTCAACCAGGCGGATATTCATATTGGAAAAATAGACCTGATGTTCGGCATCCAGTCCGCCCTTTCTGGCGCATTTGCCGGTGAGCTGGAAAATATGGAAGTTCTTCACCAGAAAATAAAGTCTGGAATTGAACAGCATACGGTCAACAATACTGCGCGGTGCATTTGCCGGGGTGTCATAAGCATCTCCGGGAAAGAGGTTTACCATCGGTAATTTTTTGCCGTCACAGCATAAACAGTGCGCGTCATCCATGAAAAACCTGACTCGTTTTTTCAGCAGTTAATCTTAATAGAAATAAAACAGACTTTTAATATAAATGATTTTCAGGGAAATGCAAAAAAAATGAGCTTTGCGGCATAAAAAACCGGTAAGATATTTACTTATCGACTTTCCGCAATTATACTCTATAAGGTTGAAAATTTAAAATAGATTGCGAAGATTTTGAGTTTTTAACCTTATAAAGTATATATTCCAGCATATTCAGAAAGGAGTGACCATGTATCATACAATTCTTAAAGTTGCAGTCAGTCTGAGCATAATACTGCTATGCACCTGGCTGGCCCGGAAAACGCCTTCCACCGCCGGACTGATTGCGGTTATGCCGCTCACCGGGGCGCTGGTACTGTTCTGGACGTATATTGAAAATAAAGGCGACAAAGAGATTATGGAAGGATTCAGCCGCGGTGCGGTTTGGGGCATATTGCCGACTATGCTGTTTTTCATCGTCGCCATGATCTGCTTCCGTAAAAACCTGGCGCTGCCGGTGACGGCATTGTGCAGTTTTGCCGCCTGGCTCGCGGCGGCGGCCGTACACCGGCTGATATTAAAATAGAAAACAGTTTTTTCAAAAACAAAATAAATGCGGAATCTCTACTGTTTTTGAAGTGTTATGAATATCTCATAAGGTTTACCGCGCCTTACCCGCCGGATATTAAACACCATGCCATCCTGACGATGTGTATCGCCGGATTTCGGAACCCCGCTCATGGAGGACAGCAGCCATGAGGAGATTGTCTCTGAAGATTCAGGCAGATTCAGCCTGGATTCTTTCACCAGGTCTTTAAGCAAAACTCCCCCTCCGCAAACCCAGGAATTCCCGTCTTGAGAATAAAGCATGCGCGGCAGACGGTCAAATTCATCTTCAAGTTCGCCGACAAGTTCCTCCACAATGTCTTCCAGGGTCACCAGCCCCAAAGTGTGTCCGGATTCGTCGCGAATTACCGCCATGTGAATATGCTGCTCGGAAAATATTTCCATTAAATCAGCCGCGGAATCCTGAGGCGAGGCAAATTTGATGGGGCGGATAATGCCGCGGAGACTTGGATTGGAAGGATTGAGCCGCATAAACGCGATCAATTCCTTGAAATTGATGTAACCCGCGACCTGGTCCTTATCTCCGTTTTCACATACCGGGAAACGGGTATGCAGGTCAATATGGGCGGTTATAAGCGCTTCGGAGATCGTTTGCGCGGTGGAAATGAATGAGATGTTTTCAAGCGGCACCATAATCTGCGCCAGCGACTGTTGAGATAATCGGGATACTTTTGTAATAATTCTCTCCTGCCTGGAACTGATTTGATGAGAAAGGCGCGCCAAACCGGCCAGCAGGGAAATCTCTTCAAGAGTAGTTGGAGAAAGATTGCCTTTGCGGGATTCAAACGGTCGGTTTAAAAGATGAATCAACTTGATTACCGGCATCATCAGCCAGACGGTGGCCTGCAGTGGCCGGGCGACAATTATGGCAACTTCACCATTGAAGCGGACGCCCAGCGTTTTGGGCAGTATCTCGGCGTACTGTATCATCAGTATCGTGAAGACAAGGGAAAAGACCCAAATCCATCTGCCCGCAAACAGGTCGCTGAAGGCCGACCCGGCAAAGGCTGCCCCGATAGTATGGGCAGCGGTATTCAAAACCAGAATTACGGCAATTGGCTTTTCAATATCATCTTTGAACGATTGACAAATAAGGGTCTATTTCCGGTCGGCAATTTTTTGAGCTTGAAATTGAATTATTCATGCTTCCGACCTTTCTTCGTTAATAAGGTTAACATACTCTTGAGTAAGCGATTTTGAAAGTCCGGTTGCGTATGAAATTTTCT
>CAIKZE010000321.1 GCA_903831825.1 uncultured Lentisphaeria bacterium | reverse complement strand
GGCGCTTTTTTTAGCTCTTAAAATCATATGTGATACAGCCTTGCAGAAGATAATCGCATATTTGTTTTCCTTATAATTGTAATATTCTATTGGACAGTTATTCGTATATTATAATTAATATTGCTATTATTACTGTTTTATGTTTGTGTCTATCGTATTAGAATAGGTTACATTGGGCTTTCAAGTTCTGAAGTCTTTAACAGGAGGCCATCATGGCTGCAAGAAAAAGTGATAAAGTGAAGACTGCAGCAGTAACGCAAAAGCCCATTAATACCGTATCGACGGAATCATCTGTCAATTTCCCCATTGTCGGCATCGGCGCTTCAGCCGGCGGCCTGGCCGCGTTTGAAGCATTCTTTTCCGGAATGCACGGTGACGTCAATCCCGGCATGGCATTTGTCCTGGTGCAGCATTTATCCCCGGACCACAAAAGCATGCTGGCGGAACTGATCCGGCACTATACCGGCATGGAGGTCTTTGAAGTTGAAGACGGAATGACGGTAAAACCCAACCGCGTCTATGTCATTCCGCCCAACCGCGACATGGTTTATATAAATGGCACGCTCCAATTATTTGAACCAACCACGCCGCGCGGCCAGCGGCTGCCGGTTGACATCCTCTTCCGGTCCCTGGCCCATGATTTACGCGAACGGGCGATCGGCATCGTACTTTCCGGCACCGGCAGTGACGGCACTTTGGGGGTGCGGGCCATCAAAGGGGAGAGCGGCATGGTCATGGTCGAGAATCCGGATTCCGCCGAATATGACGGTATGCCGCGCAGCGTGATCGCCACCGGGCTGGCAGACTACGAACTGCCGCCGTCCGAGATGCCCGCCCGCCTGGCAGACTATGCGGCACATGCTTTTTGCAAGCTTCCGCTGAGCGCTGCAGCTCCTAATCGGGAGAACGCGTTGAATAAGATATTCAGTCTTTTGCGCGCCCAGACCGGGCACAATTTTTCCCAGTACAAGCAGGGAACCATCCACCGGCGCATCGAACGGCGGATGGCTGTCCACCAGCTTGAGAGTATTGACGTATATGTCAAGTTTTTGCAGCAGACCCCCCGCGAAGTGGAAGCGCTGTTTCGCGACCTGCTGATCGGCGTAACCAATTTTTTCCGGGATCCGGCGGCGTTCGAGGCGCTCGAGGAGTTCGTTATCCCGAAACTCTTTGCCGGCAAGCCGGCTGACAGCACGATCCGGGTATGGTCCGCAGGCTGCTCCACCGGCGAGGAGGCCTATTCCGTCGCCATGCTTTTGCGGGAACAGATGGATACGCTGAAGCAGAGTTTCAAGGTGCAGATCTTTGCCACCGATGTTGACAGCCGGGCGATTGCGGCTGCCCGTTCCGGTGTCTACCCGGCCAATATCGCCGCAGATATTGCGCCGGAGCGGCTGGCACGTTTTTTTACGGCCGAGCTGGACGGCAGCGGGTACCGCATCCACAAAGGCATCCGCGACATGCTGGTTTTTTCCGAGCATGACGTAATCAAAGATCCGCCCTTCTCCAAACTTGACCTCATCTGCTGCCGCAATCTGATGATTTATCTGGACCATGATTTGCAGAAAAAACTGCTTGGCCTGTTCCACTACGCGCTGAATCCCGGCGGCAGGCTCTTCCTGGGCACTTCCGAAACCGTGGGCGAGTCAGTTAATCTGTTTGCCGCACGGGACGTGAAGGCACAACTGTATCAGCGTAAAGATGAATTTCAAAGTGTGCAACAGAGCATTATACCGGTCCGGTTACGCCCGTCAGTGATAGTGCCGGAGGCGTTAATACAGGCCCGCCGCAATGCGGCACCCCCGTTGAAACTGCCAGTACGCGAACCAGTCGTAGTTCAGCCCCGGGCTGCGGCAGTCAGGGCTATTGTGCAAAGTCCAGCACTGTTCGTCAAAAAGGGAGTTCCATTCAACACCGTCAATCTGACTATACCGGGCACTGCCGAGCTGCCTGAAGTGCCGCCGTATCTGGTAAAACCCGACGACGCCTCCGCTCCGGGGCCTGCCGCAACGCCGGAAGGTCAGGCGTCCGCACCGGATACCATCGCATTCAGCATATACAGCGCGGACGGCGGCTTCGACAGATTTACCACAGACGCCCGTATCACAGCACTCGAGCATGAGTTGCAGGCTAAAGATGAACTTCTCCAGATCTCCAACGAAGAGTTTAAATCCACGAACGAGGAGATGCAGTCGGTCAACGAAGAACTGCAATCCACCAATGAAGAGCTTGAGACCTCCAAGGAGGAGCTGCAGTCGGTCAACGAAGAACTCAACACGGTTAATGCCGAACTGCAGAACAACATAACTAATCTGTCGCGAGCCAATAATGACATGAACAACCTGATGGGCGGCACCGGCATCGGCTCGGTCTTTGTTGATCATCAACTGCGCCTCCTGCGCTTCACTCCCGCCGCGACCATGGTCATCAACCTGATCCCGGGCGATGTGGGGCGGCCTTTAGCCCACACCGTCCTTAACCTGACCAGCTACGACACCCTGGTGGCGGACGTGCAGCTCGTGCTGAAAACATTGATTCCCAAAGAGGTGGAAGTGCAGAACACGGAAGGCCGGTGGTATGCGATGCGCATCATTCCTTACCGCACGCTTGACAACGTGATCGAGGGCGCGGCTATTACTTTCTCCGACATCACGGAAATGGTAAAAGTACGGGATGAGTTGAAAAAAGCCAATAACCTGTTACGTCTGGCGGTGGTAGTGCGTGATGCCCACGACGCCATCACGGTGCAGGAACTGGACGGTCGTATCCTGGCCTGGAATCCCGGAGCGGTCAGAATGTATGGCTGGAGTGAGGCCGAAGCGCTGGCGATGAACGTCCGCGACCTGATACCGGCGGAACTGCGCGAACAGGCGTTGAACAGAATACATCAGCTTAGCCAGGCTGAAATTCTGGAGCCTTATCTTACCCGGCGGCTCAACAGAAACGGCACTGTCATTGAGGTCTCGATAATCTCCACCGCTTTGATGAATGAGGCCGGGCGGATGTATGCGATTGCGACAACTGAACGGGCAAAATAATTGAAAGTTGAAAGCGGGACAGGTGTTAAGAGTGAGGAGTTACGTGTTACGGGTTAGTCCTAGCACTTAGCACTTAGCACTCAGCACTTAGGAACTTTAGAACTTTAGAATTTCTTATCCGGGAGGTGCATTATGAACGGCAAGGATAACCAGGCAGGACAAACCGCCGACCTGCGCCAGCGGGCTGAAGAAATCATCCGCCAGCAGACCGTGCAGTCGCCGGCACCTGAAGCAATTTCGTCTGAAGAACTCCGCAAGATACTCCACGAACTGTGCGTGCATCAGCTCGAACTTGAGATGCAGAATGAGGAATTGCGCCAGTCCAAGGTGGCGCTGCATGCTTCGCAGAACCGCTATTTCGAGCTCTACGATCTGGCGCCGGTGGGCTATTGCACTATCAGCGAACAGGGAATGATTCTGGAGGGAAACCTCGCCGCCGCCGACATGCTGGGGATGGGCCGGAACTTGCTGGCCAGGCAGCCGTTCAGCCGGTTCATCCTGAAAGCTGATCAGGATATCTACTACCGTTACCGCCAGCAGCTATTGGAGAACGGTGAACCGCAGGCGTGCGAACTGCGGATGATAAAAAAAGACCGGACGGCATTCTGGGGCCATCTGGCGATCTCCAGTGCACAGGATACTTATGGCAATCCCGAGCTCCGCATCGTGCTGGGCGACATCTCCGAACTCAAATTTAAGGAAGAGGCAGGCGAGTTGACGGCGCGTTTGATTGTACTGGTCAACTCCCAGAGCAGCAGTTTCCGCGAACGCATGGCGGAGCTGACCGCAGCCCTGCAAAGCTGGTCGGGCTGCGAAGCCGTCGGTATCCGCCTCCGCGACGGGAACGACTATCCATATTTCGAGACCCGCGGTTTTCCGCTTGAGTTTGTGGACATGGAAAACCATCTCTGCGCTTACGATAAGAATGGCGAACTCCTGCGCGACAGCGAGGGAAAACCCGTGCTTGAATGCATGTGCGGCAACATCCTGAACGGAAGGTTCGATCCCGACAAACCGTTTTTCACCGCCCATGGCAGTTTCTGGACCAACAGCACCACAACATTGCTGGCAACCACCTCCGAAGCCGGCCGCCAGTCGCGCACCCGCAGCCGGTGCAATACCGAGGGTTATGAATCCGTGGCGCTGATCCCGCTGCGCGAAGGCCATCAGGTGTTCGGATTGCTGCAATTCAATGACCGCCGCCGGAATTGTTTCTCTCCGGGGCTGATTGAACATTTTGAAAAAATGGCCGACAGCCTGGCCATTGCCCTGGCACAGCGCCAGTCCGAAGAAGCGCTGCGCGTCGAACAGGAAAATCTGCAAGCTATTTTTGCCGCCGCGCCGGTGGGCATGCTTTTGCTGGATGAAGAAAACATGATCGTGAATTCGAATGCCGTGATCGCGCGGCTGGTGCGCAGAGACCAGAACAGGATTATCCGGCAGCGCGGCGGCAGCGGGCTGGGTTGCGTACACAGCTTTGAAGATGAACGGGGCTGCGGCTTTTCTTCGTCCTGCGGGGAGTGCCCGTTGAGCAAAGGGATTCAGCAGGTATTGCAATCGGGGAATTCCGTTCACGGGGCGGAAATACAGTACGCTGTCTTGATTGACGGGCAGGCACATCGTCTATGGCTGAATGTCAACGCCGAACAGGTATTGCTTGACGGGCGGAAACATGTCATCGTCGCCATCGATGACATCACCGGGCGCAAAAAGACGGAGGCTGAACTTATCAAAGCCTTGGAAAAAGCCGAAGAAAGCGACCGGTTGAAGTCAGCCTTTCTGGCCAATATGAGCCATGAAATCAGAACCCCGATGAACGGCATTCTGGGGTTTACCGGACTGCTGCAAGAACCGCATTTAGCCGATGAGGAACAGCAGCAGTATATCAGCATGATAGAGAAAAGCGGCGAGCGCATGCTCAATATCATTAACAACATCATCAACATTTCAAAAATTGAAGCCGGGCAAATGGAAGTTGCTATCGCCGCAACGAATATAAACGAGCAGATCGAATATATTTATAACTTCTTCAAGCCGGAAGTTGAGCATAAGGGCATGCAGCTTTCCTTTAAAAACACCTTGCCGGCCAAAGCCGCCGTTATCCAGACAGACAGTGAGAAAGTCTATGCCATACTGACCAACCTGGTTAAAAATGCCATTAAGTTTACTCCGGCAGGCTCGATTGAATTCGGCTATGAGAAAAAAGGTGAATTCCTTGAGTTCTTTGTCAAAGACACCGGGATCGGGATTCCCCGGGACAAACAGGCCGCTGTCTTTGATCGTTTTGTCCAGCTCCACATTGGCGATAGAAGGGCTTTTCAGGGCGCTGGGCTGGGATTAGCCATTACCAAAGCCTATGTGGAAATGCTGGGCGGCAGAATATGGGAGGAAAGCGAAGAAGGAAAAGGCACAGTATTTTACTTCACCATTCCATATAATGCTGTAACAGCAGAAAAAAGCGTTATTGAAAACGCTGTCCCGGCAGAGATTACGGCAGACAAGAAAGAAAGTCCAGTCAGAAAACTGAAAATATTAATAGTTGAAGACGATGAGAAATCAGAGATTCTGATTACAATAATCGTCAAAGACTTTAATAAAGAAATTTTAAAAGCACGAACCGGAGCAGCCGCGGTTGATTTCTGCCGCAATAACTCTGATATCGACTTGGTCCTGATGGATATTGAGATGCCTGAGCTGGACGGCTATGAAGCAGCCAGACAGATTCGGCAGTTCAATAAAGATGTGGTCATTATCGCGCAAACCGCCTATGCG
>CAIKZE010000320.1 GCA_903831825.1 uncultured Lentisphaeria bacterium | reverse complement strand
CTCGAATCATGTTGTAGGGACGGATTTTAATCCGTCCTCCATCCCCCCGCACAATTTGAGAGCCGTAGGCTCGAATCATATCAATCCTTATATGTTTCGTTCCTACGGAACTCCAAATTTTAATTATCATCGTTCACCGGACTAAAGTCCGGCGCTACAATATGTATCGCTCCGCCGGAGCTTGTTTTAACTGTTTTACTTCATTTTATCAGAGCTTTATGACATAAAAGTGTCAACTACCTTTTGAAACATGCTTATTTTCTGATATAATTAGATGCACTGTTTCAACTATTGACAAGAGGTGAATGAAATGAGCTATTTTCCGAATGAACAAAGATATACCCAAATGACGTATAACCGTTGCGGCCGAAGCGGACTCAAACTTCCCGCGATTTCGCTGGGATTATGGAATAACTTCGGCGACAATGACATTTTCGAAAACTGCCGGAATATGATTTACCGGGCATTTGACCTGGGCATCACGCATTTCGACCTGGCGAACAACTACGGTCCGAAACCGGGGGCGGCCGAAGCGAAATTCGGCAAAATTTTGCGCGAAGGTCTGGACGCGCACCGCGACGAACTGGTCATTTCCACCAAAGCGGGCTATCTGATGTGGCCCGGCCCTTACGGCGAATGGGGTTCCCGCAAATATCTGCTGGCCAGCCTCGACCAGAGCCTCAAACGCATGGGTTTGGAATATGTCGATATTTTCTATTCGCACCGCCTGGACCCGAACACGCCGCTGGAAGAAACGATGACCGCACTGGATACCGCGGTACGCCAGGGCAAGGCCCTTTATGCGGGAATATCTTCCTATCCGCCCGACGAGACCCGCCAGGCGGTGAAAATCCTGCGTGACCTTGGCACTCCATGCCTGATTCATCAGCCGTCCTACAGCATGCTGAACCGCTGGGTCGAAGACGGCCTGCTGGACGTGCTGGGCGAGGAAGGCATCGGCGCGATTGCGTTCTGCCCGCTCGCCCAGGGGCTGCTGACGTCGCGTTACCTCAACGGCATTCCGGACGATTCCCGTGCCGGCAAAGGCACAATTTTTTTAAAAAAGGAAAATATCACCGAGGAAGTAATTGCTCAGGTTCGTTCCTTGAATGCCATTGCCCGGGAGCGCGGCCAGTCGCTGGCGCAAATGGCCCTGGCCTGGATTCTCAAAGACCGCCGGATAACTTCCGCGCTGATCGGGGCCAGCAAAGTATCGCAGATTGAAGAGAATGTCAATGCGTTAAAAAATCTGGTTTTTTCAGATGATGAGCTCAATCGGATTGAAGCCATCCTGAAAAACAAACCGGAAAGCAAATAGTAGCTGAGGCGGGCTTTGCCCACACAACTGATAATAGGAGTTATCGGTCCAATTTCGAGTTTTTCTATCAGCCTGCCGGACTGAGCGTGAAATAAGGCGTATTAAAAAACGATAAATCAATGAATATATGCAAGAAAAATGAAAATAAAGAGGACAGATTTTGGGTTATTAAAAAGAGGCAGTACGGTTGATTTTAAAAGGTGCAATTTTATCGTTCCTAGCAACCAGCCGGACTAAAAAAATATTATACATTATTGAATTATTATCTCGATAGTAAGTTTATGTATTCAGTTCTATGATACAAATTGAAACTTACGTTTACTATAATATTTACTATTATGATTATTACATATAGCCAACAGCGAAATTCAGATGAGAAATTAATAACCATTATCAGACACTGCTGGCATGAAATTATTCATAAAGAAAGACATGTTTCAATTTTACCTTAAAAAGTAGTTGACAATTTTTAAGTCTTTTGTACTGAAAAGTGATTCTCCATATATATTCATCTTTATTAGGGAGAATTATTCAAATCGATTGTGAGATTATTATCAGCAGGCTCAAGGTCATGTGTTAGTGTTTGATAATGCCTCCTGTAAAGAAAGAATAATGCTGCGCTATATAAATTCATATCAGCTTGCCTGCCAATTGGCTTGTATGTAGATTCGTCTCCTTGATAATGCGCAAGATAGGCATCGGCAACAATCCCTGCTGCAATATCGGCATCACTTTCAGTAAATAGCCATTTCCGCGCGACAGCTATTCCCATTGGGTGAAGTCTATTGAATATTTCACGCTGGGCAAACATCTGAAAATCTGATGGTATTGATGGTATAGCTTTTATCCGGCGAGAAATGAGTTGCATATGGTTGGGCGGCATAAATTCGATAATACGGAACGCACAAGGCCAAGTGATCAGCGAACCGGTTTCGATGTCATACAATTTACCTTCTCTGGTGATGTCATTAGCATGAAAGTGTCCTGTAAATACAAAATGCACGTCGTGCCTGTTTAGACAGGCAATGAACGTTTCTCGATTAGCCAGCATATATTGCGGATACAATCTTGCCTGTTTCGCAAAGTGCTCCAGCACCCCATGATGCAAGAATACTATGACTGTTTTTCTCCTTTTCCCGGCCTCTGATAATATCTGGTCCATCCATTCTAATGTTTTATCCCGGATACGCCCTTCGGCAATGGGTGGCCCCTGGGCGGGATTCATGTCATATTGACAGGAATCAATACCCATTACCCATATTCCAGGTTCCGGCTCAGCCACATAGCTCATAGATGCTGAATCAAGTGTAATGGCGGCGGTATATCCGCATCCAGCATAAATCCTGGGAAATTCATCAGCAGTGATGCTCGCGGTTTTTGCAGAAATATCACCCCGATACCGCCGGGCCATTGCGTTGCGAATGTCATGGTTGCCCGGTATCACAAGTACTTTAATGCCGGATGCCATGAAACATTCAAGTTGTTTTGATAACAAAAGATGGCTATCTCTTTCGCCATCTTTTGTTAAGTCCCCGCAGATGATTATAAATCCCGGCTTCATGGCTATTATATCATCTGCGGCGGCATGGAATATCTCGCATCCCTGCTTGATCAGTTTCCTGTCTAAAGTCATTTCATCGTCAAATGCTTTGCCTCCGCAACCGAGAGAAGGCGCAAGCAGGTGCAGGTCGCTTATGACCGCAAATCTTACCGGTTTAGAAAAAGTTGTTTCCGCCGCTAGAAAATCTGCGTTTATTGTAATATTTACTATTATGATTATCACATATAGCCAACAGCGGGATGCAGACGCTGCTGGTATGAAATTATTCATAAAGAAAGACATGCTTCAATTTTACTTTTAAAAAGCAGTTGACACTTTTTAAGCCTTTTGCAATTTAAGATACTCTCAAAAATTACTTTGAGCAGTTCCATTTAAGTTGAAAGTGTCAACTATGATAATTAATGAATTCTATGATTCTATTTCATGCATTCATCATGCATGAAAAATAGCTCAATACGGCCCGTCATTTGCCTGTCGCGCTTTTACCTGTATTTTCAGGCAAAGAGGCTGCCACTATTTTGCTAAGGATAAACTTCTGTTTATCATTAAAAAGTTCCGGAGTGTCCAGATTATTTTCCAGAAAGCGTTCCCATTCCACCGGGGAATTGGTATAAATTCTCGCTTTATCATTGCCGTCATAAACTACGCTTTTTAATATCCGGACCTTTTCATTACCGGGATTATTGAACCACTCCAGGTTAAGCGGAATAAATGTCAAGGTCTCATTGCCGGGCTCTACCTTCAACAGCACATGCATAGGCAACACTGTAACATTACAAAAATCATTGTTCTGCGAAGATTTGCTGATAACGTCTGCAAATATCTGGTTTTTAAGCTTAAAAAAGACTATATTGAAATCAGATTTCTTATCGTTTTTATCGTAAGTAGTCAGCGTACTATCCGTAATCTTCCAGGGCGCTATATCGTTCTTTGAAACATCTTCACCTGCTGAAACATTTAGTTTCCAGAAGCCGTCGGCTTCTTTCAATTCAATAATTTTTTCTTTTGAACAGAACGGATTAAGCGAGTAAATGGTACATCCGGCAGCAATTCCCAGCAGTAACAGCATAGCAATTCTAATTAAATTACGCATATTAATATTTCTCCTTGATGCAATGATAATTTAATGTTTTATCACTGATTATATTTTTTATCAGTCCACCTCAACACGGTCTTACATATTTGACTGCAAGGCCTCATTTTATCGCCGCCAGTTGTGATCTAAGTTTTATTTTGGACAGCAAAAATGTATACCCTAAGCCCTCAAAAATCATTTTCACTATTACATTTTCGACCTCCTTTCGCATTTTAATGCTTTATTGCTCAATTTAAGACTTATTATTAATTTCATTAATGAATAATTATAATTATCAAAATACGTTTTCCTCCTTTGGAGTGGTTGTGAATAAATCTTACTTTTTTTGCTTGAGGCAATCTTTTAAAGAAATCCGTTGTATTTTTATTTACTCAGCAAAATAGCAATACCTTTAAGAGATTCCAGCTTGACGATCAACTCGCCTTTTGAAAATTCAAAATTACCATTACCTGCGATTTTTTTACCATCCTGGAACGCGGAGAAATTCCACTGCCAGGTAAGAACGTCTCCCGGTTTTTTATCTTGAGTATTAAGGAGCACAACTATAATTTTACCGGATTTGAGTTTTTTTGCTCTCACGACAACCCCATCTTTATCTGATGGTACTGCAAACTCTTCTCCTTCTTCAAGCAGATATGGCATTATCGCATTCAACTGATGTCCGGAGTCGACAATTGCTTTCCATATATGCGGCGTATCTCTGCGTATGTCGTAGCAAGAGTGAGGAAACCAATAGAACGCCACACCGCGCGCGCCTCCTATCATAGCAGCATATGTTTGCGCGATAATTTGCGGTGGAGTTGGCCGATGCTCTGAAGGCAGGCGCTTCTTATCACGCACTTCATTATCAAACGCCCCGATAATCGCCCATGAGGCCAACAGATTAGGATTATTGACGCCTTTGCCAAATTCAGCGGATTTTTCTTTCGCCTGAAATTGTGTGGCAATATGCTCTAAGACATCAACAGGTTTCTCATGATATGCTTGACTCCATAATATGTCACAGCTACGGTTCAAACGCGGAATTAAATCAGCGTTTGCGTAAATTAACGAGACAGGATGATATGGATCGGTATTTTTTATTATGCGATAGGCGTTGCGTATGGTCACCGCTGATATCCCAACATGGTCAGGCTCATCGTAAAGATACCAAGTTAGCAGACCTGGTTCCCCCATTAAGGCGGCTACATATTCCCGTATCAATTCATGTTTATGATAATAAACCCAGGAACGCCTGATACTCAAAGCTACTTTTACCCCTCGTTCATTACATATTCGAAGGTATTTTTTTGCATCGTTTATTAATTGGTCAACTTTTTCACGGGAAAATTCTCCTGCCAATTCGTCCTTTTTAATGCTATAATAATGTCCTCCGTCAAAGTGATAGCTATGAGTTACACTAAAGCCAGCTTCTTCAAGTCCGTCTGTTTCAGTCAAAGAGTCACTTGGGTCTCTATAAGCAACTATAGGAACAAATACTTTTCCATTGCAAAGCAGAACGCCATCCTGGCGAATGGCATGCATTTCAGGAGTGCGTGTTCTAATGGCGAAAGTTTCGACGGATTCAACGAGCTGATTCCCATGAAATAACTTGACCGTAAAACGATTAAGTCCATTGACTAAGTCATTCCTAGGTTCCCAAATAAACTTATGTTGATTCGATATTTTTTCATTCACCTGGAGTGCTTTATCTTGATAAATCTCAACGCGGTCAATTATATTGTCAGGCAACCATTCCCATACTAGTTCAGGACGAGCCTGAGTAAAGTGACTTGGAGTTGGCCCGGAAACATTCAACGCATCAAAATCAGTTTTAGCATTTGCTGGAATAATAAATGTTCCGGAAAATTTACCGCCCCAAACAGCGCCATAAAATGTTTTTGCTTCTACCATCCATCTATACGTTCCGGGTTCCAGTGATTTGGCTGGACGGTAATTGTTTTCCTGAGTTATATCGCTTGCGACCAATTTACCGCTCTTTTCATCTGCGATTGTGATATGATAGTCAAAATCGTCCCTGATATTTTCAGCCAAAGGAAGCCATTCTAAAACCGGACGGGTTGATTTTACATTTGCATTTATCTCGGGAGCAACGATTTCAAATTGTTTAATCGGAGAAGTTTTAGATAAAGGGATTATTTGAATATTGCGAAATGCCGCCTTAGCCCCATTTGTTCTTAGCGTCAGGCCTTTTTGATTAATATGTCCCCAGATATATCCGCGAATAACCAATGCAGGGTAATATAATTCATAGCATGGACCATCAACCATCAATGTGAATTTCTGCCAAGTTTTTTTCCAATTTATCCCACTTTTGTCTCTGGCATAATCTATTTTGCTGTCTGATGGAAATTCCTTCCAGCATAATTGTTTCCGGTCAGAGCGAGATAATCCGAACCCATAGCCGGTTAAAGCACTGGAATCAGATCTTACTACGAGATAGGCTTCAGGAATAAAAGTATCTGATTTTGATTCATAAGTATTCATTTCAAACTCAATCTTGAACGGTTCAGCAGGTAATTCTCCCTTCCATCTTAATAAAAAAGGTTTTTCTTCCTGGCCGGCAGTCTGAATAACTTCGCCTTTTTCGAAATTCCATTTTCCACTGATACTTTCCCAATTTGATGCATCATCAAGAATATTAGGAATATGAGTTCCCGTAGTCTTTATAGGCAATTCATCAAATTTCCTTTCTGCTAATAACGTAAATGTAAAGGCAAAAGATAATAATAAAAACGCGCAATTTTTTCTCATGTTCATTATCGTGCTATCCAATATTGATTTATTTTGTCAGTATCGCCATTTGCAGATGTGCCGATAATAGTGACGGGGGCATACCATGCCGAATGCCCGTCAGCAAATAGATAGTTGCTGCCCATATTATGTTCCCTGCCCGGCATGTTACTCTGGCCGCTACCATTAATAACGTTAGTTGCACTAACTTGATATTGAAGATTCCCATCCTTGAAACTGTCGGCCAATAGAATGGTAGACGAAGATTGCTTCAGTTTCCCCAGGCGTTTCACCAGCACGACATGGGCACCTGCCGTATAATTGCTCTTGGCGATTCCTGGACCGCCTTCGGTTGAATTCCAGCCGTATGATGCTTTATCGGAATCATTAAATATGAACGTAATATCTTTGGGGCATTTAAAACAGGAATTACTAAGTAGCAATGCGGTGCGTACAGGTCCTAAAGAAAGCTTTAACGCTTGCGTATATTGGGTATTCGTGGCATAGGGCAAAATATCGAGATACCAGCGGGTTCTTGCATAAATAAGGGCATTGGTGTCCGTATCACTGTAAAGTGAACGTGCGCCACAAAGAAAATCGTCATTATCCGCCGCATAGAGATTTATTCCTGCACCCATTTGTTTTTCGTTACTCAGGCAGCTTATCGCACGGGAACGGTCTCTTGCTTTGTTCAATGCCGGCAACAGCATTGACGCTAAAATCATGATGATAACGATAACAACGAGCAATTCTACCAATGTAAATCGCTTACAGTTTTCTGGATGCTTCATTTCATTTTCTCCATTTCTAACCGGGTTTAATAATAGCTACATTATCGATAATGTTATTATATATTATTATTTCTGATTTGTCAATATTAAATTATGAAAAATATATGAATTTATTTTATTAAGCTTGACATTATCGATAATGTGAATTATTATAAATAATGGAATGATAATCCTTAAAAGAAAGGTTTTTATAATGCCTGCAACATTAAAAGATTTGGCGGCGCTGGTCGGGGTTTCTGTCAATACCGTTTCGCGAGCCTTAAAAGATAAGCCTGATATTGGACTTCAGACACGTCAGCGGATCAAAGAGGCTGCTGTCGCGCTCGGATACCGTCCCAACCTGAATGCCAGAAGTCTAGTGTTGAAAAAATCGTCTATCATCGGGGTTGCAATTACGGAATCGGATAATCCGGTACGGATGGAGTTTTGCGAAAAGCTTCGCAAAATAGCGGATCAGGAGGGTTATCGACTGCTAATAGCTGGGATTTCTGTTGATAAAAATGAAAAAGACATGGAAACTATCGAAGATCTTCTTGGACGCGGTGTAGACGGCTTGATTATCGGATATTTGAGCGGGCTTCTTGCCGAACAGCCAATCGGCAGGATACTGCGTGAATGCAGTAAAAATAAAATTCCAGTAACCGTGTTCGGTGATGCAGAAACAGGACTCGCCGACAGCGTTTATATTGATTTTTTTGAAAGCGGATACCGCTTAACCTCTTATTTGCTTGAACGGAAAAAAACGCCAATCGCATTTTTAGGAGAACGTCAGGAGTCTCCCCGCCGACAGGGCTATTTTAAAGCGATGGAAGATCACGGCAAGAAGGAAGATGCATTTTGTTTGGAAATTGAAGGGCATCGCTTGGGTTCAGGCAGAGATGCCATGGAAAAGTATCTGAAAAAATTCAACCAACCGCCTCAGGCGATTATCGCACCAAACGACCTCGTGGCAATCGGCATTATATCGACGCTGAAGGCTCACGGTTGGAAGGTTCCTCGGGATACTTCGGTCGCAGGGTTCGATAATATCGAAATCGGGGCGTACTATGATCCGCCGCTGACCTCTATCGGCTTCGACAACGGATCCTTTGCAGAAAGCGTCTGGCAACTCATAGGTTCGCGTTTGAAATCTAAGGAACAGGAAAAGGCAAAATGCCTGAAACTGCATCAGGAATTAATAGTCAGAGGTTCTTGTTCATGATAATGTCTCATTTGGCCGCAACAAAATTGACGCCGGAATCGAAGCACCATTTCTTCGGTTACTTCGATAAATTTCCTTACGATAAGTCAGGGCGCTTTCTATTGAGTCATAAAATCGATTTTACTGCCAGGCAACCGGAACCCGGCGAAAAGGCCGGAATATGTCTGATTGACCTGGCAAACGATAATAAAATCATTCGCATCGCCGAATCCGGTGCTTGGAACTGGCAGCAGGGATGCATGCTCCAGTGGCTCAATGATTCCGAGACGAGAATCATTTACAATGATTGTGAGGGCAATCGGTTCGTCGCTCGCATTCTTGATATTGTTACTGGAGAGAAACAGACTCTTTCCCGACCGATTTATTGTTTGAGTCCGGACGGTCGTTGGGCATTAAGCCTGAATTTTTCGCGCCTCGACCGTGAGCGTCCCGGCTATGGCTATCCCGGCGGTTTCGATCCGAACATTGGCGTTGACCGTCCCGATAACGAAGGGATCTGGCTGGTGGACTTAAAAACAGATTCCGCCCGCCTGGTCGTCAGCGTTGACGAAGTCACTCGGAGATTTTACCGGGAGACGATGGAGGGCGTTCCCGGCTGGTTCAATCATCTGCTGTTCAGTCCCGACAGTCGGCGTTTCGCATTTTTTCATCGCTGGCGAGTATGGGGAAAGAATGGAGAAAAATGGCATACCACTCATATGTTCACTGCCAATATCGACGGATCGGAAATCCATCCCCTGAATCTTGAAGATATGAGTTCTCACTATACATGGATAAACAATTCGCAAATTATTAACTTTTCCAATCGCCACGCTACCGGCTGGCAATACCATCTGTTCACCGACCGTACGGACAAAGTGGAAGTCATTGCCAGAGGAGTATTTCCAGGAGATGGACACTGCTCTTATTCTCCGAACTGGAAGTGGATGCTGACGGATAGCTATCCGGAGCATGACGAATTTCGCCGCCTCTATCTTTATGAGCTTGCAACCGGAGCGGCCTATGAGATCGGTAGTTTTCAGTCAGATATGAGTTATCCCATTCCTACCCGTTGCGATCTGCATCCCAATTGGTCACGCGACGGACACAAGGTCTGCATTGATTCCACACATGAAGGATCACGGCAAGTCTATGAACTTGATGTAACACCGGTTACTGGAGAATAATCATGTCTTTCCGCTATATTCTGCGTTATTATATTGATCCTGATTTTCATGAAGATGACAGGATCACCGAATTGCTGGATTTTTGCCTTAAGGGCAAAGTCGAAGAAGTGATGTTTTTTTTCAATCCGGAAGAACTTTACTGCGGCTATCCTGATCATGATGAACTGGAAAAATGGTTTCAATTGGCCGTTAAGGTTAAAAAGGCGCTGAATGATCACGGCATTGATATGAGCATAAATCCATGGACGACAACAGTCCATCTGTCAAGAGGGCGTAAGTTCGGCGTCGAACAGCAGAAAATTCAACCGCTGGTCGGCGAAAATGGCATCGTTTCGCCAATTACCGCCTGCCCGCTCGACAGTGAGTGGCAAAAGCAACTGGGAGATTTCTTCGCCGACATCGCCAGGCGCATTGCGCCGCCGGCAATCTGGGTGGAGGATGACTGGCGGCTGCACAATCATGAACCGGAAATGAATTTCGGCGGTTGCTGCTGTCCGTTGCACTTAAAACAATTCAGTGATATCATTGGCAGGAAAGTCCATCGCGAGGAACTACTGGCCAATGTTCTTGCACCGGGTACGCCGCATCCATGGCGCGCAATATGGCTGGACCTCTGGCGCGATACTTTGATAGAACCGGCGCAATATCTGGAGAGGAGAGTCCATGCGGCGAATCCTGATGTTGAACTGGCGCTGATGAGTTCAGTTCCGGATATACACAGCGTAGAAGGCCGGGACTGGGCGGCGCTGGGCAAAGCACTTTCTCCGGAGCGCCCGCTTCAATTGCGTCCGCATCTGCTGCCATATACTGAACTAAGAGCGCTCACCACACCGCCATCGGTCACCCGGCAGACAATTGCCTATGCCGCAGCTGGAACGATTATTTACCCGGAACTGGAAAACTCTCCGCGTTGCGGACGTTATTCCAAAAGCACCAGCTATAGCGCCTGGGAATGTCTGCACAGCGTTTGTTATGGTTCGCGGGGGATTACAATCAATCATTTTGATATGATGGGTAACGGGATTGCGCTGGACCGTGATTTCGACCGGATGCTGGCGGCAGTAAAACCACGGCTTGACGCATTGTCCGAATTGAATTTGGATGACCGGAATGCTGAAGGGATTGACGTTCTTACTCTGCCGGAAGTATCATACCATGTAGATTGCTCACGGCGCGATTCATTTTTCGGGCTGTATAAACCAAGTCAATTATGGAGCGACGTTTTTTATCTATTGGGTATTTCGCATCGCATAACGACAACCATCGATGCCGGCCGGACCATTGCGGTAAGCGGACAAACGTTGAATGCCCTGCCGGATGACGCATTGCGGCAATTGTTAGCCGGGCAGTTGATTCTTGATGCGGAGGCATCGGAGATATTACAGCATCGCGGGTTCGGCAAACTCTCCGGCATAAATTCGGCGAACTGGCAGATGCTGAACGACACTGGATATGCCTACGAGGAAATAATATCGGAAGATATTGACTGTTACGGTTTGAGCCGTCCGCGCATGAGCGCCCAGCGTTGCAGTATGCGGCTATGGGTATTTGAACCGGCGGACAATACGGAGGTATTGACCATGGTCCATAGTTTTGATCATAAAGCAATATCTCCGGGAATGGTGAAATTCGACAATGAACTCGGCGGTATGGTGATCACGCTGGCATATCCGTTAGGGGAAAGTCAGTTCTTTCCCGGCTTCTTTAATAATTTCCGGCGCAAACTTTTTCAGCGGCTCATAACCGGCCTGGGAACAACGGTCGCAATGGGTGACGGTTATCCGATGCATGTTTACCGCTGCCGCCATTCAAGGGGAACTTTCGCCGCGTTTATCAACTCCACGCTGGATGATCTGGAACAGGTGGAATTCAAAATCAACCATGTCGATCCGGATTCGGCGGAAATTCTGTCTTCAGACGGCAAATGGGAGAAAGCGAATCTGCAAATCAATCATGGTAAATATGTGGCTCCATATCAGGTTCCCGCACTGGAGGCGTTGTTTCTGAATTTTGATTAATGCTTGATATGAATAGAAATTTTCAAAAAAATGCAGAATGTCGCTCTCAGGTATCTGAATATAGAAATAACGTTTATCTGCCGATGAAGCTGAGAATGCCAGTGATGAAAGTTAAGGGATGGGGCGGACAGCCCGGAACGTAAAGGTCTATTTTATTCTCATCCAGAAACTTCCGTTGCAGGCAGTCCGAGCTTTCAAAAACATGCCCGGCAATTGAGCAGGTACCGACCAGGATGATTATCTTGGGATTGGGAACCGCATCATAGCAGATTTGAAGCGGATTAGCCATGTTTTTAGTGATCGGACCGGTGATTACAATCCCGTCCGCATGGCGCGGGGACGCGACAAATTCAATGCCGAACCGTCCCATGTCAAAATTCACATTGTTCAAGGCGTTCAACTCAAGTTCGCAGCCGTTGCAGCCGCCGGCGGAAACTTGCCTCAGCTTCAGAGACTTTCCGAAATAATCCCGGATCTTTTTTGCCGCGCGGGCCGGAGTAATCGATTTAGTGTCTTTGGTTACAATCAGGTTTTCCCGTTTATCTGACGCGATATGATAATTATTGGTGTAGTGAATCAATTTTCCGGGGCAGGCTTCTTCGCACAACGGACAGAACGTACAGCGTCCGAGATCAATTTTCACCGGGTTCGCCGTGATCGCATGCACCGGACATACCGCCGCGCATTTATCGCAGCCTTCGGGACAGGGTTTGTCGACAATCGTCGGCAACCCGCGAAACAGTTTGGGCAGGTTCGCGTTTTTTACATCATGGACGATGGGATCGCCCTGAAGTATTCTCAGTTTTATTGCATCTATCATAAAGCGCTGTTCTCCCGATATTTTGGGAAACTAGTAAAAATAAACAGTTCATTTGCCGGCGAAAAATTTATTCTTCTTTGGAGGGTTGTCCTCCGTGACAACCGTTCCCTGTTTTTTGAATTTTCAGTTCCCATTCTGACTCCTGACTATTAATATGTCGCTCCGCTGGAGCTAAATCTATATTTCGAAATTTTTTAAACTATTAATATTCCGCGCCGCTGGCGCTTTCTTCGGCCTTTCATTCTGGCTTCTGACTTCTGAATCCTCCTGGATTGCGGCCAAAGCCCTGTTCTCCTTACAAATCATGACCGGCATAGGACAAATCAAAACTTTTGTTGCACAGCGGGAAATCCGAAATTTCTGTTTTGCGCAGCGCCAGGCTCAAGCCGTACCAATTGTTAAATGACGGATCTTTAATTTTATACTGCACAATCCCGCCTTTTTCATCGGTAACGGCAATGTGAACGATTTCCCCGCGCCAGCCTTCCGTGATGGAGACCACTCCGGACACCGGTTCGGCGTCGCCGGCGTCGCCTCTAATTTCCCCTTCCGGCAGATTTTCAATCTGTTCAAAAATAAAACGGAGCGATTCATCAATTTCCAGGGCGCGCAGACGGGCCCGCGCAAAAACATCGCCGGTAGATAATGTGATCTGCGAAACCGGGAAATAGCGGTAAGATCCGTACGGGTAATTTATGCGCGTATCCAGTTCAATGCCGCAGGAACGCGCGGCCAGCCCGACCAGCCCGATCTTAAAAGCTGAATCCGGGGAGACAGCGCCGGTTTTTTCGAAACGCACCAGCGCGCCGGTTGAAGAAAACAGAAAATCATTGATGACCTTTACATCATTTCTTACGGTGTTCAACTTCTTCATTATATGATTTATATTTTCACTGTCAAAATCAAAGCGCACCCCGCCGTAGACAAACAAACCGCGCCCGAATCTTGATCCGGACAAATCAGCCAGACTGTTGATGACAAGCGTTCTCAATCTGCCGTAGGAGGATGCGACAATCGCCAGGCCGATATCATTCGCCACGCCGCCAAGTCCAGACAGATGCATGGCGATTCTTTCAAGCTCCTCGGCAACAGAGCGGATCACCTGGGCGCGCAGGCCTATTTGCGTATTGGACAAGCTTTCGACGACATTGCAGTGCGCGTAAGTGTGGCCGATCACGGTATCGCCGGCAGTTGATTCGGCCAGCATGATTCTCCGGTTGGAATCCGCTTCCAGGAACAGCGCTTCAACGCCGCGATGCTGATAGCCTAGATTTATTTCCAGGTTGTAAACCAGTTCCCCGTGACACTGAAACCTGAAATGGCCCGGTTCAATCACGCCGGCGTGAATCGGCCCGACGGCCACTTCATGAACTTCATCACCTTCGAGTTTATAAAAATGATACGGCTTATCGCCCAAAATTACATTCTGTTTTCGCACCGGGCGCAGCCACGGATGATTTAACGGGGTATATCCATAATTTTCCGCAAGTTCGCATTCAAAATAATTAGTCTGCGGAAATGAAACGGCGAAGCTCTCGAATTCCAATTTATCTTCGGGAAATTCGCCGCCGACAATACAAAGTTCGGATGAACCGGAATTGGCCAGCGCCGCAATGATTCTGCCCGGATTGCCCTTGTCGGGTGGAAAGAGCCCGATCATCCTGAAGCCGTTCGATAAATGTTCCGAAACAGTATTCAAAAAATCATTTTTAGCTGAAAAAATAATTTCATCCAAACGGAAACATTGATTATTCTGTATTTGTAATGAACTCATAGCTTAATCCCGAAATCTTTTGAAATATTTAAGATGTGTTCACGCAAAATATCCGGCGATACAACCGCGATGACGATCACCGCAATCAACAGCACGATTGACGCGAAATGTGTAATATCAAAACGCTCCGCTTCTTTCAATGTCACTTCATGCTCACTTTTCCGGTAGAGCATCTGGAGCAGCGCGCGACCCATATTAATAAAAATGAAAAGCATAAAAAACATGGTGACGACTAATACCCAGGGTTTCCCGGAGAAAAGCATCCCCTCGAAAATCATCAGTTCGCTGAAAAAGATACCGAACGGCGGAATGGCGGAAATGGCGAAAAACGCCAGCAGAAACAGCCATCCGGTCCAGGGCATTAAATTTATCACCGAACTCACCCCGGCAATTTCCCTGGTTTTAAATTCGCGATGCACATTGCCGGCAATAAAAAACAGAACTACTTTGCAGAGCGAATTATAAACAATGTGATACATCGCGCCGACAAACGCCAAGCCGCCGATGCCGACCGCTAAAGTTATTATTCCCAGATGTTCAACGCTGGAGTACGCGAGCAGCCGTTTGTAATTCTTCACTTTAAACATAAAAACGAAGGCGACGAAAAGCGAAAACAACCCGCCGCTGATCAATATTGTCCGCGCAAATCCGTGGACTGACGAAGGGGTGACTATTTGAAAGATACGCATCACGCCAAGCAGTGCCGTCATGCGCAGCGAACCGGCCATCAGCGCGGCAATCGGGCTTGGAGAATTGCTCGTGGCGTCAACGTCAGCGGCGTGCATCGGCGCAATGCCTATTTTCGTGCTCATCCCGACAAAGATAAAAATGAAGCTGGCCTTCAGCCAGATCGGATTCAACAACGCCGCATTTTTCGCGAAATCGGTAAAAAATAATTGCTTCCCTTCAAGTACGGTTCCGTTTGACGAAAGCATAAGAAATAAAATCCCGATAAAGGCAAACGCGATTCCGACCGAAACCAGGAACAGGTATTTCCACATTGCTTCGAGCGCCTCTTCATTGCGGTAGTAGTAAATCAGCGGGGCCACGCTTAAAGTTGTGGCTTCCGAGGCGACCCAGTACATCCCGAAATTATTGCTGAGAATCGCGGCGGTATTGGCAAACAGATAAAAGTTAAGCAGCAGGAAATAATATCTTCTTCCGGATACCGAGTGCGATGCCGCCGTTCTCTTCAAGTAGGCGAAAGAAACCAGCACCACCCAGAAATAAACATTCGAAAGCACCAGCAGAATCAACTGGCTGAGCGAGTCCGCGCTGAATAACATAAATTCGCCCGGTTGATACCAGCCGGTAAACAAGCTGTAAGAAAAGACAAGGTGAAGCACGCTTACCGCCAGCGAAATGTAATAATGCGCACGGATACTTTTGACCAAATAACATGCGGCCGCTGAAATTAAAGGAATTAGAATGGCGAGTAGTAACATCAGTCTTTCAGCCTCCTCAACGCGGTTGCTTCAAATCCGGAAAGTGTTGAACTGATTTTGTTTAACGCGATTCCCATCAGGAAAACTACCACGAAAATATCCAGCAGCGAACCCAGTTCAATCATCATCGGCAACTTGGACGCAATGGTGGAGCCGAACAGGAAGATGCCGTTTTCCAGCACCAGGAATCCCGCGACGTGAATTATCAGTTTCTTCCTGAATATGATTACAAACATCCCGACCGCCACCGCCGAAAAACCGCTGGCGAACGGGATGGTCTCGATCTCCGTGCTTTTAGACAAAATATTCGTGGCGACAAATACTACCGTCATGGTAAAAATTATCAGCAGCAGGAAAGAAAATTGCTGGATGGTCGGTTCGATTATGCGTTTTATGTCAAGGTCCACCAGTATTTTTTTGATATACTTGGGAATCAAATAAACTTTAACGATAAACAATGTCGCCGGCAGGATTAAGGCGGGAACGGAAAAATGCTCGATCAGGGGATACAGCAGCAGCACCGTCAGGATGGCGCCCTGAATTTGCAGCACGGTGACATAGGCTTTCACCCGCGAGGTAACCGCCAGATAAAACAACGACAAACAAAAGATTATACTTAAAACATTTTGCATGACAACTTTCTACTTTGTAAATGTATATATTAACAAATTCAACACCCCGATTGCCGTGGCAAACAACAGGTATTGCGGAACATTCTTCAACTTAAACCTGGCGGTTATCGTTTCCAGCACCGCCAGCGCCGTCGCTAAAACCGTAATCACCACCAGAAAAATTATAACCGCGACATAACTGTTCTGCACCGCGAAAGGATAAAACAGCGACGCTTCAATTATGGCGTAAATACACAACTTGACGTAGCTGGAATATTGATACAGAAACAAATCCACGCCGGAATTGTCCAGAATCATCACTTCGTGAATCATCGTCAACTCTAAATGCGTATTGGGATCATCAACGGGCATGCGCGAACATTCCGTAACCGCCAGAATCAAAACGGAGATTGAACAGATTACGATAAACACGATGTAAGTAACATTATCCAGTCTTATTGATTGATAAATATCGTAAATGGAAGTGAGGTTGCCGGCAAACGCGATGCTGCCGATGGTAAAGAAAAAAATCGGTTCGGCGAACACCGCGAAAGTAGCTTCGCGCGATGCGCCCATGCCTTCAAATGAACTTCCGATATCCATCGCCGCCAGTATCTGAAAAAACCTGGCAAGCCCCAGCACATAAGCAAATAAAATGATGTCGCCGTTAAAACTTATCAGCGGTTTCATGAAACCGATTGGCAGCATGGCCGCGGCGACGACCACCGCAATCAGATTTATTGCCGGTGAAATGTCGCTGATAAACGATGAACTGCTCGCATTAATTGTCTCTTTCCGCAAAAGCCGCTTCAACTCATAGTACGGCTGCACCACCGGAGCGCCGATTCTTGCGGTAAAGATTGCTTTCTGCTTGTTGACTAATCCCGCGAAGAGCGGAGCCAGCGCCAGAATGGCAAGCAATGAAACAACACCCTGCATTAATGTGCTTAAATCCATAAGAAACCTATCAGGCTGTAAATTGATATTACGATCAGAATAAACGCGACGTAATACCGGATATCGGAGTAATTCAACAACTCGATCCGGGAAATAAATGCATTGATTTTTTTAAACCACGGCATAATAATTTTTGAATCAACGAAATCATCCGCATGGCTTTCAAATTTATTTTTAGCGGGGAAAATTTCCGCCGGCGGCTTTATTCTCTTATGGTAACCCAGGACGGTTCTTGAAATAACGTTCAGTTGGTCGGCGAAGGAAGAAGCAGTATATTGCATTCTCGGGTTCAGCCGCTCGTAACCGCATCCCCACGCCGGGGAAATTTTTCTTCCGTATTTTTTGTTAATGCGTCGTTTCCATATATAAATCAGAATAAATCCGGCCAATATGGCCAGGAAAATCAGACTGATGTAGAACCAGTTGATAGACAGCAGCGCGGAAGAACTGTTTCCCGGAACAAAGGAACGGCTTAAAACGTCGTTGATCACGCGGACAAACGGCTGGGGATAAAATCCGATTGCCGCACAGAGCATCGCAAAAATTCCAAGCGAAAGATAATCATAAACGGAAATGTGAAAATGTTTTATCTCTTTGCGTTCATCGCCCAGAAACATAATCGAATTGATCTTGGTGAAACAGGCCACCGCCAGGCCGCCGACAAACGCCAGGCCGACCGTTGAAACCAGCATCAGCAGCGGATAGTAATTTTTCAGTTCGCGGGCGGTGGTAAAAAAACCGTTGAAGATAATGAACTCGGAAATAAAGCCGTTAAGCGGCGGAATCCCGCTGATCGCGACGGAGCCGACCAGAAACAGGATCGCAAAAAATCTTCCGCGCCGCGCAATCCCGCCCATCAGTTCAATGTTCCGCGTCCCCAGGTTTTGATAAATCACGCCGCTGCCGATGAACAGCAGGCTTTTGAAAATCGCGTGATTGAGCGTATGCAGCAGCGCCCCGCCGAAACCGAGCACTTGAACCGGCAGCGAATGGTAAGCCGAGCCGATAAAGCCGATGCCGATGCCGATGCCGATGATGCCGATATTTTCCACCGAATGATACGCTAGCAGGCGTTTAATGTCATGCTGGGCCAGGGCGTACCATACCCCGAATATCGCGCTTATCATGCTCACTGTCAGCACCAGCCAACCCAGCCATTCAGGCGTCGGATTGAGAAATTGAAATGTCCGGAAAAGACCATAAATTCCGGTTTTGATGATGATGCCGGAAAGAAACGAACTGAAGACGGTCGGCGCTATCGGATGCGCCCTGGGCAGCCAGAAGTGAAACGGCATAAATCCGGCTTTCATCCCGAATGCGACCAATGCTAATACGTAGAGGAGAATGAATAAACTGCCAGTGTCCGGCGAAACATGAAAGTCACTGAACAGCCAACTGTTGGCCTGGCGATGCAGCAGGAAGAAAAAGACGTAAAGAATAAAGACAACCACATGATTCATTACCAGATAATAAAAACTTCCGGTTTGGACGTCCCGCTTTTCTTTTTCGAAAACCATGCCGAGATAGGCCGTTGTACTCATCAATTCCCAGCAGACCAGAAACAGAATGGAATGGTTGGAAACCACCGTCAATTGAGTCGCGACAAGCAGTATCGGATACACCACCAGCAACTGTTTAACCGATTTTCCTTTGTCCATATAATGTTTGAGCGATGAATAGCTGTAAATGGTGGTCGGGATGGCGACTAACTGAACAATCGCCAGAAAATAGAGCCCCAGCGCGTCAAATCTGAACAGATCGTTCGGGATTCCGCAAATGCAGAAATTCTGTACCGGCGCGTCGGCAACAATCAGGGCGGAAAGCGTCGGGACCAATCCTGAAATTAACCCGATGAGCAGCAGCAAATGCACCGCCGCGGACGCGATCCGGTTGCTGCGCAGCAATATCACCGCCAGCACGGCTGCCAATTGTATTGCTAAAGAGTAAAAGAACATATCCATATTATCATGCACCCCTCGTGCTTTCAATATGGTTGATTATATCAAGCAGGTCATGACAACTGAGCCGGTTTTCCAGCGCGGCGCGGAACGTCTCCTTTGAGAGCAGAAAACTTAAATGGGCCAGCAGGCTCAAGTGTTGTTTAATGGTCTGGGAAACCAGCAGAATGATCGTATGCACCGGTTTCCCGTCAATCGATTTCAAATCAAGCGGCGTTTGCGGGAAGAAAAAATTAATCAGCGGATTGCGCCCGACCATCAGCGGGATCCGCGGATGCGGCAGGCTGATGCCGTTGCCGATGGCCGTGCTCATCAATGCTTCACGGTTCTTCAGCAGTTGAATAATGATTCCTTTATCAACGTTTGCGTCAAGATGAACCATGTTCAGCATCTGCTCCAGATAGGAATCTTCCGTAAGCGCGCAGTCATAGTAAAAAGAATCCTGGTCAAGGATCGTATTCAACGCCTTAACCTGATATTCGGTCATATTCTTATGATTCGAGATATTGATCGGAATATTCCGGATCAATGCCCATTCCACTATTTGCTGTTTGTTGAAAAAGAATTTATCGTTGATTATTTGAACCGGAATCTCGTTTGCCTTAATCAAATTTTGAATTTCTTTTTCAGGCCTGCTAAGCAATACTGAAACATCTTTAATTGTAAAGTCCATTTCTCGATTTTTTAATAGCGTTGCTTAGGAGTTGTTAAGAAATAAACTTGACAAGTTTCGCGAAATATCCCGAAGTGATTTTGTGAATTGACGGTAAGGAGCATACCTGAAGGTATGTAACGAACCGGCAAACACAAAGGCATTCGGGAGAATCGCGAAGATGTAAAGGTTAATTTTTTACAGCTCCTTAAATAAGAGCGCGATTATCCTCAGTAAATATGTTCTTTATAAAACATTCAGTGGCTGATTATGCACAACCCACATCCTAAACGAATTGTACTATATTTCAGCATCAACCCGATTTCAACACGTAAAAACAAAGACAGGCAAAAAAGAAGGAAAATCACGATTGAAATATCCGGATTGCAAGATGAACAATATTAGTCTGCTTGACTATCTCCGCAGACATTATAATGCTGTCAAATGAAGCAGGCCTCGTAATCGGCGGACTTAGTTACGATGTCGTATCACTAATAAAAGACCTCTTTCTGCTCAAACTAAAAATATGGCGGAGAGGGTGTCTGCCTTCATTATATTTGGATTGCGCTCAGATTTGCCGCAAATAATCATTTTTACGCTCAGTAATGTCGCATACGACGGACATTATGCTAAAAAAACTAATCGTCCAAAATGGTACTTTCTGGCGCTTATGAGCCTCCTTGTGCCACCAAATGCCACCTCCATTAAACTTGCTTTTTAAGCTCATTTTCCCTTGTCTGAAAACTCAGGCGCAGGTAAACAATAAGGTAAAATACATCAATTTGATGCAAAATCCACCTTTTTTTCAATAAAATATCCCGCAAACCAATCAGACTGAATGTATCGCACGGCTTGCCATCCGTGGAATCTGCAACGCTGAAATGATCGACTACAGAACAGTCAGCCACGTGCCCTATGAAACAGCCATTACCCCTGCGATGCAAGAGTAATGACTATTAAAATATTCCAATGGAATTATTTCTTTTTCACGCGATCATAGAAAGCCGAACCTTTTATCCCAAGCATTTCCCAGATTGAATCATCTTTGTATTGACGCGCCCGATACGCCTCGACAATAACTTGAAACTCTTCATTCTCATTTTTAGTCGGCCTATCAACTTTCCACTCGCCATTAACACAAGTGATCTCAAACTCCTTCCACATGGTAGCGGGAAGCGAGGATCGGAATGAAACATACTTTACTTTCAATGGCGTTGCAAGGTCATGGGGTTCGTCATCGTCCCGATACAGCCTGATGTTGAAATAGAGATCGTCAAGCATCTTCTTATAGCCTCGCGGGAAGCCTTCTTCTGTGGAATGATGCACTATCAGCACCGCAATCTTCATTTTCCGGAGTCTGTTGAGCAACGCCGAAAAGTTGTCGGAAGTCTGCGGATCTTCGTTCTTGACGAACTTGGTGTAGGTGTCGATTACCAGCAGATCAACTGGTTGCCCGGCAATGCCTTTAGCCTTTGCTCCCTCAATCAGACCAATTATATTTTCATGATAGTCCGAATCCGAATAATCCAGATGCTCTCGTTTCGTCATATCTTCGATGATTAAATTCTCATAGCATTTTGCCCGTTCCGCCTTATCCGTAGGCCACTGCGGATAGACAAAATACTTATATCTTTCAGCCAGCGTCCCCTCCATATTCTCAAAATCAAGATATAATACCTTGCTCAATTTCCTGGGTATACCCCACCATTTTTCGTCCAAAATTCGT
>CAIKZE010000319.1 GCA_903831825.1 uncultured Lentisphaeria bacterium | reverse complement strand
CTGCTTGCATTTCTGCGGAAGTAATATTGCCCTCAACATTATTATTATCTACAAGGACTACACTCGCTCCCTGGCAGGCAAGACGGCGAACGATTGCTTTCCCAATTCCACGCGCTCCGCCAGTAACGATTGCAACAGGGCTGGAGGTCTGCTTCATGGCATAATTCTCCAAACTACTTCGTATACACATTTAGCCCAATCTTAATTTCCTCTTGTCCGGGAACCGACTGATTTCCTTCTGTGCTAGCTATGATTGTAGATTTGCCGCTGCTCGACTTTCCAAAGCGTTGACTCAGGTCCACTTTGATTGTCAAGATATTGCCCTCTGTTGTCATTTCGATATTTTTCATTTGCTACCTTACTTTCTTAACTCATTTTATTGGAAGTACTTGAATACTTCTGGTCTATGTCTTAAATTCCCTTCTAAATAAGTCTCCTTACTGGTATCTGAATTTCTGTTAAGTGACAATCCTTGGCTCTGGAAACGAAACTATCAATTATAACCCTCTCTATCGAGTCATCGCAGACTTCCATGTTTTTCTCCTGAATATACTCTAATAGCATAGGATAATATTCACCGGTATTTGCTAGATTACCGCGATGGTAGATGCAAACATAGTCTCCTGCCGGCAAAATTTTTACCAACTGCTCATTGTCGAGAGGCTCTTCCAAAAACATCAGGATTGAATTATAGTCGTTAAAGCGGCTGTGCAATAAGTTTTCCCGAGCGACAGTCAGACCTACCTTTCCTATGAATATACTTGCTTTGATTCTGGCTAGCTTTTCCAGCTTTCGGAGTGAAACCTCCATGTCTGGCCAGGAACTGATTTTCTGTTTCAGACAGATAGTTCTGCGCTCTGGCAAGTATCGGAGGTGTGGCTTGTTCATTTCTTTAACCTGTAGGGCGGTTTCAATTTCTTCGATACGACGTCCAAATCGATTATGGATGGTTTGTAGTTCGGCAATTTTTTCTTTCGTTGCCTGTTGCTGTTCACGCAACAACTTGAGAAACGATATCGGGTTTGGACTCTCAAGGTGAGCACTGATCTGCTTTAGGGGAAACCCTAAGAACTTCAAGTAGTCAATGGTATGCAGCCTTTCGAACTGGCTGGTGGAATAGTATCGATAGCCGGTAGTCTCGTCAATTTGGCAAGGTTTTAGCAATCCAATCTCATCATAATAGCGCAGCGTTTTTACTGACGTGTCATGCAATTGAGCCATCTCACCAATGCTCAGCAAGTCTTTCAACCTAGATATCCTCCTTTTTGAAAAAGCTTCTTGACTCTCCCCTTACTGGATAGTTTATCATAGGCAATGTTATATTTGAATAAAGAAGGGATTTTTATGCATCAACTTATTAGGATTATTTTCGGATGTGCTATTTGCTGTGTTGGCATTATAGTTTTGCGACATGCCCACTTGGTAACAGGAGGAGCACCAGGCTTAGCTCTAAGTGTATTCTATTTGACCGATTTACCTTTTTCCATCGGCTTTATCATTGTCAACTTACCATTTTACATTTTGTCCTTGTGGCGAATGGGTTTACGCTTCACGCTTTACTCTCTATTTGCATCTGTAACGCTTTCAATGATGACGGAATTTGATCGCTTTTTCCCACCTGTCATACTTCCCGAGTTGGTCGGCGCTGTTATCGGCGGTGTATTTGTCGGCCTTGGACTATCTTACCTGTTTTGGAATGGAGCCTCGCTGGGCGGGGTCAATATTCTTGTATTGTATCTAAATAAACGATACGGTATTAATCCTGGAAAATCAACTTTTTTCATTGATGCGGTTATTGTTCTTTCGGGTATTTACGCCGTGGTGTGAGCGGTAAACTAAAAGGGACGAAATCCGGCCAATAAAAAGGGACGAAAAAATCCCAATTCCTGACACGATGTTGATAGGATAGAGGCAACGTGGTGAAGGGAGGGGAGCCCCCATTGGAGGATTGGCCGATGTATTCAAAAATTCAACAACTTCGAACGCAAGGACTCCGAAGGAGTCAGGTTTCTCGGGCCCTGTCCCTGAACATAAAAACGGTGCGCAAATATTGGCTTCTATCGCCCGAGGAGGTCGGAGAACTATTCAAACGCGGCAAACATAGGGCCAAGCGAACTGATGCCTATGAAACAACGATAGTCTCTTGGGTTCGGGAATTTCCTGACCTCAGTAGCTCCCAAATCAAGGACCGCCTGCTACAGCTCCAGCCAAACGGTTGTTTCAGGGAACGCACCGTGCGCCGTTTCGTGGCCACCCTGCGAAAGAATTACGACTTGCCCCGCCAAGAAGAACCACGGCAATACGAGGCGGTCGATGAATTGCCACCTGGGCAGCAACTTCAATTGGATTTCGGTGAAATCTGGGTTCGCCCGGCTCGTGGCGTTGCTCCGGTAAAGCTCTATTGTATGGGTGCCGTATTGGCTCATTCCCGCCACAAATACGCAATCTGGCGAGACCGTCCATTCACCACCGTAGCCTTCATTGACGCTATGAATACCTGCTTTGCCTTCTACGGCGGCATGCCCATCGAACTGGTAATTGACCAGGATAAACTAGCCGTCGTGAGCGAAAACCATGGGGATATTCTTTATACTCAGGAATTTGAATCGTTCAAGCAGAATGGCAAGCTCCAAGTCCGGCTCTGCCGAAAAAGCGACCCTGAAAGCAAGGGAAAAGTCGAGGCAGTCATCAAATATCTGAAGTACAATTTCGCCAAGAACCGTTACTACCATGGACTGGCAAACTGGAACGAAGAAACGTGGGCCTGGCTTTCGCGGACCGCTAACGCCTCCGCTCACGGCACAACAAAAAAAGTACCCGCCGAGGTGTTCAGCTTCGAACAACAACACCTGCGACCGGTCCCTTTCCCAAAACAGACTGCCGCATCCATTGTAACCTTGGCGGTACGAAAAGACAACACGGTATTGTATCGGGGCAACCGGTATTCCGTCCCCCTGGGAACGTACCGGCCCGGTCGCAATCTGTTTTTCAAGGAACAAGACCAGTTGTTGCTGTTTCGTGATGAAGACGGCGGACTTGTGGCCGAACATCAGCGATGTCAAGGCAAAGGTAAACTGATCAAAAACAACAATCACCGCCGGGATGCCCGTCAATCGGTGCTGCATAGCCAAGAAGTCACCTTGACAAAGATTGGTGACACACCAGCGACTCGACAGCTACTGGAAGAAATCCGAAAACAAAAGCCGCGTTATGCCAGAGATCAGTACCAACTTCTGCGAAAAACAGCGGATCAATATACGTCCGAACAGTTAATCGCAGCCGTCGCCTATTGTTTGGAACGCCAGCTCTATAGCGCGGTCAGCGTTCGGGATGCTGCCGACATGCTCAAAGCGCTCCTGCCGGAACCCGTGCCATTGCTGCCGGTTGAGTTGCCGGCACACCTGTTGATTTCAGTTCATCACAGAGACCTCACCGCATATAGCCAACTGCTCGGAGGTGGGGTGCAATGAGCCGGGAACTGGCCGAGACCAAAAAAATGCTAAGCGCGCTGCGTTTACCAACGTTCCAACGTGAACTGGAGTCGTTGCTGACACAGGCGCGGGAACAAGAATGGCTGCCCCTGGCCTTTTTAACTCATGGTTTGCAGCAAGAAATCCAGACTCGGGAAGACAATTCCAGAATAAAACGCCTGAAGATTGCCGGGTTTCCCTACCGAAAAACCATCGCCGAATTTAATTTCGCGATTCTAACCACCCTCAGTCAGCAGTCTTTCGAGCAACTTCTCGATATGCATTGGGTGGAACAGGCGCACAACATTTTGATCATCGGGCCGCCTGGAATCGGCAAAACCCATTTAGCGGTAGGACTTGGATTACAGGCTGTTGATCTGGGATACCGGGTGGTGTTCATCACGATGCAGGATTTGGTAAAGTGTTTAATCACCGAGACCATCACCCGAAGCAGTCGTCATCGGTTGAAGCAGATATTAACTGCTGATTTGGTGATTATTGATGAAGTAGGTTTTTTGCCGATCTCCATGGCGGAAGCCAATTCCTTCTTTCAATTGGTATCCAAACTGTACGAAAACACTTCAGTGATCCTCACGTCGAACAAAGGATTCGACGAATGGCCGAAATTCCTTCATGATCCAGTGATTACGACGGCAATTCTAGATCGCCTCGTTCATCACAGTGAAATCTTCAATCTCAGTGGTGACAGTTACCGCTTAATAAACAAAACCAGTATTTTAAAAAAACAGGGGAAAAACGTCCAAAATTAATGGCCGGATTTCATCCCAAACTATTGACCGTTTACAACCGTCCGGTCCCATTCCCACCCTCTGCCTGTTTGATCACTTTTCGTCAATCGAATTCCTCCCGTGTTTTAAATTTTCTGTTGTCATCTGCTCCCAGTGAACCTTTTTTCTTCTGAATATAATGGCAAAAAAAAATTCGTCCATTCGCCTAATGGGTGACTGGATGAACTACACACGAAAATTTATATTTGATTT
>CAIKZE010000318.1 GCA_903831825.1 uncultured Lentisphaeria bacterium | reverse complement strand
GCTACTGAATTAGTATTGCTCAAAGCGTCCTGAGAAACAGAACGCCCTATACGGAGGCAAGTTGAACTGGGGCTTGAAAACTCCAGGGCGGCTACGTCTAAAAAAGTGTCAACTATCTATAACACTTTTTGAAACATGCCTCTTTTTTATTGTCAAAACGCCAGCAAAATTACTGTTTTTTCCGTATTTCTCGCCGCAAATGCGGCTCAGTTCAAGATTATGACGGATAGTAGTACAGAGACACAGAGAAATCCTTTTCTGGTTTAAATCTATTTTTTTAAATCTTCATTGGGGAAATTATCTCTCACAAAGACGCAAAGACACAAAGAAATCCTTTTCTGGTTTAAATCGTTTTTCTACCTTATAGAGTATAAACCTGTCAAGTATTCTCTGTGTCTCTGTGCCTCTGTGGTTAATTTTTAAGAAAAAATACGGTAAAAGCTTATTTTTGATTTTTATTTCCGGCTTGAAACGGTAAATTGTTCAGGAGGAATTTGTAAACACAGATTATATTTTAGAATTATTAATTTATTTACGATATGTTCTTTTCAGTAAGGAGATGAAACATGAGTGAGATGGAAATGAAGCGGTTTATTGCCGGGCAGTTGAATGCCGGAGTAAGTTTAAACGAAATACAGAAATTAATTGCGGAAAAGTTTAATAAGAGAATGACTTTTCTGGATTTGCGGTTGCTGGCTGCCGAACTGGAAGGGGTGGAATGGAAGAATCAGGACCCCGAACCGGTGAAAGAAGAAGAACCGGCGAAAGAAAAAG
This sequence comes from uncultured Lentisphaeria bacterium, assembly GCA_903831825.1. Classification (GTDB taxonomy): domain Bacteria; phylum Verrucomicrobiota; class Lentisphaeria; order Victivallales; family Victivallaceae; genus CAIPAT01. The sequence goes on along the minus strand of CAIKZE010000318.1, from coordinate 8,363 downwards.
TCGCCAAGGATATTCCTGGTAAAACCGTGGTTGAACTCAGCAAATTAATGCGCCCCGGCGCCGTTGCCAGCGGTTCTGTAAAATTCGCATCCGGGGTTTCGGCGGAATGGGTTATTGATCAGTCGGGCAGATTGGGTTTGAATAATGCCAGCGGCGAACCGACCGAGGATGATATCAAAGACTTTCAAAAAGAACTGCAAAAAGCGCTTTCCAAAGGAAGATAAGCTTTTTGCGGATTAATTTTTAGTTACATTACAGCACATTATTTATTATCTTAAATAATCCGGCGGCGGCCGGGCAAGAGGTGTATTATGAAAAAGAAAATATTGAAATTTTCGGCATGGTTTTTGGGTTCGGTACTGATTATCGTTATTGCGGCGTATCTCTTTCTGACAAGTTCCTTTTTTCTCACGGATATATTGCTGCCGTATGCCAGCCGGACCGCGGGTTGTGAAATCAGGGCCCAAGAAGTCAATTTATCATTGATGGATTCCAGGGTAGAAATTTCCCGGCTCAGTGTCGGCCCCGAAAAGAAACTGTTTGCTTCGGCGGATACGGTGAAGGCGGCGTTTTCCATTTCTTCGATCATGGCGGGAAATATAAAACTTGAAGATATCGTCGTGGACAATCTGGCGGTAAACTTGAATAAGAACGCTTCCGGCGAATTGGAATTGCCTTTTGCAAAAAACGAGGCAAAAGCTGAACCCAAGGTTGCGCCTAAGGAAGAAAAAAACGGAAAAGTCCCGGCGCCAAAAATCAAGCTGGATATTTCAAATGTTAAAATCAGCAATGTGAATTTCACCCTGACAGAAGAAAAAATTCAGGGCGTTCCCACCAAATTGTCGTTATCCAGTTTTAACATTGATATTCCGTCGCTCAAAACCGGAGCCAATTCGAAAATAAAGATCAACGGCAATATCAGCATCAGTTCAGGAAATAACCTTAGCGTAACCTCCGGCGTAGTTGAAAATAGTATTGAAATGGTATTGAATGAGAGTTGCCTCTGCGATAAACTGAACATGCTATTGAGCATTTCCGCGATAAAAGGCAGGGTCAATAATGTCAGCCTGGACGGCAATTCCCTGTCGTTGCAGCTTGAAGCTTCCGGGGATAAAGACACGGTCAATATTGATAATTTGACGGTACTCCAATCCAAAGGCGAGCAGGTCAGCACCGATATTCAAATTAAATCCAAAATCGATATTAATCCGTTGAAAGTCAGCGCCACGGTTAAAATGAAACCCGTTTCCGAGGAGTTGCTCAGCATTTTGTTTGACATTATCGGCGGGTACAATCCGGGCCGTATCGGGCTGGCTTATTTCGGACAGCTTGATTATAATGGAAGCACCCTGGCCAGCAAAGGTAATCTTGGCCTGGAACGCAGCGGCAATGCCACGATTATGGGCAAAGCTTACGAACTGCCGCCGTTCGGTTTTACCATGAGCCACGACATTACCGCGGATTTTAACCGCAAAGAAGTGAATTTGAATAAGCTCAGCGCGTCGCTGCTGGAAAATGGCCGCAGTGTTCTGGATTTAAAATTGATGGCTCCCTCCGCATATTGCTGGGATGAAAGCAATAGCGGATTCAACGGAACGCCGCCTGAAATAAATTTGCACATCAGCGAGTTCAACCTGAAAACAGCCCAGTTGTTTCTGCCGGTTGAATCCGGAATCAAGGTTCTGGACGGCAAGTTGAACGCAGATATTGATGTCGTTGCCGGGAAAGACAAAACTATAGGGCTCCGCACCCGGATTGCGATCATGAATCTGGACATGAACGTGCCGGGGATGCAGTTAAAGAATATGAACTTTGACGAGAGCGCTAAAATACTTATTGAAAAATTCAAAAAGATCAATCTGGAACAATTCTCGCTGGTTCTAAGCAAAGGTCAATCCAAACTTGCGGGATTGAGCTTGAACGGCGGACTTGATCTGGACACGATGAAAACTAATGTTATATTCAAGCTCTCTGATATTTCCGGCAACACGGTAGAAGGGCTGCCGTTGAGCGTGGAACAGCGCAAAATGATCATGTCCAATCTCAATAAAATCGAACCGTTCAGCGCGGATGTTTCCGGACGTTTTGACGCGTCCCTGACGCAGATGACAATGAATTTAAACGCATATTCAATTAATCTTTTCCAGAATTCGCGGAAGGTGCTTAGCGCTGATTTAACTCCGTGCAGCATCAATCTGAAAAATATGAATGAATTTTTGAACAGTCCGCCGGCAATCAATCTCGAAATCAATCAATTGGGGTTAACCCAGTTCAACAGTTTTATGGCGGAATCAGGGAACGAATTCAATTCCGGCGATCTGTCAGGGAAAATCAAGTTGAAATTTTCGGATAAGTTCAACCGGCTGGCAGTCACCGGCAGTTCGACGCTGAGCAGTCTTGATCTGTCGCTGCCGGGGAAGAAGCGGTACCAGGATATCACCATTAATCAGAATATGGATTTGCTGATGGTTAACTATAATGAGTTTAAAATTGCAAGTCATTCCGCCGAAATCCTGGTCAACCGCCAGAAAGCGATGCGTTTTGACGACAGCGGCACGATAAATATCGGGCAGGGCGATTTTATGTTGAACACCAATATCGTTTATTTAAATCAAAATCTGGTTAATTTGCTTTACCCCTCCGAGATTACCGAACTTGACCTTCGCGGCAAGCTTAATCTTGAAGCGTCTGACAAGTTCCAGGCGTTTCAGGTGAAAGGCTCGGTGGATATTGACAAACTTCACAGCCGCCAGATTACCTCGCCGGTCAGCGGACTGATAGTGGTCAACGTTCAGAGAAAAGACGAGATGCTTAATCTCCACAGGATTTACCTGGAACTGCTGAACAACGGCAAGACCGCCATGCAGGTGACCGTGGACGGCCAGATGCCGGAAAAAGGCGGACGGTCAGTCATTAATCTTTCTTCCGAGAAAATTGATGTTCTGCTGATTCAGAAGTTGGCCGCCGCCGCTCCGGATAAGAAAACCGCCGCCAACAACGGTACAGCTAAGAAAACCAACGGCAAAAATTTGCCGAAAGCAGCCAAAAAGGAACCGGCGTCTTTTAATTTCGGCAAGAACGAGATCGTCGCCAATCTGAACCTTAAAGGAATCACTTACGGGCCGGATATCAAAGTCGGCGTCAGCGGCAGAATTGACGCGGTTGATAACGTGCTGGACATCGGCCCCTTGAATATTGTTGTTAACGAATCCCCGATTAATTTCAAATCCAAACTGGTCAGTAACCACGACGGAATCACCTACAGCGTAGTCTGCAATACCAAAGGACTCAACATTCATCCGCTGGTGCAGCCGTTTGTCGAAGGTGACATGCGCAGTGTCGAGGTTACTGTTGAATCTTTAGACATGGACATCAAAGGGGTTGGCGTTGATACTCCTGAATTATGGGACAATATGACCGGGAAAACCAATATAACGCTAAAGGATATTTCCGTACCCAATGCGTTCGGCAAAACCCCCATCGGCCATATTTTAATGATTCCGTTTGAAGTGCTGTCGAAGTTTCAGACCCTGAACCTCAATCAGGACTCCGGGAAGAAGACAGATCAGGCCTTTGCGTTCGTCAATAATTTTTACAAGAGTGCTGAAACTATTCGTTTAACCACCGGCAAGGCGGAATTGCTTTCGCAAAACCGGAGAATCTATGTTAACAATTGTGAATTCAAGGGTGATGTGGTCAGCAATCTTACGGTCAAAGGTTATGCCGGACTGGGCTCTGACCGGGGATTGGATGTCAACTCTAATCTGACCATGAGTCAGATTACGGCTACGGTGCATATTACCGGAACTGTTGACAATCCCCAATATAACATTCAGGATGCTGTTTCATCGTTCGTAAAAGACAATGCGTTAAATCTTCTCAATGCCAGTACGACGATTCTCAAGGACGGCGGCAAGGGGCTGGAGAATGTATTGAACCAGACCATAGATGTCATATCAAATCCGCAGGGACAGGATAACAGCACTAAATCTGATACATCGCCGTCACAGAGTAAATCCACGAAAACGGATAGCGCGAAAGCCCTGGAACAAGGCGTCAAGAAAGTTTTCGATTCGCTGTTCAACTGAACAATTCATGGGTTAAAGATAGCGGCGGCGGTTAATTGTCTTAATGGGGAAGAAAATGCTCTTGGGTAAAATACGGTTGGACGCGGCTTTGTTCGGCAGATATAAATGTACTTTTCTGACCGTAATGTTTATCTTGTTTTTTGCCGCGAACCCGGTGTTGGATGAAGAGCATTGCCTGCATGGGCCGCTGATAATTGTCTATTATCTTTTTCTGGTGCTGGCGCCTTATTTTATAACTTCCAGGATCAAGGTTCTGGCAATCACTTTGCCGTTTGGTATTGCCGGCATAATCGGCAAAGCGCTGTTTGATTATTCGCCTTTGGTCGCCAATACTTTCGCGTTTGACTGTTTTTTCGGGTCTTTGCTGATTTTTTTCGACCTGGTGCTTATAACTTGCGTGGTTGGTTACACCTGTTCGATGAAAAAGATATCATTGGAGGCGGTATCCGGCAGTATTATAACCTATTTTATGATAGCGTTCTGCTTTGCCGATATTTTCTTCATCATTAACCGGATGTCCCCTGGCGCTTTTGCGGGAATTGGCGATACCGAGACGATGGCAAGCTTCCGGGATATGCTTTATTTCAGTTTCACCACGATTACAACTCTGGGCTACGGCGACATTCTTCCGCGTTCGGAAATTGCGAAGAGGCTGGTCTGCATAGAGGTTGTGACGGGAGTGCTTTTTGTCGCGGTGTTTATCGGCAGGATTATTGCGTTGTTTACCTCCTATCAGATGCAGCGCGGCCTGAAACGTCCCGTAAATAAGCGAATCAGCACCTATAAGGTTCGGCATCGTGCCATCCGGAGCATTAAAGGTCCCGGTTTTGCTGTCAGGAGCAGAAAAAAGAAGTCCATGTTCAATGTCGAATGATTTTCAGGTGAAAAGGTTTTGATTAAAATCCTGTTCATGCAGTTGAGTTTACAGCCGGACAAATTATATTTTCATATTCATTATTTTGAAGGCATATATGAAAGAACTGAAAGTGGTGACAAGCAGACGGGCGGAAATGCTGGATATTACCGCCGAAATCAACCGGCTGATTCCGGCATCCATGGATTCCGGCGTCTGTCAGGTTTTTTGCGCTCACACCACCGCCGGACTTACAGTAAATGAAAATGCCGACCCTGACGTACAGCGGGATATTCTGGCCGCCTTGGAACGTATGGTACCATGGGATGATCCGGCGTACCGGCACGGAGAGGGCAACAGCGCGGCGCATTTAAAGGCTTCCATGATGGGGTTCTCTCAAATGCTGCCGGTCTGCAAAGGGCGCTTGCGCATGGGAACCTGGCAGGGACTGTATTTGTGCGAATTCGACGGCCCCCGGACGCGAACCGTGATGGTGCAGTTCTTCAGGGAGTCTGATCTGTCATGAAGTTTTTAAAAACAGCGCTTATTATATTGTCAATGATAATTCCATTTTTTACCATAGCGGCGGATGGACTTATAATGTTGAAAGACAGTTCGCCGCTGGACGCCAGGGAAATTTCCGCGGATAAGGACGGAAATCTTTATTATTTTGACGGGAAACAGCAGTTTATTGTGCCGAAGTCTTTTTATTCATACGTCCGCATACCCAAACCCGACGAAATTAAACGCGCGGAAGACAGTTTGAGCAACGGCCAATATCCCGAAGCGGAAAAAATGTTTCGCGACGCTGCTGTAAAATATGAATATCTGGGTTGGAAAGCATTTTGCGTATTCGGCCTTGCCAAAGCGTTATTGATGCAGGAGCGCCGGGATGAGGCGGCTGCCGGGATCGAGAAAATTTCCAAAGACCATATTGATGATCCGGATTTTGCCCAATGGCAGTATATGGAGGCATTCAAATTGCTGGCCGGGATATATGTGCAGCAGAATCTTGATGAAAAAGCTGTTGCGGTGCTGGAAGAAATGATCGCCGCGGAAAAAAGCGAATATATTGTGTTTGCCTATAATCTGCTCGGCGATATCGCGTTAAAACAGGGGAAGGCTGATGCCGCCGAATTGAACTATCTGCAAGCCGTGATCTATGGCGATAAATCCATTCCGGCAAGAGCGGAATCAGTTTTTAAATTGGCGGAAATGCTGAAAAAAAGAAAAGACGCGACATCAAAATTGTATTATGAAATCTTGAAAAAAGATTATCCTGATAGTGATTGGGTCAAAAAGGTATCAGAACAGGTAAATACAGGAGTGACTGGCAAATGACGGTTATTATGCGATTATTGTTGTTTTCTTCGGTGTTGATTGCTGGGTTCAGCATTAATGTTCAGGCTCAGACGGAGGCTCCGGCTGCGGCAAATACTTCCGCCGCCGCGCCTGCGCCGGTGGCGTCAACGCCTGCTCCAATGCCTGTGCCTGTGCCGTTGACCAATCAATCCAGAATTGCGGCAGAAGTGGGGGGCGTTCAGCATAACATGGTTGTTGCCATGAACAGAGAGAAAATCGAAAATGCGTTGACGAAGCGGCATTCCTTTCTGATTGCGGGCAGCTTTTTAGGTTTTCTGGTTTGGATGGCAATGTTCGTGAACTCCGGAATTACGCTGTTTCTTGCGGTGCAGGTATTCACTCATGTCCACCGCAACCGGATTTATCCCAGAGAACTGGTGCAGCGGGTAAAACAGATACTTGCCGACGGTGAACTCGGCTTTGCGATGGAGGCCTGTGTACCGGGTAAAACTCCGCTTTCAAGAATATTGTTTGAAGCCTTTAAAAATATCGGCGACGGCTTCGAAGCTTGTCGGGATGCCATGCAGATTGCAGTTAAAGCTGAAACGGAAAAACTGCATAAGCCGGTGCGCGCGATTGTTACCTGCGGAATTTTTTCCATATGTCTCGGTTTGCTTGGCGCATCTTTGGGGGTGATGGATGTTTTCAGCACTTTTGCCGATAATCCTGAAATCGGTAATTTTCAGCAGGCCGCTTTTGAGTTATCTCAAACGACATATTTTCTGACTGTCGGCATTTTCGGCGCCGGAATTGCTTTTCTGCTGCACCACTATGCTGACGGCAAAGTCGCCAGAATTATTGTCAATACGGAAAAGATTGCGTATGACCTGATAAAAGTGCTTAGAGGAGTGCATGTAGCCGGGGAACTCCCGGATATGAGCACGATGACACAATTGATTAATTACAATAGTTTGAAAAATATTCCGGTCTTGAAAAAGAAATAAACGGACCATAAAAATTAAAGAAGATTAAGGAGTTTGCGATGGATAAATTAGTGATAATCGGCAGCGGCGCGGCAGGTTTGACTGCCGCAATATATGCTTCGCGTTCCAATTTGGCTCCGGTGGTGATTTCCGGGATTATGCCTGGCGGACTGCTGACTCAAACCAGTGATGTGGAGAATTATCCGGGATTCCCGGACGCGATAAACGGATTTGACCTGATGATGAAATTCCAGGAACAGGCGGAGAGATTCGGCACTAAAGTTATTAATGAAAATGTTCAAAAAGTAGAATTTGCCGCAGGCGGACCGCAGAAGATTTTTCTCAGTTCCGGTGATGCCGTTGAAGCCTCCGCTGTTATTATCGCTACCGGGGCTTCGCCGCGCTGGATGGATCTGGAATCAGAACAGCGCTTGAAAAATAAAGGCGTTTCGGCTTGCGCCACATGCGACGGCGCATTTTTCAAGGGAGTGCCGGTAATTGTTATCGGCGGCGGCGACACCGCAATGGAGGAAGCGCTGTTTCTGACCAACTTTGCCAGTGAAGTGACCGTGATTCATCGCCGGCACGAACTTCGCGCCTCAAAAATTATGGCTGATCGCGCTCTTGCACACCCGAAAATTAAATTTGTCTGGAATTCCGTAGTCACGGAAGTGCTGGGGCAGAATGAGGTTGAAGGCGTAAAGGTTCAGGATGTCGTCAGCAATGCAATTTCCACTATTCCCTGCAAGGGATATTTCGCGGCGCTTGGTCATATTCCCAACACCCAGCTTTTTAAAGGACTTATCGAACTCAATGAAAATGGTTATATAAAACTTCTCGAACCCAGCACTTATACCACGATGGAAGGTGTTTTCGCTGCCGGAGACTGCGCTGACCATGTCTATCGTCAGGCTGTCACTGCCGCCGGAATGGGCTGCAAAGCGGCGATTGACGCCGAACGCTGGCTGTCCGCCAGAAAGTAACATCTGAGTTTGAACACAGCAACAAAGAATCAGAAAATTCTTCGCACTGATTCAGCCTGAAAATCCTGCTCATGCGATTTTTTTCAAGAAAAATATATTCTTCGCGCTTGTTTTTTTTGTTTCAAATATTATAAGTATAGATATTTATAATATT
>CAIKZE010000317.1 GCA_903831825.1 uncultured Lentisphaeria bacterium | reverse complement strand
TTTATAATTTAATGTCAAAGTTATCGAGCTGCATTATAATCTGCGCCAAGCGTCCAATACTCACAGCCGCGCGCATCGGCGCTTCCGATCAGAGTTCCCCATTTCGATTTGGCAACATGACCGTCAAAATGCAACTGATTGGGACTTTGAGTATGCCAGGATTGTTGTATCAGAGGTCCGTCTGACAGTCCCCAGCCATTTAAACCGTATATCTTGTTGCTCGGAACTGCGCCGCCTGCTGAAACTGGAGCCGAGAACAGGCTTCAATTTCATTTTCGCGGAAGTGATCATGCGCAATCCGCAGGCCTGGCAGGAAATTTTCACCGTCAACAAGGGCAGCAACGACGGACTCTCCAAAGGCGCTGTCGTCCTCGCCCGCGGCGAACGGGAACGTAAAGACGAAGCCGTCGTAATCGGAGTTGTCAGAAGCGTTTCGCGCCATTCCGCCGAAATCTCCACCACGGTTAATCCGGAAACCCGTATCGCGGCGATTCTTCCCAGATCAGGTTCATTCGGATTTGTCAACGGCGGCGAAATCCCCATGAGTGAAGGTCTGGCTAATCTGACCTATATGTCATGCAACAAAATATACAGTCCCGGAGAAGCGGTGGTCACCGCAGGTGCCAGGGAGGAGATACCGCCCGGGCTTTACATCGGTCAGCTTGTTGACATTGAACGGACACCTTCGGTTTTCAGCAGTAAACTGTACATGTCGGCCAAAGTAAAACCGGCAGTGGATATGGATAACATCAGATATGTCATCATCGCAATAAAGAAAGACTGATGGAAGACAGAGTAGACAGTAGTAGTCAGAATAAATACAAGAATAAAGACAGAAGCTAGAAGTTAGAAGCTGGAAGCAGGAATTCAGAATAAGATAGAAAGCAGGTGTTAGGCAAAGCCTATCAGTCCTATCAGTCCCATTCCTGTCTTTTGATTTATGTTTCCCATTCTTACTCCTGACTTCCGGATTTATTGTTAAATAATGAAATGAAGACGTTAAATATGAGATACAGCCCATGATCATGTTCTATATATTCCTTCTCATGTTTTTTTCCATCACCGGTCAAATCCTGATCGGCAGCATGGGCGTTTTCCTGCCAGTAACTGCCACCATGATTTTTTATATTACTGTCTGCTTCGGCTGGCAGCGCGGAATGTTCTGCGCGGTTGTTTCCGGGCTGGCGCTGGACGTCCTCTACGGAACCTTGAACCAGACTCCGCTGATATTTCTGGCCGTTTGCGGGCTGGCGGCCTTCTGGCTGCTGTATCAGCAGGTGCGCCCGGCATCCATTAATTTCATTCCCGGAATTCTTACTGCGCTGATCACGGTACTTCCACAAATGCTGATCAAAATATATGACAATGGCTGGGGCATGTACATTTTCAATGAATGGCTGCCGTCAATGTTCTTTGTCATGAGTTTTTGTGCGCTGTTCCTGCCGTTTATAATTGTGGTATGCGATCATTTCGGCAAATCGCTGGGGCTGCCGGTTTACGTTGACGCCAAAAACCAGCTCACTATCAGGAAATAGCATGAAGATCAACTTGACCAACTATACTTCCAGGATCGTGATCATCGGCCTTATCCTGCTTGCCGGATACGGCGTTCTCATGCTGAAACTCTGGATTGAGCAGATACAGCAGGGGCCGCAGCACCGGGAAAAAATATCCAAACAGTCCATCCGCCGGATTCGCGAACCGTCGCTGCGGGGCAGAATCCTGACCTCTGACCTGCGCATACTTGCCGATAACGCTCCAGCCTACGACGCCTTTTTCTATCTTGAGGAAATGCGCCAGCCGAATCGCAATAAGACCATCAACCACATTCTGGATACAGCCGCTTATCTGGCGAAAGAAATCAAGCGTCCGGCGATTACCAAAGAGGAACTGGTCCGCCATCTGAATGTCCGCCCCGGACTGCCGTTTCCGGCATTTAAGGATCTGACCCGCGAGGAAATGTTCATTCTGCATGAAATATCTCCAGGCATCAAAGGACTGGGAATCGTTCCACGGACAACCAGAGTTTATCCGGAAGGCAGCATCGCCGCCCATATTATCGGTTTTACCCGCCCCGAAGACCCGGTAAGCGCCGAAGACCGCGACGAGTATTCATATTACATTCCCGATCTGGTCGGCAAACGCGGCGTGGAAAAGACTTTCGATATTTTCGATGTCGTCGGCAACCCCGGCGTCCGGGGAATGCGCGGCATTCCCGGCTACAGTCTTGTTCAAGTGGACCATCGCGGTTATGTTTACAAAACCATGGACGAAGCCATCAAGCCGACGGACGGCAACAATATCGTCCTGACTATCAACTGGAGAGCCCAGAAGATCGCCGATAACATCATGCGCGGCAGCAAAGGCGCATTTGTGCTGCTGGATGCCGGAACCGGCGCCGTTATCGCCATGGCGTCCGCCCCGGCATTTGATCTCAGAAGTTTCTCCCCGAAGATTTACCAGGAATACTACAGCAATATCAACAAAGACCCCTCCAGGCCGATGCTGAACCGCGCCACCAGCGGCGTCTACACTCCAGGTTCCATCCTGAAGCCGCTGGTCGCAATGGCTATCATGAACAGCGGAGTATCCCCGAATAAACAGGTCGTATGCGACGGTGAAACCCGCATCGGCAATTCCACCATCAAATGCGCCAGTTGGCAGTCCGGCGGCCACGGCCCGCTGACCATGACCGGAGCTATTGAAAAATCCTGCAATGATTATTTCATTGAAAACGGCTGCATCGCCGGACTCGATGCCATCTCCGAAGTCCTTGAATCCGCCGGGCTCGGCAAAAGTACCGGCTTCTGCCTGCCGGATAAAAAAGGGCAGATGCCAACGTCTGAATTCAAAGAACACGCCACCGGCTACAAGTGGAACAAATACGACACCGCCCTGCTTTCCATCGGCCAGGGTATCATCCTGATCACACCGCTTCAGGCTGCCATATATTGCGCCGCCATCGCCAACGGCGGAACCGTCTACCGCCCGTATATTCTGAAGGAAATTCGCGACCCGTTCGGCAATCTGCTGCAATTGACCCAGCCGGAAATCAGAGGCCATTTGAAAACTACCCCGGAAAATCTCGACATCATCAGAGAGGGCATGCACCTTTCAGTCAACTCTCCTCACGGCAGCGGAAAGAACGCGAAAAACGAAGCCATTGATCTATACGGCAAAACCGGAACAGCGGAAGTCGGTCCATCATATAATCGTCACAAAAACACCTGGTTCATCGGCTTCGGCACCCATGAAGACAAAACTTATGCCGTCGCCGTACTGGTTGAAAATGGTGAATCCGGCGGACGTTCCTGCGCCCCGCTGGCCGCCCGCTTCTTTACCGAATGGCTGAGCGGCAGGCAGCTTGAAGCGCCGGTTGACACCTCGGAAGACACGTCTGACGAAACCATCCCCGACCTGGAAGATATCCATCCGCCTCAGCCAGCGCCGAACAATACCGAAGACTCCGACGCAGAGTAACAGCCTGCGCCGTAACACTCTGAATGTTTGATAAGCCTCCGGCAGATTACGGACAAAGTCACCATCGAGTGAGATGAAAAATATTTTCCTGATTTTTTTAATTCTTTTTAAAATAGCCTATTGACAAAGATATTTAAATACACTATAATCTTTTATATGAACCGCTTCATATAGAATAATCAAGTAATTTGAGAGTTCATAATGATTAAGTTAAAAAACATAGCAGAGCGAGTTGGGCTTGGAGTATCTACTGTATCCGCGGTATTAAACGGTAAAGAATACTGCTATGTTTCTGAACTAAAAAAGCAGCTTATCCACAACACCGCCCGGGAAATGAGATATGTTCCCAATCGTATGTCCAGAGGCATCCAGGGACTGCCGACCAATACTATAGGAATTATCGGCTCCCTGCTTTCAGTTCCTGTAAACAGCAGCCTGATAGACCAGTTTAACCGCATGATAGACAACCACGGCTATTCGGCCATGCTCGGCGATTCCAGAATGGAAGTGGTGCGTGAAAAAATATTAATCAATGAATTTCTGGCACGCGGCGTTGATGGTCTGCTGATACAAAGCAGCATGAAAAGAGATGAACTTGAAGCAGTGGTCAAAGGACGTATGCCTTTTATCTGTTTCGGACATGATGTTGAGGGAGTAGATGTAACAATGGACCGCTGTGATGGCGCAT
>CAIKZE010000316.1 GCA_903831825.1 uncultured Lentisphaeria bacterium | reverse complement strand
GTGAATGGTGAATGGTAAAAACAAGGGGAAAACGGTTCTGCACACGGGGGTCCAAAATATGCGGCAGGGTGTCCAAAATGTAAAGAACGTGAATGGTGAATGGTAAAAACAAGGGGAAAACGGTTCTGCACACGGGGGTCCAAAATATGCGGCAGGGTGTCCAAAATGTAAAGAACGTGAATAGTGAATGGTGAATGGTAAATGGTAAAAACAAGGGGAAAACGGTTCTGCACACGGGGGTCCAAAATATGCGGCAGGGTGTCCAAAATGTCTTATCTAACCCATAGGACCCATAGGACCCATAGGACCCAGACCCATAGGACCCATAAAAGTGTCGAGTGTCCAAAATGCGGACGGCTGTCCGGTTTATTCTGCTGGCCGCAGGGGCAATACAGTCGGTCTCCAGAATAAAACAAAAAATTGCGGGAAAAGTAATTCATTTAAAAACCACTGTTGACATTTCCGGTTTTCGATGTATAATTGAAATAGTGCAATATATCAGTTAAGGGCTTATAAAATGTTAAAAAAGATAGACAGTTCGGTGCCGATGCCGAAATATTACCAGATCAGCGAGAGCATAAAAGCGCAGATCGTCAGCGGCAAATTGCGCCCCGGCGATAAAGTGCTTTCCAGCCGGGAACTGTCCGAATATTTCAATACGACCCAGGTGACCGTTTTAAACGCCCTGCGCCATCTGGAAACCGCCGGTTATATTTACAAGACCCAGGGCAAAGGCGTGTTTGTATGCGAACAGAAGGCCGCGCCGCCATCTGTCTCGAAACCGGGGTTCCGTCAGGCCGGGCTGATAATGCCGGCGAAAGAAGATATGTTTCAGAACCTGTCGGACTCGCTGATTGCAGAGCTTCAAAAGAAGAATTACTATGCGATCCCGCTGGGGGATTATCTGGTTAATGACGAATTTTCCTGCGAGGACAAGGAACTGCGGATGCAAAAATATGTTGAGGACAATTTTGATTCGCTGGTCATCGAAGGCACCCGGCATGTTCCCTTCCGCAATCTGCATCGCAATAGAGAGAAATTCCGCCAGCTCAACTATGTGATTTTTTATGAGACCAAACTGGATTTTCCGGACGCCAATAAGATAACTTGCGATTTTTACAAGGCCGGTTACCTCGGCGGCCGGCACCTGATCAGTTCCGGCAAAAAGCGGCTCGCGATGCTGACATTCGAGCCTTACTCCCCTGCCCTGGTCACCCGGCACGGCTGCGTCAAGGAGACTTTTGACTTCATGATCGCCGCCGGGATAAAGCAGGCAATGGAGGAGGCCGGGTTAAATCCCAAATCGAATTTCTCGATTATTCACGATATTCTTCCGCCTAAAGTTTCAACTACTGAAAATAATATTGCAGACTTTATCCGGGACGGCGGCTGCGGCATTTTTTCCGTAGCGGACTTCCGGGCGTTGAGAATCTATCACGCCGCGAAAAAGCTGGGGCTGGAAATCGGCAAAGACGTCAGCGTGGTCGGGTTGTTCAACACGTCCTGGACTGAAATAATCACCCCCACCCTTACGTCCGTTTCGGTCAATGAGGAGCAAATCGGCAAAATCACCGCACAATGCATTACAGAACAGGCCAAAGGAGAAAAAATTACAGTCTCCCCTGAACTGATCATAAGAGAATCATAATCTTAAGGCGGGCTTTGCCCGCAACCCAAAAGCGGGAATTCAGAATTCAGAAGTCAGGAGTCAGAATGGAAACCATAAATTCAAAAAAACAAAGGAACAGTTGCGATGGCGGATAACCCAATGGAGGGTTGTGCTCCGTCACAACCTTCTTTCGATCCCGGTCACGACAGAGCGTGACCATCCATTAACGCAACTACTTGATAAACAGGCCGTTTAGTATGACAATTGTAAAAACGTTTAAAACATAGAAGTCTAAAACAAAGACCCTAAAAAAGCAGTTGAACCTTGCTTTAAGTTATATGTTGTTTTAAATAAAAATCTTATGACAAAATACAATAATAACAAAATTCATCAAAAATACGGAGTTCAACCCTCCGGGTCGGTTATTGTACCATGCCTGCACCGTGATTTTGAACTTGCAGTGGTTACCACAGCGGCGTTTAAAATCACGGCACATCCACGGCACACTAACTCGACTGCTTTTTTAGGATAATATAACCATAAAAGGAAAAAAATGGAAAACAAGATTGATGTTGCAGTATTGGGGCTCGGCGGCATGGGCGGAACCCATGTCGGCGCGGCCAAAGCGTCGCCTTACGTCAGAAACATTTACGGCTATGAACCGGATCCGGCGAGAGCGGCCCTGCGCGGCAAGGAGCTTGGAGTCAATGCCACCAGCGATCTGGATTCAATCCTCAATAATCCTGAAGTAAAATTTGTGTCGATTGCTTCGACCAACAACTCCCATGCGGAACTTACTGAAAAATCACTTCGCGCCGGCAAGGCGGTGCTTTGCGAAAAACCGATGGGCGAAACCCTGGGCGAGGCCAAACGCATGATCGAAGTCGAAAAGGCCACCGGCGGTTTTCTCCAGATCGGATTTGAGCTGCATTATTCCAAACTCTATATGATGGTAAAAGACTGGATTGACCAGGGGTTGATCGGCACTCCGGTAAATTGCCACTGCCGCTATTACGCCAGCGAATTTCATTGTAAAAATACTTGGCGCAGTTTAAGCAAAGGGACTTTAATCGGCGAAAAACTGTCGCATTATCTTGACTTGCAGCGCTGGTGGATGGGCAGCCCGGTTGAAGAAGTGTTTTCGATGTCCGCCCCCAGCGTGGTCGATTATTATAACCATCCGGACAATCACCAGATCAGCCTGCGGTTCAAAAACGGGGCGATTTCCAATTTGAATTTTGTCGTGTATATCGGCGAAACCGATCACACCGACCCCTTGCTCGAAATGCTGGAAAAACAGGCTGATGACGGACATTATCTGCAATACCATATTTTCGGGACCAAAGGCGCGATTGAAACCGACGTGTTCCGCCGCCGCATCCGCCGCTGGGAATTCAGCGATTCCCCCAAGCAACTGGTCAGCAAGATTGTCGAGAAAATCACTTTCCCGAAAGAGGAAGACCAGGTATGGTTCCACAACACGCACGGGCAAAACGTCAGGATCGCGGAACTGGTCGCCAAAGGAATGCGCCCGGAAAATCCGGCTTCAGACGCCTACGAAACAATGGTTACCGGATTTGCCGCGGAGCAATCGGAACGCGAAAGACGCATCGTCAGGATTTCGGAATTCCAGCAGTAACCGGTTCCTGCTTCT
The DNA here is from genome assembly GCA_903831825.1 of uncultured Lentisphaeria bacterium. Lineage (GTDB taxonomy): Bacteria > Verrucomicrobiota > Lentisphaeria > Victivallales > Victivallaceae > CAIPAT01. The sequence goes on along the minus strand of CAIKZE010000316.1, from coordinate 2,781 downwards.
TTTCGCCCTCGCCGCTGCCTGAAAAAAGCCAGACGGGACCGTCCCAGAAGGCTTTTTCCAGCAGCCAGAATGGCGATCCAAGCACATAGCATCCGGCAACGCCGCAATATTTGGAGGCGAAATCAATCGGCGGGAAAAACGCGTCTTCGTCGGAGAAATCCCACGTGCAGGTGTTCCATATCAATTTTCCCGGCCACATTACAGTATAGCCGACACAAGAGAAAATGCCGCCGCCAAGCTGGGCCGGCGCCAGATAGACAAAATCCACCGGTCTGGCGTCTTTCCAGTAAACGCCGAAAGGATCGTGCCAGCGTTCAGGCGGTTTCGGATAACGGCGGTATGCTTCCTGTTCCGGTGGTTTGGCCGCATTTGCCGGCTCAGTCTCCTGGGCAGCCGCAAAAGCCGCCCCTCCCGCGGCAAGCATTATCAGCAACAATAAAGCCTTCATTCGTTTCATCAGCAATTCCTTTCAATCCAGTTTTAAAAACTCAGGGTCAAGCATGTAACCGGGTCGAACACTGCTCATCGAAGACAGCATGTTCTGGCGGACATGCGGAATCCGCTGTTCCAACTGATTGAGCAGCTTGCCAAAATACGCCCGGTCGCCCGCTTTTTCCAGTCGCCCTTCGTAAACACATTTCCCGCAGTCCGGGAACCCGAAAGTACGGGCACATTCGACAATCATCGCTTCCGGCACATAGGTCAGCGGCCGGACAATCCTTAAATCCAGCACATCAGCCTTTACATTCGGCGCCATCGTCTTAATCCCCAGCCCCCGCGTCAGACTGATCAGCATGCTGACGCAGACATCATCAAGATTGTGGCCGAGCGCGATTTTCCGGCAGCCGAGTTCTCCGGCTTTGCCGTAGAGTTTGCCGCGCCTGATTCTGGAACACAGGACACAAGGGCGGGCTTCCGCGCCTTTTTCCTTGAGCAGTTCCTCCATGCCGATACTTACGATATGGTGAGTCCATCCCTGTTCCAACGCGTATTTTTGAATCGCAGAGGGGTTGAATCCAGGGAATCCGGGGTCGAAAGTGACGGCGGCAAGTTCAAAATCAACCGGAGCGTGGCGCTGAAGATGCGTCAGCACATGCATCAGCGTCATGCTGTCCTTGCCGCCGCTCAGGCCGACCATCAGCCGGTCGCCGCCGGCAATCATCCGGTAATCGGCAACGGCCTGTCCCGCCAGCTTGCAGATTTTCTTGAATATTTTAGAATTCAGCGGATCAACATCCATAAGTTATCCCCTTGTTTTATAGTACAAGGGGATAGCATAAATTCACAACGGCAAGATTTCAAATTCCCGAAGTGAATAATTCAGCTTAATTGTTCTTCCAGAGCTTTAATCTTGGCTTTGACCGAGTCCGCGTCAAACATATAGCCTTGAGCTTCGGAATGATAGCCTAAACGCTTGTCCTTTTCAATAAAAGGCAATACGCGTTTAACGTTTTCCAGTTCGTCCGCGGCATATTTCAGGTATTCCGGCAGTTTGTCGCGGTTCCACTCTTTGCGCAGTTTATAAGTCCGGAAAACATTATATGTGCTCCGGAAAGCAGCGCGACAGGCTTCCGCATTAGCCAGTTCCTCCTCTGCATGTTTATCACTGACGCCGTTCAAACCCGTGCTCAGCAACACCGTTCCGGCGCGCCATTTTTCTGAAAGCAGCTTAAAGCCTTCCATAATCTCGTCCAGCGAAAAATCGGCAATTGCTCCGGAAACGTCATCGCCGCGTTCATCCAGCAGCCATGAGCGTCCGGCAGACTTGCCGCTAAGCGGTTCCGGCCTCGGGGTCATCGCCAGCGCATAGTTGGTGGGACCGGCATACAGATACGGAATGCATAGCGGATAACTGTTCATGGCATCAGCAAAGTTATCCCATGCGGCAACAACTCTGTCCGGCCGGCAGCCGGGGAAATACCGTTCCGCGAATGCCTGAAGCGCCAAATTTTTATCATCCGGACATTCTTTGCTCAAAAAGTAGTTGAATCCGGCGGTATTCGCCGTAATCATATTGCCGAAATTCCAGCAGCCCATAAACCCGGCAAGGTTATTTTTGCGCAGGAAATCGGCTTTCCGGAAAAGATTGCCCAAGACCGGCAGATTCGGCACCGTCGCCAGTTCATGAGTGGTACCGAACTGGAGCTTCGCCATACAGGACAGACCAAGTTCGCGGGCGAGTTCGAAAGACGCCTGGAACTGCTCGGACGGACCGGCATAACCAATCGAATATTCATCTATTTTATGCTGCTTGTGCCCCAGCACGTCTTTGAAGCCACCACGCTCAAAATCCGCCATCAGGATAACGTCTTCCGGCAACTTTCTGATGATTTCCGCACATGGAATATCAACGTAAAATGACCAAGACCAGTTCCAGGCAATGATTGCCAGGTCATTTGATACTGAACGGATGCCATCCCGGATCAAGGCAATAACCTCGCTGACAATATCCTCCGGCTTGCGCTGTGCACAGCGCGGACACTCCACCGGCACATAGCTGATCTCGCCAAACGCGCCAAGCACCCGTCCGCGACGGGCAACGCAATGCGCCGGAAATTCAGAAGCGGTGATCAATATCACTCCGCCCAGGCCGGTAAGGGCTTTGGCCAGGCTGGCCGCCGCGTTTCTCAGATAGTTTTTGACTTTAGTATCTTTGTTTTAGACTTCTATGTTTTAAACGTTTTTAAAATTAACATATTAAGATGCTTGTTTATCAAGGACTTGCGCCCATCCATTCTCATAAATTTCTACTGCCGATGACATGATAGCCCATCCTTTTTC
>CAIKZE010000315.1 GCA_903831825.1 uncultured Lentisphaeria bacterium | reverse complement strand
GTTAAAAAGAGTTTCAAAAAGAAGTCAGATACCGGAATGAATAACGGCATTACAGCATAACGGCATTACAGCATAACGGTATTACAGTCAAACAGTCAAACAGTCAAACAGTCAAACAGTCAAACCGGAAAACCGGAAAACCGGAAAACCGGAAAACCGTGGAACCGGAAAACCGGAAAACATGGTTTTCTCTGTGTCTTTGTGCCTCTGTGGTTAAAAGGTCAAGCCGGGTTCAGGCATTTCGCGTAAATCCGGAACTTTTCCGGAGACATGCCGGTCCACTTGCTGAAAACTTTGGAAAAGTAGAGCGGGTCCTTAAATCCCGACAATTCAGCAATCTCATAGATTTTGCGGCTGTCGGGTTCCTGCCGCAACAGTTCCTTGGCTTTTTCAATCCTCAATTTCTGCATGAAACGGATTGGCGGATAACCATATTTCTCCTTGAAAATCCTGACCAGATGAAATTGCGAAACCCCGGTGATTTCCGCCAGTTGCGATAAATCCAACACCTTGTCCAGATTATCGACAATATGCTCATACGCTTTGACCAGCGGATCGTATTCGGACTGGTTGCTGCGATAATTTGAATGCAGACAGGCCAGTAATTCGAGCAATACCGCATTTCTCAGGATTTCGCCCGGTATCGTGGCGTCATTGGCGGTGTTTACCAGTTGACTCAACAGTTCTTTCGCCGCATTCCCGGATTGCCGGAACCCCAGATTCTCGCGCTTGAAAAATGACAGCCCGTTAATCGCCTGGTCCGCCGTGCCGCCATGAAAATGCACATACGCAAACGACCACGGCGTGACGTCCCGGTAGGAATGCACGATGCCCGGACGCAACAGGAACCATGAGCCTTTGCGGAGCATTTTTTTCCGCTTCCCCTCTTTTACCCAGGCTTTGCCGTCAAGGGTCAGCAGCAGCAGATAATCTTTTCTGACCCGGTCGCGGCAAAAATAATCGGTCCTGGCAAACAGACTGCCCAGCGCTGCGATCTCCACTCCCATCCGGGCGGAAACCGGGCTGTTGTCAAAAATCAGGGCATAATCTCTATTATCAGCAATATTATCCATATAAATCAGCAATTTTTTACATTTTAATTAAGCCGATTGCGTTATATAATATATTACAACAAGCAAAATAATCAATATTGAGGCCTATTATGACACCATCAGATAAAGTTATGACTTCGCTGCGCGGCGGACATTCAGATTCCGTGCCGTTCACCATCTACGAGGCGAAAATCCCGCAATGCCGGGCGGAACGTGAAATGCGGAACCGCGGCTTGTGCATTGTCAACCGCCGGCCGGTACTCAATGCCTGCACTCCGAATGTCAAAATAAAGAGTGAAGTATACGGGGAAAACGGCAAAACCCTGACCCGTACCTGGTATGAGACCCCTTGCGGCACTTTAACCAGTCTGCATGAAGCCGCGGGGTTTACGACCTGGACCCATGAACGGCTGTTTAAAACGCCGGATGACTATAAAGCGCTGCATTTCCTGCTTCAGGATGAAGTTTACACTCCCTGCTATGACGCTTTCCTTAATGCGGAAAAGGATTTTGGCGGGGATATGATATGCCGCGCCGGATTCGGTTTGGAACCGTTGCAGACTTTGATCTCAAGCGTTTACATCGGTATGCAGGATTTCTGTATGGAGTGGATGGATAACCGCGATGAAATACTTAAACTGTATGATGTGATTGTGGCAAACCGCCGGAAAATCTATCCGATTATCGCGCAATCGCCCGCCTCTCATGCCAATTACGGCGGCAACGTGGTCCCGTCGATCATCGGCCTTGAAACATTCGAAAAATACTATGTGCCGCATTACAACGAAGCGGCGGAAATCATGCATAAACACGGCAAGTTGATCGGCACCCATCTGGACGCCGACTGCGGCCTGATTGCCAAGGCGGTGGCCGGTACCGCGCTGGATTATATTGAAGCGTTCACCCCCGCCCCCGACACCGACATGACTTTGAAAGAAGCCCGCGCCGCCTGGCCGGATAAAGTGCTCTGGCTGAATTTCCCATCCTCGGTCCATCTCAAACCGGATGCCGAAGTCAAACAAAAGACCATCGACCTTCTGAACGAACTGGATTCGATGGACGGCCTGATCATGGGCATTACCGAAGACATTCCGGAATCGCGCTGGCGCGACAGTTGCCGCGCCATAATGGACGGCCTGGACTCCCATGCCGCCCAGCATCCCAAATTATATGCCTGATTAGCAAGCCGCAACTTACCCGGCAATTGCAATGGAAACCTTTCCTTCTTCCGGTAACTTAAAACTAATCATGCCGTATTGATCGCTGTTCAAGGTCAGGGATTTATGGTTCATGGTTATCTGGTAGGCGGTGTCGGGACGGAGAACCGCGACGCAGCCGGCGCCGGGTTGGGCGGAAACGGTCATTTCCACCAAACCAAGATTATCCGCGACAACAATTTCATGGGGCGTGGCAAAAAAGCCGAAGCTTACCGTGCCGGGTTTCCGGTAAGCGGCCCATAAATTGACGACGATGGAACCGAGCCCGCTGAAATGGAAATTACCCCAGCCGCGACCTGATTCAAGATCAAACAGCTCATAGCAGATGGGCGCTTCCTGGTAATTTAACGCATAGGTGTACAGGATTGAATTGGCCAGGGTTGCCGCTTCGTCAAGCTTGCCGCAATCCAGCAGGCTTTTCCAGAAAGTCCAGTGGAACGCCAGCCAGATTGTTCCGCAGTAGTAGCCTGTCCTGAAAAACGGTGCATTCCGGTCAAGTGTGGTCAAGCCGTATCTGGTCATGTATATGCTTAACAGTTTTTCCAGCATAATCTCTTTCTGCGTCTCATTCGCATAGGTGCCGGAAGTCAGGGGACAAAGGCAGCCAAGGTCATAATACGGCACAGGCTTTTTGGCGGCGTTCTCAACCCAGTGAAAATGCCCGGTCTCCGGCCGCCATGAGTATTTCTGCAAGGCGGATTCCGACTTCTCAATAATCTCATCATAAACCGGCGGCGCGTCCTGTTCCAATACGCTGCAAATCCGTTTGAGGAGCTTGGCGGATAGAATAACAAACGCGGTCATGTTGGAGGAGGAAGTGCTGATCAGCTTGCCGGTGGGGTTGACCGCAAAAGGTTTCTGCCAGTAGCAATTTTGCCTGGCCCAGTCAACCCCGTAGCCACGGGTCCACACTTGCGCCGGCGCATCGTCAAGTCCGCTGCCGCCGCCGGGCGGCGTCATGAGTCCGTCGAAATCGAGCTGCAAGTCCGGATTTCCAGTCCATGGTTTCCTGCCCGAAGCATACAGCAGGATTTCATGCAGGCCCGGATATAATCGGACAAGGATCTGTTTGTCAACCGTCTGCTGATAAAGTTCCCATGCGGCAAGGACTTGAATTAAAACCTTTGCCCCTTCAATATTGGGAAAGATGGTATTGGCCTGCATCGGCAGATATTGGGCTATGCATTCTTCGGACAGTTCAGGCGAAAAAACAGACAGCCCGGCGGCGGTGAAGCCCGCATCCCAGAAATATTCGATATCCATTGTCGGCGTCGGGGTAAAGATAGCGGTCGGCGTTCCCTTATACTTTACGGACGGAGGATAGCAGCGATTCACCTTGAGCTGATTGGCCAGATGAATGATTCCATCCTTGAACGGGTCGTTTGCCTGAGGAGCAAGCGGCTGAGAATATCTTTTTTTGACGCTGTCAAAATACTCTTTCAGGATAGCTAGATTAGCCGTCACGAAATCATCCTCAACCTCGCCCAAAACGACCCAGCGCGACTCCGTCCCGCCCGGCGGAACAATCCATTCGTCAAAGAAATTGATAAATTCCCTATTGTCCGCGCGGTGCGGCGGACCCCATTCAAAAAGCATGCCGGTTGGAGTCGATGACGTGTTAAGCGGCGGGGTGTTGAACCATTCCCGGTCCCCGGCAAAGCCGAATTTACCGTTTTCCGGCAGGATGACATATTTGCTGGTCAATTTCGCAGTTTCAAGCAAGCGGTTCGGCGTTATCAGAAATGAAAACAGCCATTTTGCCGGTTCATCGGTTTTATTGCAGGCGGTCAGTTTAACCAGCATCTTTGTCGCTGAAAACTGCATGAATTCCGCAGTGATGCAATTATCTCCGCGCATATCGAAAAGGAACTCAATTTTCCAGTAGTTTAAATTCCCGTCATATTCCGTTTCATTGACCAGGATGCGCCTGAACAGATAATGTTCCAGCCGCTGCGGGCCTTGTCCGGGGATTTCAGCGTAAACCTCGCCCAGTTTTAACTTGTCCCCCAACATGCAGCCGCATACGGGGATGACTTCGATACATGCCCCCTTCCGGTCATCGACGACCGCTTGAGCTGCGGCGCGGACATGTTGAACAAACGGGTTCCATTTCCAGTTTTTTTTCATATACGCCTTCTATTCAAAAATTAACCGTCCGAAGAATTCTGTGGTATGAAAAGAATTGCCTTGCGTGGGCGACCAGCAGGACAGTTCCCCTTCGGAAGCATAGGATCGGCAGAAATTGGCGCGCCATATAGTTCCTTTGTTGACCGGGGTCTCGATCACGGGCACCATGGATTTGAACGGGATTTTAACCTCGGCAGTCCAGACTCCGTTATCCTTATTAACCGCAACCTCCCAATCCGGATTCCAGGCAAGCCCCAGGGATTGAACTTTGGTTTCGTCAAAAAGGTTTTTTTCATGATCAAATGCGAGATGCCCGTAGCCGCCGGGTTTTTCCCCTTCCAGGAAAATCTCACAGCCGTCAGAGTTTGCATATACCGGCCCGTCGTGCCCGTCAATCACCGGTTTTTTCAGCGGGTTGGCATGCTCAAAACGGAATGCCAGATAAAGGTTTTCCCCGTCATGGCAGACCTTCCCGGAACTCGGATTTACGGACTTGCCCTTCTCCCAGGCGGCAAGCTTAAATCCCTCCGCGTCCGCCCAGCAGGCGTCATCCAGCTTCCCGTCAAAAACTGGCGGCATTTTAGCTTTTTTGACCTTTAAACTGGGAACAACCGCCGTGAATTTGGACTTCAGCATATTCGCCCCTTTTTCAAGAGCCCGGGTATCCATCTTTAGTTTTTTCATTTCGCTGACGGCGTTGTCGAGGTCCTTGAAATTTGCACTCCGGTCACCGGAATTTAAAGCGCGATACACCTCCAGATACTGTTTGACCGGCTTATAGCTGCCCTTGCCGTAAAGCTTCTCCACAACATCCTGGTGAGAGGCGACCGCGTCATAACCGCGGGGATTCCAAAGGAAATCATTAGTCCCCAGCGCAAAAGGCGTAAGCCAGGGCCAACTGAATACAAAAGTGTTTATGAAAATAATTCCGTCGCTGTCTTTTTCAAAGCCGTCGTAAAGCTTTGTCTCCCAGCGCGGCACCGGCATGGGGCCGCCGGAATTATCCCAGAGGTATGATTTTTGTCCGGCCGCATATTTTTTGACAAAGAGGTTATAATCCGCTTTTTTCACCTCATCGGAACGGATCTGGGGGCCGGTCCAAATCACATAAATATCTTTCGGCATCTCTTTGACCAGGTCCGCCAGATACTTCTGATGCGAAACCCGGCCCGGAACATCATGCTCATAAAGAGAATACGGCGCCGGGCAGAAGGCAAATTTCAAATTTGGATATTTGGGTTTAAGCGCCTCATAGACTTTTTTCATCAGATAGCCGTGGGCGCGGCCGACGGAATTATTGAACCACTCTTTTTCGGATTTATTAGGGCATACATAATCGCCTTTTTGAGTCGGCGTCCAGTCGTCCGCCAGCACCATGATATGAGTAAAACCCAGCTCGGCGGCATACCCGCAACGCTCAATCAAATCATTGACATCTTTTTCTTTCGTGATATCAAGGATCGGAAATTCCCGCGGCGCGGCGGCATAAATATTTATCAGGAACATATAATCAAACAGATCATAACGGTCATTGAACTCTTTCAGCGGGGCAAATGCTTGTTTCCAGGTGCTCTTTTTATTGTACAAAAGCTCTTCAGGCTTGAAATCCCGCCATTCCCGTCTGTACTGACAAGCATAACCGGCCACTTTATTTCTGGCAAGATAAGTAATCAGTTGCTCCGGGGTTGGTATGGTATAGTCGCCAAAATAGCGATCTCGCCAGACGGGCCAGTCATTAATGTCGGCGCAGTGGAGAATCAAATGCCCTTTTTCAAGCCCGATGGACTGGAGAAGGGTCATGGCGGCATAAAAAGCTCCGCGATGCCCGGTCCCGGCGGCGATGATTACATATTTTTCATCATCCTTGACCACGCGAATAAAATATCCCTGTTTATTGTCCGCCGGAATTACAGTTTTATCCAGTTTTACATTATATTTATTAAGCGCGTTTTGGATGTTTTCATCCTTCAATTCTCCAAGAATAACCGTCACCGCGCCGTCGCCTTTTTTAGCGCTTTCCGCTTTAAAATTTTTCACCCGCTCGATTAACAGATTTTTCGCAAGCGTTATCGCATTGTGCGCCTTCTCCGCCACAATAACTTCAAAGATACTTTCAGAGACGGGCAGGAACTGCCATTGACCGACAACCTGCTGGGGAGTCGGATTAACCTTTCCTGTATAATTCAACTGCTGTGCGTATGCCCCGGCCGCAGCCGAAACCATCAGAAATGACGCAAACAAGTGGCGGACAAATTTTCCATTCATCGTTAAAACCCTTTCAAAAGAGCCAATTTCAAAAGTATTGGCTTTTGCCTGTTAATAACTTTTCTCTTGTGTGTCAAAACCATTTTGACACGTCCGATGCGATTTTTTTCCCAAAAAGTCGCCAAAAACTTTATTTTTGAGCGTACCCCTCCGTTTCC
>CAIKZE010000314.1 GCA_903831825.1 uncultured Lentisphaeria bacterium | reverse complement strand
TCCAGTAAGCGCTGGGAGCAATTTTGGGCAAAAATAGATGAATCAGGATGCCCGGCACACAGAGAATTCTCTTTTGTCTGAGTGAATGAAAAAGTGGCTACCGCCTCTTTTGTTGGACATTATTTCATCGGCGCACCCATTGTTTGAGCAAATGGGTCAGTAATTCCCGCCAAGTTGTCAAGATAATTAAATGCCGGAAGAAATGCCTCCCTAATATATTCACGTCTTTCAGCATAGTGCTTATCAATGGATTGCATTTTACTTCTGATAGATCGGGTGTTACGATAGGCTCGAATAAATTCTGGCAAAAGTTGATATAATTCAGTTTTCTTTCTTACTTGTTCTCGAAGAGCCATATATTCACTATCACTAAAGTCACCGTCTGTCGAAACAGCTATCGCTCCGGCTTCTAAACGCATCAATATTTCGTGCAATCTATCTGTTTCCTTTACTTCAACTGCACCATATATTGGTTCACCCGATATATACTTAATCGGAGCTATTTCAAAGCCATCACTAAGAAGTCTATTATTGAAAATTGCAAGAAAGTGATCCCTTACTGAGTTACTCTCAACAACGAGGGGATTAAGCATTTCAGACAAGAATTTGAAAAAGGTTGTATCGTCAACCTGAAGAATATTTAGCCGATCATCTGTAATAATCCAATCAATGGGATAATCATCATTATTGACCCGGTGTTGAAAAACATCCCCAAACATATCTTTAAAACGCCCGTCTAACGATGGCAACCCCCTTAAATCCCATATGCGATTTAAAAAATCAACCTCGTTTTCACGCCCATACCACGGACACGGAGACGCGATAACATCTTCCAAAATGAACTTTCTTGTGATTGGCGTTATTATATTTTGCATTATTCTACTTATCTCTTATTTTGAGCGGAGGTCTGTCCACTTTATTTTCACTTTTATTGCGTATATTCATTGATATATCATCTATTTATGCTTCTTATTTTAATATCTCAAGTCGCAAGATTTTAAAATAAGGTTTATCTAAACTTTTCCGATAAAACATTAATCATTAATTAGCGCCAAAGACTTTTAATAATCATAATTATAAACGATTCCTAATGTAAGCTGTAAAAACAAGGAATCAACTATTTTTATATCCCGGAGGGATAAAAGGGGTATAGAAAATCCATCGAATCCGCTCTGCGACCACGCCGTGGTCGAACAATACGCGCTATTTTGTGCTATAAACGTTTGATGCCTCCGGCATCGTCTTCCGCAGTTCTTCTGTACTACTCTCTCAACGTTTAAAATGCTCAGCAAAGCCGCGGAGAATTTCCGTCATTTTATCCGTCAAATAAAAGTTCCGGAGGAGGGTCGCGAGGGGGAACCCGGAACTGTCCGTTCCACAGGCGCGGAACTGCAAACAAAAAATTGTTTCCAACTACTCGCCACCGGCGGCTCGCCGGGCGTGATCCAATGCTCCCGCGCCTGCGGGATTGGTCGCCGGAACGGCGAAATACCAAAGGATTTTTTCTGTTAAGTTTCATATCTTATCCTGTATATCCTGTGTATCCACGCCTACGGCGGGCAAGCCCTGTTAAATCATAAAGCCGGTCAGGCGACCGGCACTCCCAGGCTTTGGCTTCATTTCCTTCATGCCCTTCATGGTGAAACGGTTTTTCTTATCCTGTATATCCTGTGTATCCCTGTTAAAATACAAATTCCTATACGATGAACTTATTCGATCAGTTTTGGTTGACAAATCCTATAAGATTATCGTCATCCATTTTTGTGTTCCAAGCCCAAACTGTGCTATTTTTCCCACTTGGGAAAAATGGTTGTCTACCAACTATTTAGAAATTACCCAAGCGGAACATATTCTCGCACGAAGATTTATCCGCCGGAGGCGTGGTACAGAGAGAATAACCATGAAACTTGCCCAAAACTGGCATACCGCGACATATAGTAGTCTTTTACGTTTTTTTCAAGATTTAACCCAAGCTGTGCCATTTTAACCGTACGGTTAAAATGGACGGACGGTTCATGCTTTGAATACATCTTAAATCAATTCCTATTTCAAGCAAACAGGCCATAGCGCGGTGAAATGTTAAACTTCATATTCGCGTTTATCGGCGGTTCATTTATTTTTTCAGAAAAAACCAACATAAAGACTTATCTATAAAATATTTAACCTATAGGACATTGACAAAACTGCTATATGTGTAGGAACAAGAAACAATTGAAAATTGAAAATTGAAAGTTGAAAATGAGGAACTATGGATCAATTGAAAGTTGAAAGTTGAAAACCCGGAACGGGTGAAAAGATTATAGAAAAAAGTGAGAAAAGTTGAAAGTTAAAAGCAGGGAACTATGAAAACATTTCACCACAGAGCTCACAGAGAACACCGAGAGGATGGACTGAGAAAAGACAACGCTGTCAGTAAATTAATGCGAACATCGCAGTAATTTGCTGACCCTTGTTTTCCCTCTGTGTCCTCAGTGCCCTCCGTGGTTAATAACGGTTCCGCTCAACGACTATCTAAAGTCTCGGAGTGATCCACAGATGACACAGATGAAAGCAGATGTTAAAAACGGAACGGTTGTGTTCAACGGCTATCTAAAGTCTCGGAGTGATCCACAGATGACACAGATGAAAGCAGATGTTAAAAAACGGAATGGTTATGCTCAACGGCTATCTAAAGTCTCGGAGTGGAGACAGAATTGAAAATTGAAAATTGAAAACGGTTGTGTTCAACGACTATCTAAAGTCTCGGAGTCGGGTGTCCAAAATGGGGTTGGTGTAGTGCCGTCCGTATCGGACGGGGCTTTAAATCTTCCCTCTCAGAGAGAGGGCGCTACAACGGAACATTCTGCACATGGATGTCTCCCGCGACTGCGGGATGCAGAATGGTTGTTAAAGTTGAAAGGCGTTATGCTGAATGGGACTCCAATTACTCGGAGTCGGGTGTCCAAAATGAGCGTGGTGTAGTGCCGTCCGTATCGGACGGGGATGTCCAAAATAAGCGTGGCATGTGTCCAAAATGGACACGATGTTGTTTGAAAACTTGTTAAACCATGATCGTCGTGTTCAACGGCTATCTAAAGTCTCGGAGTATGAAAGAGCGAGAAAAGTTGAAAGCGAGAAAAGCGAGAAAAGTTGAAAAATATATGCAGCCCTGTTCAATGGCTCTCCAACGACTCGGAGTGGTTGGGGAAGTTCGATAGTTCTAAAGTGCGGGGGAGTTCGAGAGTGTGAAAACTTTAGAATTTTAGAACTCCAGAACTTTAGAACTTGTATTCAATGGCTATCTAAAGTCTCGGAGTGATCCACAGATGAAAGCAGATGTTAAAAATGTATGCCAGTTTTGCCAAAACTGGCTGGATGAGGCGTTTTTAGCAAAAACGCCATACAACGGTCGTGTTCAACGGCTATCTAAAGTCTCGGAGTCGGGTGTCCAAAATGTGCGTGGAAGGTGTCCAGAATCCTAGCCTAGACAGCCGGAGACTGGGAAGTATGGGAAGTATTGGAAGTATGGGAAGCTGCGGGTGTCCAAAATGGGTTTGCGCCAGCTGCCCTTTTCGGGTGGCCCCCCATTATTCCCATTATTCCCATTATTCCCAGTCTTCCCAGAACTCCCAGATTACGAAAACCATTGAGCGGAAGAGGTCTCTAATCTCGGAAATGTTCTGCACATGCGGAGTCTCCCGCGACTGCGGGATGCGGCGCGGGTGTCCAAAATCAGGCAATCGATTTCATCCCGGTAATCATAAATATGGGATATTCCTGGCATATTCCCGAAGGCAAAGTCTTGACGCGGGTATATGCCGTCCTGGAATAGATATCGGAAAAACCAATCTCTTCCAGGGTACGGCTCAACAGTTCCGGGTCGAAACCGAAATGAACCACGCCGGTTTTGTCATCATGGAACGAGCCGTCTTCTTTTTCCAGATCAATCAGGGCCAAATAACCGGATGGTTTCAGCATCTTATAAAAAGTATGCAGAACACATTCAATATCTTCAATATGGTGAAATGTCATGCAGCTATATATCAAATCGAAACTGGCTTCCCGGAAACTGTCCTTATTAAGCTCAATCAAAAGCGGCTTGATATTTTTCGTGCTTGATTCGGCCAGCTTCTTCTCCAGCACATTGATCATGCCGGACGAAGAGTCAACAGCGGTAATCTCTCCGACTAAAGGCGCCAGACGAGTGGCGACATTCCCGGTGCCGCACCCGAAATCCATCACCCGCATCTTCAAATCCAAAGGAACAATATCTTCAATCGCCGTGGCAAAGTGCTTCGCCATTTCCACCCGTTCCGGAACCTCATCCCAACTGGACGCCGCTTTGTCAAAACGATTTTCCTGCATAAAAACCTGACCTGTTGAATTGTTCTGCGCAAACTCCGGAGACATTTCCGGAGCCGCATAATAACTATGCTTCGTCATTCGACAAATGCAACTAATCGCAGCAGGAAATTTAAACAGGATAAAACCCTGTATTTGCACTTTGGCGCAATAAGGATTAAATTCAGTTATACAGAGCCAATTGCAAAACTAAAGTTTTGCAGGAATTCAGAATCCAGAATTTAGAATGAAATTCTAATTCAAATCCGGATTTATTCTGACTACTGACTACTGAATTCTGACTACTTTTGCAATTACCTCTACAGTATGGAGTTGGATTAATTGATAAAAAATATTTTTGATGATCCGACATACATTGTTCTCAATATGCCGTCCCCTGCCGCGGAATCCATCCGTGAAATCAGGCGGCAGTTCGACCCGGCACGAGCCGATATGTCTGTTGAAATTACGCTGGCCGGATCGGGCGGGCTTGGGACCGTACAAGAAGGACAGTCCCCGGAAAAAGTCTTTGCGGAAGTAGACCGCATCGCCGCCGCGACAGAACCATTTGCCGCTCATTTCGGAGAAATAACCCGTTTTGCTGATTCCGGGGTCTGTGATTATACCGTTCTGCCGGCTGAATCTTTTATTGAAATACAAGAGATGCTGGCGGGATCGCCGATCCGTTTCACTCCCTGCCCTTTTCCGTATATTCCGCACTGTACCTTAATATTGTATGAAGACGAGCGGGAACTTAATACCGATTCGCAATCTTTACTTGCTTTAAGATCGCGATTCGGTATAAATTGCGGGAATTGCGGCGGCGGCCGCGACTGGATACCGGATTTATGCTGGATACGATCTCGGTTTACAGCCTGACTGACGGAATGCTTGAGCCTGTTCTGCTTCACCGCGCAAATTTTTCCATGAAATTAATTGGATATACTTGATTCGCGGTGTACTTTAACTACAGCAATTAAATTCTCAATTAAAACAGGATAAATCTGAAAATGAGAAACAAGTATAGCAAGCTTACATCAATGGCGCTTGCGGCAACCATGATCATATTCATTTCGGGCTGCGGTAAAAAAGCGGTGGAAACAGTTCCGGCGGCAAACAACAACACTGTTGCTTTCCAGCAGGCGGTCGACAGCTATCTGCAAACCAAGAGCTACGGGCTTAAAGCCGTCAAAATGGATATCGTGAAAGATGATAACGCGCAGGCACTGGTCTCGTGTGTCATCACCAACAGTTCCCGCAAATGGGAATTCACTTTGAAAAAAGATAATACCGGAACTTGGACCGTCACTACTTTCGAACAGAAATAGACACATCACGCGGCGGCGTACTTAAACACAATTTATAGAAATATCCACAATGAGCGAAGCACCTGAGAATAAACGCCGCGTAAGATACAGCGGGACCCATCCGCGCCGGTTTGAAGAGAAATACAAAGAACTCAATCCCGACAAATACGCGGCCGACGTCCGGAAAGTGCTTGAAAGCGGCCGCACCCCGGCCGGCATGCACCGCCCGATATGCGTAAGCGAAATCCTGGAGGTGCTGAATCCGAAACCCGGTGAGACCGGACTCGACGCCACACTCGGATTCGGCGGACATGCGCGGGAACTTTTATCGTGCATCATTCCTGGCGGGCGTCTGTTCGGGATTGACGTCGATCCGCTCGAACTTCCCCGTACCGAATCCCGGCTGCGCGGCCTGGGTTTCGATGAAACCGTTTTAACCGTGAAAAAGCTCAACTTCGCCGGGATTCTCAAATTGCTGCCGGAAGCCGGAGACGGGTTCGATTTTATTCTGGCCGACCTCGGCGTTTCCTCAATGCAGATTGACAATCCGGAACGCGGATTTACTTTCAAAAACGCCGGGCCGCTCGATCTCCGCCTCAATCCGGAACGCGGTCAACCGGCAGCCGTGCTGATTCAAGCGCTGACGGAAAGCGCGCTGGAGAAAATCCTCAGGATCAACTCCGATGAACCTCATTCAAAAGAAATCGCCAGGCTGATTTTCAAGTACCGCGACAAAATAACGACCACGACCACGCTCGCCAATGCCGTTCGCGAAGCCCTCGAACCAATGAAGTTTGCCAACTGGGAAAAAGAAGTGACCAAGTCGCTGCAGCGCACTTTCCAGGCGCTGCGCATCGCGGTAAACGACGAGTTCAGCGCCCTTGACCAGTTTTTACAGGCGCTGCCTTTCGCGCTGAAACCCTGCGGCAGAGTCGCCATTCTCGCATTCCATTCCGGCGAAGACAACCGCGTTAAGAAGTCGTTCGAAGAGGGATTTAAATCGGGAATCTATTCGGATTACAGCAAATTCCCCATCCGGGCGACAGCACAGGAAAGATACGACAACCCCCGATCCAAATGCGCGCAACTCCGCTGGGCGATAAAAACCGGGAAATAATTCCGCACGGGTACCTTATTTCTTTTCCTGAATTTTAATATCGGCAGAAGAAATTCCGGTCCAATCAACAGGCAGCGGCAGCATTAACTTGAATGCTTCTTCAGGCAGCGCTTTAGAAGCCGGATAATAACCATATCCGAACGGAACCCGCCAATAATAGTCTTTATCATTAAAAGATGCGCGCGCATTTATCTCGCATTCATAATTTACTTTTCTTTTAAGTTTGATAACATAAACCAGATATAACCGTCCTTCCGGACTTTTATCCAATCTGGATTTAACCTGGAAATCATCACTTAACGCCGGTATGTTTATCGTTTGGCCGGCGGCTTCCCACTCTTGCGGGGAAATCGGATTAACCGGTTTCGGATATCTTGTTTTTGCATCTTTTTTAAATACAAAAAACTGATGGGTTTTATAGAATTTAAACCAAATCAGACCATAGTCTTTGTCAGCCAGCATCGCGTTATGAAATTGCGCCGATCCGTCCAAACAATCGTTTAAATCATACACCCGGTATTCTTTATCAAATCTTACCGGAAATACCTGATTTCTGATCATAAATTGGGCGGCAACTCTTTCAGATGCGGCCACCTCAACATCCGGCGGCACAATTTTCTTAATCTCATCCATCACCGCGGAACAGTCCGGCATTTTGGCGATAAGCCCGAAAGAGTGACAACCGTAATAACTCAAAGAATAAAAATAATTAGACAGCAGAGAGGTCACGATCAATCCGGCAACCATTGCGCATGCAATCTTTTTTCTGTCAGGAACTAAATCCTTTTTAAACAACCCCGACAGGAGAATTTTCGCCCACAGACCAGGTTTTTCATTTTTCAGCGCTGCCGCCAGTCCCAGCACACAGGTAACGGCGATCATTGCCACCGTTTCCGACTGGTATTGCATGCATAAATTTACGACTTCCTGGTTATTCTGAAGGAAAACAAACAGCATTTGAGGCGCGCTGCATAACAGGAGCAGAGGACGGTTAAAAGCGATCATAAACGACGGCAGCAGCAACAGCAGCGCGACCGCAAGATTTTTTACAGTGAAAAGACTGCCCCAGAACGCTGCCGGGTGAAGTACCGGAGAAACCATGATTTCCCAAATGCCTGTTCCAAGATGATTGTAGCATTCCTCCATATAAATATAATTGACAGTCCCGCATGCCGGGATAAGTAATTTAATGCAGATGACAAAAAATGCCGCCCCGATTACGGCATAAATAATTCCATCTCTTTTTCTGCCGGACAAAAATTGAATTATCCCCCATCCGACCCAGAATGTCCCCACCGTCTCCTGGATAGTCAGGGAGTAGAGGAAAATTAGAAAAGCAATCAGATATTTTTCCCGTTCGTAAAAAACATAAAAGAGGATAAAAACCGGAATAACGAAGTAAATAATATGAAATCCGTAAAAAATTGAAATATTCAAATTGGATAATGACGGATATAATAAATAGGCCATCGCCAGACAAAAGGCGTATGGCGGGCTGAGCTGCCGGGTCCGCGCGAACCAGTAAATCAGCATTGCGCTTCCCCACAAGGTTAATGCCCCGAAAACAAAGGTGGTGTAAGGTGAATTAAACAGCCAGATCAGCGGGGTGAACACCAGAAAAAAACCTGGTCCGTAGTGTTGGGAAAAAAAGTTGATTCCGCCAGGCCAGTTGCTCAGCAGAAATTTGCCGGACAGCGTATTAGCCGCAACTTCGGTGAAAATTCCCCAGTCCCCGAAACATAGAAACTGTACTTTCAGCGCTACATGTGACATATAGATGCCCATGCCGGTAAACCCCGCGGTGACTATTGCCGTCAACAGCAGCCAAGTCCGGTCTTTGCCGGCAATTGCAATTTTATCCGCAAATAATGAAATGGGCAGAAGCAATACCATGCGGCAAACTGTAATCCCGCTCAGAAAAATAAACACGATTATGGAAAAAATATTTAATTCAAAAAATAAAAAAGGAATGTAAAGCGCCCACGGCAGCAGCGCGATTGAAACCATTCGCGGCAATTTAATAATTCTGGCAGTGAAAATTAAAACAATTGGAACAATAACCACTGAATAAAATGGTGAAAATAAAGGGATGTCTTCGGAAACAACCTTTAAAAACACCATATTTGTACCAAGGCATTTCCCAACAACTTGAAATATTGCAGTGCCGATAATCACGCCGAGTAAGCCAACGGCGAAATAATCAGGCAGGCATTTGAACTTTTTGCAAAATAAATTCACAATCATCCTATAAGAATTTTAAAAATGTAAAAGTTTAAAAAGTCAAAAAGTAAAATAACTGTTTTTTGTCAGTTCTTCAAGCCAATTCCAAGGAATTTTTACCGAATCGCGATCTTAACTTGCTTTTAGCCGGCTATCCGGTATAATATTGAAAACAGCGGAACGGTAAAAGCAAATGATGGCAGGAATCGAAAACTATTACAGTATTCTGGGAGTCGAACGCAACAGTAATTTCCAGGAACTAAAAAAGGCTTACTACAGGAAGGCCAAGGAATGCCATCCCGACCGCTTCAACAACTCCCCGCAAAAAACTGAAGAATTCAAAGTCCTGGTGGGGGCATTCGACGTCCTTTCGGACCCCGCCAAACGCCGCCGCTATGACCAGCGTCTTTTCAATGACGAAGCTGCCGCCGAGGCCATAAGCGAAGCTCCGCGGGAGGCATCAATCATGGACTCCATGGCCGACGACATCCTGGAAGAACTCATTGTCGGCAACACTTATCCGGAAAAGACCAGCCTGGCGACCCTGTTGATGGATCTTGCCAAAACAGAAGTCTTCATGACTTTCCGCGAAGGGAAAAATCTGTTTCACGAAAAGCGCATCCGCACCGCCAGGCCGTTTCTGATAAATGCGGTTTCGCTGTCGCCGCACAATATTATTTACCGGATATATCTGGCCCGCTGTCTGGCGGTGCTTCACGAATACAGCGCCGCCAAATTCCATTACCGCGCCGCTCTTGAAATCGGCAGCCGGCGCACCCCGGTTCAACACCTGTTTAAAATCAGGCACGAACTGGAAATGGTTAAAAAGGCCCACCGCCCGTTCTGGTCCGCCTTTATGGGAATGTTTTCTCCGCCTGAAGGCTCTTTTATCACCAACGCCGATGAAGAGCTTATTGAGCAGACCAACAAGATGTTGACTAAATTGGCCTCGCAGAATAAAATTGACGACAATGACAAGAAACTGCTGAAATAACACAACCGCCAAGGAAAAACGATGCAAGACAAATTCAGAATTGGCATTACCGGACAATCCGGATTTATCGGTACCAATCTATATAATTTTCTGGGAATGCAGCGAAACATCATCAGAATTCCGTTTGACAAAGATTTTTTTCAGAATGCGGCAAAATTGCAGTCTTTCGTGGCGCAATGCGATGTAATAATCCATCTGGCGGCGATCAGCCGCCATGCTGACGGACAGTTCATGTATGACACCAACATGCAATTGGTGCGGCAGTTGATTGACGCCATGGACACCGTCGGAGTCAAACCGCATGTGCTGTTTGCTTCGACGACGCATGAATCGCGCGACGGCTTGTATCATGCGTCCAAGCGCGACGGTCG
This sequence comes from uncultured Lentisphaeria bacterium, assembly GCA_903831825.1. Lineage (GTDB taxonomy): Bacteria > Verrucomicrobiota > Lentisphaeria > Victivallales > Victivallaceae > CAIPAT01. The sequence goes on along the minus strand of CAIKZE010000314.1, from coordinate 18,374 downwards.
CCGCCTGCTGGACGCATGGGCTTCCCGCAGCGGCGGCAAATTCACCGGCATGCTCATTCCGAATACTTTCGGTCCGCTCGGAAAACCGTTTTACAATTCGGTGGTTGCCACGTTTTGTTACAAAATTGCTCACGGCGAAACACCTGAAATCATCGTTGATGCCCCGGTGCAACTCATTCATGTCAAAGACCTCTGCCGGGAATTTTATCAGGTGATTACCGGAGCCGTCACCGTCAATCCGTACAGTCCGCCGCACCGGGCGGAAAGAAAGGTGTCGGAAATTCTCACGCTTTTGCAGTATTTCAGAACGCTGCATCTGGAGCGTAAACCGCTCCCCTGCCCCAATGACAAATTCGAATATGACCTGTTCAACACCCTGATGGCATATTTCAATTATTAAGTTCAAAAGGAGATATATTTATGCATGCAATACCGGCTTTATTGCTTGCTTTGAGTCCGTTTTGCCTGGCCGGCAGTTTGTTTGCCGGGGAGGAATTCAAACCGGACTTTTTTCGCGGCGTCAAAGTCGGGCAGGAATTCCGCTGTGAGGCAAAAGCTGATTATCTGGCTGAACATTGTCTCAGCGGCAGCATCGAATCGGCTAAAACGCCTTTAAAAAACATCCAACTTGAACTTACCGGAGTGTTGACCATTACTCAGACAGCGGAAGCTCAACCTTCCGCGCTGGAACTCAAAGTTGAAAAATTTGCCGGCTTTGAAAATGGCGTCAAATATCAGCCGGGCTTTGACGGCGAAACATTATTTATCCGCCGCGACGACAGCGGCAAAACTGTTTTTTCGTTTAAAGCGTCGGGCAATGCCGTCGCCGCGAAAGACGCGTCATTACTGGGCATGATTTTCGATTTGGGAACAATTGAACCGGCAGGCAAAACAATTTGGGGTCATCCCGGTGTAATTCACGCCGGAAGCACATGGATCCCGGACTTGGAGATTTTTCGGAATCAATTGTTGAGACTTAAATGCCGTCCCGAAAAACTGGAAGGAAAGATTACTTTGAAAAGGAAAAAGGGATTTCGCGGTACAGACTGCATGTTGCTGGAGATGAATATAAACTGTCTGCTCTCCGGCGGGGAAACGTGCGCCGTCACATCTCTGGCAGTGTTTCCGGTAGACAATGCCATTTACGGGCCGGTGAAGAATAATCTCAGTATTTTGCGGAAACGACAGGTAAAGCTTCCGGAAACAGAGCCGCTAACCGCCGGGCAGATTATGCAGTCTGAAGAGAAAATTCAGCTTGAAACCGTGATGTTTCCGCTTAAATTAGACAAATAAATTTAAAATGGGAATGAAATCATGATCAATCTCGACATAGCCGGATTTAGAGCAGTTGAACTGGGCGATAAGGCTGTTTTCGATAAACATCTGGCGATTTTGAACCGGATGAGCTGTGAATGCAATTTCAATAATCTTTTCTGCTGGGGCGAGGCCTGTCTCATGCGCTGGAATATGCTCCGCGACCGGATAGTATTGTTCTCCGAACAGGAACGCGCCCTGCAAATGCCTCTGGGAGAGTATTTTTCCCCAGTTGAAATGGCTGAAATCTCCGATTATTTTATTGCGAGTGACTATTCCAGCGGCAGTTTTTTCGATGTGCCGGAAGAGTATATTGAGGCATTCCCGGATATTGAACGGTACTTCGAGGTGAGTTGGTCCGAAGATTATTCCGATTATATTTACCTGACCAGTGATTTGCTTAATCTCAGCGGCGCCAAACTCAGCAAAAAACGCAATTTGATTAAGCAGTTCGAACGGGAACACCCCGACCGCCGGGTGGTGATGATTTCAAAAGCCGACGCCAAAGAAACGCTGAAGCTGGCGCTCCGGCTGAACACTTTTCTCGACCACAGCCATTTTTTGCTGGAGGAAAATTCCGCGCTGCACAAGGCATTCACCTATTTTGACAAACTGGATATTGAAGGCCTGATTGTTTTCGTGGGAGAAGAGCCGGTGGCGTTTACGGTTTTCAGCCGCCAGAATAACGAATGCTATGATGTGCATTTTGAAAAAGCTTCGCGGGATTTCAAAGGTGCGTCGCAATTTATCAATCACGAAACCGCAAAACTGTTGTCAGGCCGATGCCGGTACATCAACCGCGAACAGGATTTAGGTTTGCCCGGGTTGCGGAAAGCCAAACAATCCTATGCCCCCGCCTTGATGCTGAATCGCTATGCACTGAACCGCAAGGGAATTTAACCATACTGTGTTTAACTCTATATAGAGGGTGATTTACGGCAGTTTTTATTATCGGCGGACTTGAACATTTTGCGCCGGATGTAAGATTATATAATTCCCCAAAAACAGTAAAATAACGGAGGATGCGAATCATGCTTACATTTGATACACCTTGGCTGGACAAAGGCGAGAAACTGGTCTGTTTCGGCGACAGCCTTACGGCAGCGCGGGACGGCTATGTAAAAATTCTGGATGATAAACTCAAGAAGCTGAAAATCAAAGTCATCAATGCCGGTTTCGGCGGCGACAAAACCCCCGCCGCGCTGGCCCGGCTGCGTTCCGACGTGATTGCACAGAAACCGGATGCGCTATCGGTTTTTCTCGGAGCCAATGACGCCGCGGTCGGCCGCGGCGTCTGGGCGGACGAACCCCGCGTCGAACCGGCGGCCTATAAGAGCAATCTTATCTGGATCATTCACCTGTGCCGTCTGGCCGGGATCAGGAAATTCAGCATCGCGACTCCGGCCTGGCAGTTTGAAGGCGCGGCGCTGAAAAATAACGGCAGCGTAATGCCGCTCTACTGCATTGCGGCCCGCGAAGCCGCCGATGAAGCCGATGCCCGTCTGGTCCCGCTGGATGCGGTGTTCGCCATGGAATGGCAGATGCACGGCAGCCGCGCTAAATCCGGAATGCTGCTGACGCGCGACGGCACCCACATGACATCCGCCGGCAATGAGCTTATCGCCGCGACGATGCTGTCCGCCTGGAAACTGGACTGAGCATATGGGGCCTATATGTTCTATGGGGCCTATGGCTGTTCGTTCCCATAATTCCCATAATTCCCAATCTCTGCACAAGGATAATAGATGACAAGCCGGATGATTCAGGCGGAAGCTGTTTGAGTAAAGAAGCAAGTCAGCGGCAGACTGGAGCAGGTTGGGGATGGTTTGAAACCGGTGCCGCAGACAGTTCGCCGTAAGGCAGAAAACTGAAGGTTAACTCATTCAGGCGGTTTTCCGCTTAAAGATAAAATAGAGCAAAAATACAATAAAAGATAGGAGGCGTTATGCATTCCGGGAAGTTATGTTTTATATGGTGTTAAAAGTTATTTTTAGAATGTGAGTCTGGAATTAAATAATTTTAAAGAAGGGAAGGTCGTTATGTGTGATTCATGCAAGGGAACGATTGTTGAACAGGTAAAAAGCGGTAAAGTACTTGTGTCAGACGGCGCGTGGGGCACGTTTCTCCAGAAAAAGGGGATGAAGCCCGGCGAATGTCCGGAACTCTGGTGCGTGGAACATCGTGACGCGGTGCTCGACATTGCCAAATCTTACATCGAAGCCGGCGCGGACATGGTTGAAAGCGACAGTTTCGGCGGCACCTCTTTCAAACTCGAACACTATGAACTGTCCGACCGGGTCGCTGAACTAAACGAAGCCGCGGCGAGCATTTCCAGAGAAGCCGCCGGAGATCACAATTTCGTAATCGCCTCCATCGGACCCACCGGAAAAATGCTGCTGATGGGCGATGTCACCGAAGAAGAACTTTACAACTGTTTCAAGGAACAGGCGATTGCCCTGGAAAACGGCGGAGCCGACGCGGCCTGCATCGAAACCATGTCCGCGATTGATGAAGCCGTACTCGCGGTCAAGGCCGTCAAGGAGAATACTCTGCTCGAAGCGATCTGCACTTTCACTTTCGAAAAAACGGTTTCCGGCGAATACCGCACGATGATGGGCGTATCCCCGGCGGAAATGGTTAAAGCGCTGCTTGACGCCGGCGCGGATATTGTCGGGGCCAACTGCGGCAACGGCATGGAACGCATGATTGAAATCGTCAAGGAAATCAGGGCCGCCGACGCGAACATTCCGATTCTGGTCCACGCGAACGCCGGATTGCCGAAAAATATCAACGGGGTTGACGTATTCCCCGATTCTCCCGAAGACATGGCCAAGCTGGTTCCCGCGCTGGTCAAGGCGGGCGCCAATATCATCGGCGGCTGCTGCGGCACCACCCCGGCCCATATCAAGGCGATCAAAGAAGCGGTTTTGAAACTTAAATAATAAAACCGGAGAGAATTCAGTAGTCAGAATTCAGTAGTCAGAATAAAGCCAGAAGACTGAAGACCGAATATAAAACAGAATCCAGTAAAACAAAAATATAGAGGTAATAAAAAATGGCAGAAGGTAAATTTTTAAGTACGGCAATCGGCAGCATGCCGTTTGCTGACCCGGCATACGCGATCAACGTCTCCCTGTCCAAGCTGGACTGTCCGATCTGGCCGCAGCTTTCTCATTTCGGTTTGCACGAGCAGATGGAAATCCAATACTCCGAGGGCATGCCCTGCGCAGTGATTGACGAAGTGAAGGGACGGCTCTATTTTGACACTTCCGTGGATTATTCGGAAGCCTTTGCCGTATTCTATGAAAACTACATGACGGCGATGGATGAAGATTCCGGCACCGGCGACTGTTCTTCAATGGCTATCAGCGAAAACTTTTCCCACGGCATCTACGCGTTGGAACAAGCGCTGAAAGCCAAAGGCGGAAAAATTCCGTGGGCGAAAGTCCAGACGACCGGCCCGTGCAGTTTCGCGCTGACCATTGTCGATGAAAACAAACGCGCTCTCTGGTATAATGAAGAGTTCCGCGATGTGGTCATCAAGGCGCTGGCGATGAAATGCCGCTGGCAGATTCAGAAATTCAAACAGTATGCAAATAATATCATCTGTTTCATTGACGAACCGATTCTTTCCGCGTTCGGCAGTTCCACCTACGTCTCGGTAAGTCGTGACGAAGTCGTGACTGCCCTCCAGGAAGTGATCGCGGCCGTTCATGCCGACGGCGCGCTGGCCGGCATTCACTGCTGCGGCAACACCGAATGGAGCATCCTTATTGACGCCGGAGTGGATATTGTCAACTTCGACGCGTTCGGTTTCGGCGAGACTATCGCGATGTATGCCGACAAGGTCAAGACCCATCTTACCAACGGCGGGCTGCTGGCCTGGGGCGTGGTTCCCACTTCGGTTGCCATCCGCGAACAGACGGTTGATTCTCTGGAAGCGCAACTGGAAAAGGTTATGGACCATCTGGCCGCTGCCGGAATTGACAAGGGTTTGATCACCCGTCAGGCGATCATCACCCCGTCATGCGGAACTGGTTCAATGCCAGTTGAAGACGCTGAAAAAGTGTTCGAAATGGTCAGCCAGTTGTCGAAACGCATGAAAGCGAAATACGGATTCTGAAATTAGTTACAATACGGAGGCGAACTTCGCATAAAACGAAGTCAGCCTCCGAAACAATAAAATAAATCGAGACTGAATAATGAAAATCGCAATATCAGGCAAGGGCGGAGTCGGTAAATCCACGGTGGCGGCTGTGCTGGCGTTAATGCTGGCCAGGCGCGGCGGCCGGGTATTGGCCCTGGATTGCGATCCGGACGCGAATCTGGCCGGAGCGCTCGGTCTCAGCGCGGAAGAACAGGCCAAAATAGTGCCGATTTCCCATCAGGCGGCTTTGATTGAAGAGCGGACCGGGGCGAAAGTTAAACGCTACGGACAGATGTTCAAACTCAATCCGGAAGTCGCCGATATTGCGGACAACTATGCGACAATGCACAAGGGCGTTGCGCTGCTGGTGCTGGGCGCGGTGGAAGACGGCGGCGGCGGCTGTGCGTGTCCGGAAAGCGTGCTGATTAAAGCGCTGGTTACAGATTTGATATTATACAAAGACGATGCGCTGATTATGGATATGGAGGCGGGCATTGAACATCTTGGCCGCGCCACGGCCAGAGGGGTCAATTCCATGCTGGTGGTGGTCGAACCGGGCCAGAACTCCATTGAGTGCGCTCAGCGGATTATCAGAATGACGCGGCAGATCGGCATCAAGGATTTGCGCTTCATCGCCAATAAAGTTAAAGATGAAGCTGACGAAAAATTTATCAGGGAAGCGCTGACCGGATATGATATCCTGGAGTTTATTCCCTACTCGGAAGATATCCGCAAGGCGGACCGGATCGGACAATCCGCATTAGATGCGCTGCCTCCGGAAATTTCGGCCAGATTTGAAAATATATTGAAAAAGTTGAACAACGAATGTGAAATCCATTAATTTAATAACAGGCGGGCATGGATAATGAGTTATTTGATAGCAGTAAGCGGTAAAGGCGGAGTAGGCAAGACAACGTTGTCCGGGCTGATCGTATCCCGCCTGATCGCCCGCAATTGCAAACCGGTGCTGGCGGTGGACGCAGACCCCAACATGTGTCTGGACAGCGTACTGGGCGTGACGGTAACGTCCACCATCGGGGCCATTCGCGAGGAGGCAAAAGTGTTTGCCGCCAAAGGGATGTCCGCCGGAGTCTCCAAACAGGACTGGATGGAATTTAAAATAGCCGAATGCCTGGTTGAGTCAAATGATTTTGATTTAATCGCCATGGGCCGCTCCGAAGGGGCGGGATGCTATTGTTACGCCAATAACGTGCTGAAAAACGCGATTGAAAAAGTTTCGAAGGTATATCCTTATATAGTGCTGGATAATGAAGCTGGATTGGAAAACCTTTCACGCCGGATCGTCCAGAGCGTGGACCTGCTGGTGATGGTGGCCGACCCCTCCAGCCGCGGCTTGCAGACGGTGGTGCGGCTGCACGAGATGACCGGCGAAATGAACATCAAATACGGAAAACTGGCGATTATCGTCAACCGTCTCCGCCGCGACGAAATGCCGGAGCGGATGGAGGAGATCAGGGAAATTACCAAAGCCGACTTTGTGATCGGCATGCCGGATTGCAGCGAACTGGCGGAGATCGCGGAAAAAAGCGGAAACATTATGAACGTATCTTCAGACAATAAAATAGTCCAGCAGATTGATGAATTGCTGGAGCAGGCGGGATTACCCGGACGGAAGCCGTCTTGAAATTTAAAAATACAATAAACATTAATATATCTAACGATAAATCAAGGAGATGATCCATGGCCAAAGAACCGAAAAAGGTAGAAGACATGGTTTCGGATCCAGCTTCAGTTGAGATTATTCTAAAATCTCAAAAGGACTGCGTCGAAACCTGTTTTACAAGGGCGGATTCCCAGAGTGTTTCGTGTAAATTCGGAACACAGGGTATCTGCTGCAAAATTTGTCATATGGGCCCCTGCAGAATAACCCCGAACGCGCCGCGCGGAGTTTGCGGCGCTGACGCCGACACCATCGTCGCGCGTAATTTTCTGCGCGAAGTCGCCGCCGGCACCGCCGCGCACTCCGATCATGGGCGTCACCTCGTTCTGCGACTCAAAAAAGTTGCCGAAGGCAAGGAAAAAGATTTCAAAATCACGGATGAGAAAGCGCTTTACCGCATAGCCGGGGAATACGGCCTGAAAACAGAAGGCAAGGCAGTTAACGAACTTGCGCTGGAACTGGCGAATTTGTTCATCTCCGAATTTACTTCCCAGGAAGAGGATTTGAAGACTCTGGAACTGGCCCCGGAAAAAACAAGGGCGGTCTGGAGCAAATATAATATTGCGCCGCAAGGCGTTGACCGGATGGTGGTGGAGTCAATGCACCGCACCCATATGGGCGTGGACCATGACTACCGCAACCTCCTGGATATGGCGTTCAAGACCTCGCTGGCTGACGGCTGGGGCGGCGCCCGCATCGCAACTGAAGTTTCCGACATCCTGTTCGGAACCCCGGAACCGCTGCGCAGCAACGCCAACCTCGGCGTGCTTGAAGAGAAAAAGGTGAACATAATCGTGCATGGTCACGAACCCGCGCTGTCGGAAATGCTGGCTGCCGCCATTCACGACCCGGAAATCAAGGAATATGCAACTAAAGCCGGAGCTGAAGGCGTCAATCTGGCGGGACTTTGCTGTACTGCCAATGAAATCCTGATGCGCCGCGGCGTACAGATCGCCGGTAACTTCCTGCAGCAGGAACTGGCAATAATCACCGGCGCGGTGGAAATGATGGTGGTGGACGTTCAGTGCGTAATGCCGAGTCTGCCGAACGTCGCCAAATCTTATCATACCGAAGTGGTGTCCACGGCGGACATCGCCAAGACTATCGGAGCCACCCACATCGCGTTCGACGAAGACCACGCTTACGATTCAGCGAAAGACCTGATCAAGCGGGCGATTGACAACTATAAAAACCGCGATCCGCTGAAAGTGCAGATTCCGAAATTCAAGGAACCGCTGGTTGCCGGATTCAGCGTTGAAGCGATCAAATACATGCTCGGCGGATCTTTCCGCGGCTCGTTCCGTCCGTTGAATGACGCGATCATTTCCGGCAGAATCAAGGGTGTGGTCGGGATTGTCGGCTGTAATAATATCAAAACCAAGACGGACTCTTATATCAATGCGCTGACGAAAGAACTGATTAAGCGCGACGTGCTGATTCTGCAAACCGGCTGCGCGGCGCAGGCCTCCGCCAAAGCCGGCAAACTGACTCCGGAAACCGCGCTGGCGGAAGCCGGTCCCGGTTTGCGTGAAATTTGCGAAACGGTAGGTATTCCTCCCGTACTCCACATGGGCAGTTGCGTTGACAACAGCCGCATCCTGGAAGCCGCCACTCAAATCGTTTATGAAGGCGGGCTGGGCGATTCGCTGGCCCAGGTGCCGGCAGTCGGGGTCGCTCCCGAATGGATGAGTGAAAAAGCTGTCGCCATCGGCTGTTACTTTGTCGCCTCCGGCGTGGACGTAATCCTCGGACAGCCGTTCAATATCGGCGGTTCGGAAAATGTCACCAAATATCTGGGCGAAGAATCCCAGAAACGTTTCGGCGGCGGTTTCCATTATATTCCCGACCCGATGGCGGCGGTGGAAAAAATCATGGAACTTCTCAACGCTTCCCGTGAAGCGCTGGGCATCAACAAGAAGACCGAGCGGAAACTGCTGGATATGAAAGATAGGAGAAATCTCAATGTCTAAAATAATATGTGCAAGCGCCATTGACGGCGCCACCGAATGGGTCGCCAAGGCGGAAGCAAAACTTGCGGAGGCGATCAAGGCTAAAGGCGCGGATGCTCCGGTAGGGTTTCCCGATACGGCTTATTATCTGCCGATAATCTATTCCTTTACCGGCAAAAAAATGGAAAAACTTTCCGATCTGCACGACATGCTCCAGTACACCAAAGGACTGCTGCCGGACAGACCGAGCGACAAAACGTGGCTGCCTTATCTGGGTAAAGCCATGGATGCCGGGGTGGCGGCGCTGTTCGCGACTGAAATCATTGAAGCATGTAATTATCTTATCGGCCCGTCCCCGATCAACGGGATCTGGCTGGGCGCCGCGTCCGACGTCGTTATGCGTGAACGCGGAATCGAATTTGTGGACGGTTCCGCGCCGGGATTCGCGGCAATCGTCGGGGCTGCTCCGACCAATGAAATAGCCGTGAAAATTGCCAAGGAACTCCAGGAAAAGAATATTTATGTCTTTATGGCCGGCGAGACTGACGGCAAACAGTTTGCCGAGCAGCTTGCTGAAGAAGGCGTTCAACTGGGCTGGGAAACCCGTCTGGTGCCGTTCGGCAAGGATGTGTCTTCGCTGGCGTTCGTACTCGGGTTCCCGAGCCGCGCCGCGCTTTCCTTCGGCGGGGTAAAACCCGGCGATTACGCAGCCAATCTGAAATATAATAAAAACCGCATTTTCGCGTTTGTGCTGGCTTTCGGCGAAGTAACCGCGGCGAAATACGCGATGGCGGCGGGCGCGATCAACTATGGCTTCCCGGTAATCGCGGATACGGATATTCCCCAGATTCTGCCGACCGGAATATGTACTTACGAGCATGTTATTTCCAATGTCGCGCCGAAAGAAATGGTCGAACGCGCGCTGGAAATCCGCGGCTGCAAAATTAAAATCACCAAAGTGCCGATTCCTGTCGCTTACGGTCCCGCGTTCGAAGGTGAACGCATTCGCAAAGGCGATGTTCACTGCGAGTTCGGCGGCAACCGCACCACGGCGTTTGAATTTGTCACTTCAGTCGGCCTTGACCAGATCAATGATGGCGATATCGAGGTTATCGGTCCTGACATTGACCAGGTTCCGGAAGGCACCGCGCTGCCGCTGGCAATCTGGGTGGAAGTGGCCGGACGCAAAATGCAGTCTGACTTTGAACCGATTCTTGAGCGTCAGATTCACCATCTGGTCAACGGCGCTGAAGGCATCTGGCACATGGGGCAGCGCGATATCGTCTGGACCCGTGTTTCCAAGGCCGGATTTAAAAACGGTTTGCGTCTGAAGCATTACGGCGAAATCCTGCATGCCAAATTCCTTTCCGAGTATCCCGCGATTGTGGATAAAGTAAAAGTTACGCTGGTGACTGATGAGAAGGAAGTTGAACGGCGCGTGGTGATTGCCCGCGAGGTTTACAAGGAACGCAATAAACGCCTTGAATCCATGACCGACGAATCGGTCGAAACGTTCTATTCATGCCTGCTCTGCCAGTCGTTCGCGCCGGATCATGTCTGTATCATCAGTCCTGAACGTCTCGGCCTCTGCGGCGCTTACAACTGGCTTGACGGTAAAGCCGCTTATGAAATTGATGAGACCGGGCCGAACCAGCCGATCCTCAAAGGCGAATGCATTGATCCGGTAAAAGGCGTATGGAAAGGCATTAACGATTACGTTTACTCCAACAGCCATAAATCCGTGGACAGCTTCTGCGCCTACTCCATTATGGACCGGCCGATGACCAGTTGCGGCTGTTTCGAAGTAATCTGCGCCTATGTGCCGGAATGTAACGGCGTAATGGCGGTCAACCGCGAATTCCTGGGTGAAACTCCGAGCGGAATGACTTTCTCCTCGCTGGCCGGAAATGTCGGCGGCGGCTTGCAGACCCCCGGCTTCATGGGCTGCGGCAAGGTGTTCCTGACTTCGAAAAAGTTCCTCTTTGCCGAAGGCGGCCTGAGGCGCATGGTCTGGATGCCGAAGGAACTGAAAGCGCTGCTGAAGGAAGACCTGGACAAACGTTTTGAAGAACAGGGCATTACCGGATTCATGGACAGCATTGCCGATGAAACCGTCGCCACCGATCCCAACGAAATTAAAGCGTTTATGGAAAAAACCGGACATCCTGCGTTGGAGATGAAGGATATGACTGAATATGCGGTGCCGGATGAAACCGTTGAACAGGCGGAAACGGCTGAAGCGGCAACTACTGCACCAGTTGAAATAAAAGAAAAAATTGACGCGGACGTAAAGGCTGAATCCGGTTCCGGTACTGCTCTTACTCCGGAGTTGATCGAACAGATTAAACAACAGGTGAAGGCGGAAATTTCCGGCTCGTTGAAAACCGCGATTACGCAGAGTATTGTCCGGGATATCATCAATACCCTGAGCAGTAAATTCCTGGGTGAAACCATCGCGGCGGTTGAGTCTGCCGAACCGGTCAAGGCCCCGGCGGCTCCCGCTAAACCGAAGGTGACCGCGGCCGAACGCCTGTCCAAAGTTACGGCGTTCAAAATTCCGAAAGACGCCGCCGAAGTTCCGGTATGTACCGTAAAACTCGGTGCTACAAAAGCGGAAGGCGGTTCACGCGGCCGCAGTTACAAGATCGGCGGAGCGTCCTGCATGCCGTTCCATTTCTGGGAAGGCGAAATGCCGAACCGTCCGCTGGTCGCCATGGAAGTTTTCGACGTGGTCAACCCCAAATATCCGGCGGTGCTGCGTGAGATTTTCGGCAGTCTGCTTGAGAATCCGGCGGAAATGGCCAAAGTATGTGTGAACAAATATGGCGCGGATCTGATCAGCGTCAGACTTGACGGCACCCATCCGGAAAAAGGCAACCGCACTCCGGAACAGGCAGTTGAACTGGTCAAGGCCGTTTTGAGCGCGGTGGATGTTCCGTTGATTATCACCGGACATAATAATTATGACCGTAACAACGAAGTCATGAAAGCCGTGGCCCAGGCATGTGCCGGGGAAAATTTGCTGCTCAACTGGGTTGAACAGGATAACTACCGCACGATCGCCGGCGCGGCGATGGCATACGGCCATACGATTGTCGCCCAGAGCCCGATTGACGTTAACATCGGCAAGCAGTTGAATATTCTGCTGGGGAACATGGACATCAAATGCGAACAGATTGTCATGGACCCGATGACCGGCGCTACCGGCTACGGGATTGAATATACCTATTCCGTAATGGAACGCATCCGCCAGTCCGGACTCGGCGGCGACAAGATGCTGGCCCTCCCGATGATCGTGTCTCCGGGATATGAATGCGCCAAGACCAAGGAATTCAAGGCTCTCGAAAGCGACTTCCCTGAATGGGGCGATCTGGGTAAACGCGCGGCGGTCTGGGAATTGACTACCGCGGTCAGCCTGGTGTACGCCGGAGCCGACATCCTGATAATGTATCATCCGGATGCTGTCGTGCAGACGAAAAAGACGATTTTCGAGTTGATGGACGGCAAAGTTACAAAGTAACTATTAAAAGGAAAAGGATTGAAAAATGGCCAAATTAACTGGTATTCAAATACAGAAACTGCTGCCCAAGACTAATTGCAAGGAATGCGGTTCAAACACATGTCTGGCATTTGCCATGAAACTGGCTGCCGGCAAGGCGGAACTTTCAGAATGTCCCTATGCCTCCGAAGAAGCCAAATCGGTGCTCGGCGCCGCCAGCGAACCGCCGGTGAAAGGCGTATATTTCGGCGCGGACAAACAGGTCAAAGTCGGGGAGGAAACCTGCCTCTACCGCCATGAAAAGACTTTTGTCAACCGGACGGTGTTCGCCATCAATATCAACGATGCCGATTCCGCTGAAACCATAGATCAGACTCTGGACAATGTCACGAAATATGAACTGACCCGCGTCGGGGAAGTGCTCCGGGTGGAAATGGTCGCGATTACGCACAATGCTTCCGCTCCGGAAACCCTGGCCGCCGTCGCTGAAAAAGCCTGGAAGAAAACCGGGCGTCCGCTTGTCCTCTACAGCAATGACGTCAAAGCGCTAAGCGCCGCCGCCGCCGCGATTAAAGGCTCCAACAGCCTCATCGGCCCGGCCACCCCGGAAAATGCCGCGGAACTGCTCGAAATCGCCAAAGCCAATGAACACGCCTTGCTGGTGACCGCTCCTGACTTGAATACTCTGGTCGGACTTACCTTCAAGCTGAAAGAAGATGGTTTTAATAATCTGGTGCTTCAGTTCCAGACTAATTCACTGGCGGAACAATTCCAGGTAAATTCGATTGCCCGGAAAGCCGCGCTGAAAACTGCCTATAAACCGCTGGGCTATGCCAGCATCAATTTCATTAAATCCGGCGACGTCATGGACTCTTCAGTGGCCGCGATCACTGATATTACCAAATTCGGCGGTATTTGCGTGCTGCCTGAGTTCAACAAGGCGCAACTGGTCGGCCTGATGGCATTGCGCCAGAATATCTTTACCGACCCGCAGAAACCGATTCAGGTCGAACCGAAACTCTATGCGATTGGCGAACCGACCAAGGATTCTCCGGTATTTGTCACCACCAACTTTTCGCTCACCTACTTTATTGTATCCGGCGAGATCGAAAACAGCGGCTTGAGCGCATGGCTGGTGATCCCTGAATGCGAAGGCATGAGCGTGCTGACCGCCTGGGCCGCCGGCAAATTCTCCGGCGCCTCTATCGGCAAATTCTGCAAGGAAATCGATTTGAACAGTCAGGTCAACACCCGTGAAATCGTCATTCCCGGATATGTCGCTCAAATCAGCGGCGAACTTGAAGAAAATATGCCGGGCTGGAAAGTGATTGTCGGTACTCAGGAAGCAAACGATATCGAAAGTTTTGTCAAAGCCAGATTTGCTCAACATTTGAAGTAAACCAGCTCCGGATGTAAATTACCGGGTATTTAAATTATATAGTAAATTGCATTTTAACCACAGAGACACAAAGACACAAAGGAAGGCTTGGCAGATTGAACAGCCGGAAGGCAAAGAAAGATATAAGTCAGGAAACAGTTTTTGATTTAGTTTTCTTCATGCCTTTCATGGTAAAAAAAAGGATTTCTCTGTGCCTCTGTGTCTCTGTGGTTAATCGAAAGAGTGAAAAATGCCGGTAATTACATTTAAACCTTCAGGCAGAACAATTGAAGCCGATATCGGAGCCAATTTGCTGGAAAGCGCCAGAAAGGCCGGAATCGACATTGACGCGCCGTGCGGCGGCAAAGGCACTTGCGGCAAATGTCTGGTCAGAATCGCTTCCGGGAATGTTGACTCCAGCAGTCTCGGCGTACTGACGGCGGAAGAACTGGCTGACGGTTTTGTGCTGGCCTGTAAAACCAAACTTACCGAGTCCCCTCTCGTCGTTGAAATTCCTGAACTGATTGCCCGCAAGGGGGGCAAGTTCACTTCCGCCGAAGAAGACGCCAGACTGGTCAGGGAGGAGCTTTTTCCCGGATATTGGCAGTATGACCCGCTTGCCGTCAAATGGCTGGTAAAAGTGGGCGACCCGAAAATGGGCGACGGACTGTCCGATCTTGACCGCCTGACCAGTTCAATCCAGCAATACTGGGGAACCAAAAAAATAGTATACACGCTGCCGGTGCTGAGAAAAATCGCTGACGCGATCCGCCAGGATAACGGCAATGTGACAGTGACGCTGGTCCGGGAACCGGAACAGTATCATGTGATCGGGATTGAAAGCGGCAACCGGACCCAGGATAATTACGGCATCGCCGTGGATATCGGAACGACCACCGTGGCGGTTCAACTGGTCTATCTGCCGGAAGCCAGAGCTGTCGGCACCCTGACTGACTACAACGAACAGATATCCTGCGGCCTTGACGTTATCAGCCGCATCAATTACGCCGCCAAACCGGGGCATCTGAATGAACTCCGGGAAAAAGTTCTGCGGACAATCAACCGGCTGATTGAACGGCTGATTAAAATGTACGGAGTCGCCGTTGAAGATATCTGCAATGCGGTTATTTCCGGCAACACCACGATGATCCATCTGCTGCTGGGACTGAATCCTCAATATATCCGGCTTGAACCGTATACTCCCACGATCATGCAGTCCCCTTACCTCACCGCTGAAGAAGTCGGAATCAAAATAAATTCGCAATCCTGGGTTTATCTTTCGCCCAGCGTCGGCAGTTATGTCGGCGGCGATATCACCGCCGGAATCCTGTGCACTGAACTGGTTGCCGGAAGTCCGGGATTGAGCCTGTTTATCGACATCGGGACCAACGGCGAGATCGTTATCGGCAACAGTGAGTTCATGATGACTTGCGCCTGTTCGGCGGGACCGGCTTTTGAAGGCGGCGGCATCAAGTACGGCATGCGCGCCGCGCTCGGCGCGATTGAAGGAGTGGAAATAGACGCCGCAACCGGCGTCGCCAATTATCAGACTATCGGCGGCGTAAAACCCAAGGGCATCTGCGGTTCGGGGATGATTTCGCTCATCGCGAATCTGCTGCTTGCCGGATGGATTGATCCTGCCGGCAAACTTAACCGCACAAAGCCTTGTGAAGTAATAAAAGTCGAAGGACGCTTTGCGTCTTATGTGATAGTTCCGGCATCGGAAGGTGACAACGGCGTGGAAATTACCATCAGCGAAGTGGATTTTGAAAACATTATCCGGACCAAAGCCGCCATTTATTCCGCCTGCGCGCTGATCCTCAAACAACTTGATATGACTTTCGAGGATTTGACCAATATCTATATTGCCGGCGGTTTCGGGCGCTTCCTTGATCTGGAAATGGCGATAACCATCGGCTTGCTGCCGGATGTTGACCGGAGCAAATTCAAATATATCGGAAATTCATCGCTGACCGGCAGCCACATGGTGCTGGTATCCCAGGAATTCAGGGAACGGCAGTTGGAAGCCGCGTCGCGCATGACATATATTGATTTGAGCAGCGATCCGCAATACATGAACCAATACACCAGCGCCCTGTTTCTGCCGCATACCGATATAGACATGTTCCCTTCCGTGCGCGATAAAATAAAGAAACAGTAAGGGCAGTAGTCAGAAGTCAGGATAAAACGGTATTACGGCATGACAGTTTAACGGTATTACAGTAAAACCGTAAAACCGTGGAGCCGTTAAACCGGAAAAAGTTTTCTTTGTGTTCCCGCGTCTGCGGGATGTCTTTGTGGTTAAAAATGTTTTGGGTCTTGATTCATTCTGAATCCTGACTACTGAATTCTGAATTCTGGATTTAAAAACTTATGTCCAAAATAGACGGAATAAACGAAGCCATTGAACTGGCGGTCAGGCAGCTTGAAAACACCGACATGAAAGCTCGGGCGCAGTTGCTCGGCCTGGAAATGGCGGATGAATCGAATATCAAAATGCGGGTGTTCGGTAAAGACATGCTGCTGAATACGGCTTGTTTCAGTTTAAAGAACGCTGTTGACGGCAAGGACGCCAAACCGGCTGACCGGCTGCTGGCGCTGCATTATCTGCGTTGCAATCTGCCGGTAAAACCTGCCGGAGAACTGATTTCGTTCAGGGATTTTACCGGAGGCCAGTTCTATTATCAGCCGTTTCTTGCCAGAACCGTGGTTCCGCTGGTCGGACGTTTCGGCAATGACCTTGAGCAATTGAAGAAAAATCTGAACCGCTTCGACTGGACGCCGCTTAAACTCGGCGACTTTTCCGCTGAAATCCAGGCGCTGGGCATACTCAGTATAACGTTGATTTACCGTCTTGGCGATGATGAATTCCCGGCTGAGGCGGAAGTGTTGTTCGATGCTTCGGCAAAGCGGATTTTTGAAGCCGAAGATGCCGCGGTAATCGCCGGCAGAATCTGTATCGGGCTGCTTTAATGATGGAAACGAGTGGTTGCGAATCCCATAGGCCCCATAGGTCCCATAGGTCCCATAGGCCCCATAATGAGAAGCCGTGAATGGAAGAGAATACTAATAATAAAAACCCTAATATAGGAATTCTCCGATGAATCTTTTTGTCATAGCCGGTTTTCTGGGTTCAGGCAAAACCTCATTACTGCTTTCCGTGGCTAAAGCCGTTTCGGAATCCGGGCGGAAAATGGCGATAATTGAAAATGAAATCGGCAAGGTCGGCATTGACGATATTGTACTGCGGGAAGAAGGATTGCAGGTGCGGGAGATTTATTCCGGATGCATCTGCTGTTCACTGCGCCTTGACCTGGTTAATACTTTAATGGAACTGGAACGGGAAATCGCGCCCGATGTTGTATTGCTGGAACCGTCCGGAGTGGCGTCGCCCAGAGAGGTGATGCGGGCATTGGACGGATACGGCGGCGAGATTGACCGCAAGCATGTCGCCGTGGTGATTGACGCCGAGCGTTTTATCCGGTTGTCCAATCTGAATATTCCGATAATCACTGACGGAATTGAGATTGCGGATATTCTGGTGATTAACAAAACTGACATGGTTGACGCGGAAGGGCTGGAGGCGGTATCGCGCAGAATCAGGAAGATCCGTCCGGAGGTTAAAATCATCTGCGTTTCAGCGCTGAATAACGTCAATGTGAATCTGCTGGTCGAAGAATTCATGAAGACCCCGTTTAAAGAGAAAGCCACAGAGAAAGTCTCTCTTTTAACCCGCGCCCGCCAGGGCATGCAGGCGGTTCCGGTCGCCAGAAGTTATACCGTAAACGTTGTCATGGAAAAGTATGCCTGTTTCGCCGAAACTGGCAAGCAAGGCGGTTTTGGCAAAACCGCCATACTCAATGACTTTGAGCATGAAATTTTCAGCGCTAAATTAGCTGAAATATTGAAAAATATCGCTGAAGACCTGGAGCTTGCCGCCTGTAAGGCTATCGGCCATATCAAAGCGGTGGCAAAAGCCGCCGAAGGCGGATATCTGATGGTCAGCGTTACCTCAACCGGCAAAACGCCGGATATTAAAGGCCGGCTTCCCGCCAGGATATCTCAACTTAAAATCGCGTTGAATGTAATTGTTTATGGTATAAATTTAAATACAGTGGAAGAAATCGTGGATGCCAGATTCGGCGAAGACGGATTGACGCGGGCGTTGCCCGCGCAATCGGAGGTGTCAAAAGGCAGGAGGCAGGAGTCAGGATAAAACGGTATTACGGCATGACAGTTTAACGGTATTACAGTCAAACCGGAAAACCGTGGAGCCGTTAAACCAGTATTACGGCATGACAGTTTAACGGTATTACAGTCAAACCGGAAAACCGTGGAGCCGTTAAACCAGTATTACGGCATGACAGTTTAACGGTATTACAGTCAAACCGGAAAACCGTGGAGCC